>LCLP01000002.1 GCA_001002135.1 Candidatus Pacebacteria bacterium GW2011_GWA1_46_10
TGGGGACCTATGAGCGGTTTCTGGACAAAGAAGTGGGCTACAAAAACTTCGTCACCATGGGCCAGATTTACTCCACAGTCATCGAAAAGGCTAAAAATCTGGAATACGAGGGGGTGACGGTCGATGCCATTCCTTATATCCCAGAAGAAGTGATTCGCCGCATTCGAGAAGCCATTGATGGTTACGATATTATCTTGATTGAGCTGGGCGGGACGGCTGGTGAGTACCAAAATATTATTTACTACGAGGCCTACCGCCTAATGAAACAGTCTTTGCCAAACGATGTGCTGCTGGTTCATGTCACCTATTTCCCGACACCTTCGCATATCAACGAGCTTAAGTCCAAACCTACTCAGTTGTCAGTGAAACAACTCCAAGCGATGGGGATTCAGCCTGACTTTATTGTCGGCCGAGCTGAGTCTCAGATCGACGATAAACGCAAGGAAAAGGTGGCCTACTTTTCCAACATGCATAAAGAAGACATCATTTCCAACCCGGATGTCAAAAGCATTTACCAAATTCCACTGCTTTTCCACGAACAGCACTTTGACCGGCGCATCTTGGAAAAACTGAAGCTGCCGGCCAAAAAAACAGCGCTTAAGGCTTGGAAAGACTTGGTCAAAAAGATTCGCTCGAACAAAAAAGCAAAGATTTCCGTCGCCATCATCGCCAAATACATCGCCACCGGCGATTATGAACTGCAAGATTCATACACCTCACTCTTGGAGGCCCTCAATCACGCCAGCTGGTTTAACGGTGTCGGCCTCAACATCATTTTCATCAACGCCGAGGAGCTCCAAAAGAAAAACCCTAAAGCTCTCAAAGATCTTAAGAAAGCTGATGGAGTGATCGTGCCAATCGGCTGGGGCAGTCGGGGAGTGGAAGGGAAGATTGATGCCGTCCAGTACGCCCGCGAAAACAAAGTGCCGTATCTTGGACTTTGCTACGGTTTGCAATTGGCACTGGTTGAATATGCCCGTCATGTCTGTGGTCTGAAGGGCGCTCACACCAAAGAAGTAGATGAAAAAACGCCGTATCCGATCATCCATGACATTCCTTTCGAAAAGAAATATCAAACGATCAAAGGCGTTGGAGCCAGTATGCGCTTGGGGGCCTACGACTGTGTCGTGAAACCTGGGACTCTGGCCCACGAAATTTATGATAAGCACAGGGCCTTCAAGGATAAGAAACACCATCTCACTTCTGAGCGTCATCGCCACCGTTATGAGGTCAACAACGAGTATCGCAAGGTGCTGACGGAAAACGGGGTGATTATTGGCGGCGTCAGTCCTGATGATTTCTTTGTCGAGTTAATTGAGTTACCAAAATC
The DNA here is from genome assembly GCA_001002135.1 of Candidatus Pacebacteria bacterium GW2011_GWA1_46_10. Taxonomy (GTDB): domain Bacteria; phylum Patescibacteriota; class Microgenomatia; order UBA1400; family PJMF01; genus UBA10119. The sequence continues at coordinate 1,331 of LCLP01000002.1, forward strand.
AGTCCACCCGTTCTTCCTGGCTACCCAGGGTCATCCGGAATACAAATCCAAGCCGCTCAAACCACATCCTATTTTCATCGAATACCTCAAAGCGGTGACCAAAAATGCCCAGGCCAAAGCGGCTGCCAAGTGATACAATACCCATTCTATGGCACAGTTTTTTATGTACCAAGACCAGCAAATCTCCTCTGGCGACACCGTGCGAGTGCACCAGGAAATCGCGGAGGGTGACAAGAAACGCGTCCAGGTCTTCGAGGGCATTGTGATTGCTATCAAAAATCGCGGCGCCGGCAAGTCGTTTACTGTCCGCAAGATTGGCGCTAACTCTGTCGGGGTAGAGAAGATTTTCCCAGTCCAGTTACCCTCTATTAAAAAGATCGAGGTCAAACGTCAGGGAGATGTTCGCCGCAGCAAGTTATATTATCTTCGTGCCAAAGTTGGTAAAGCAGCTACCCGCGTTAAAGAACAGAGTACTTTCACCAAAGCAGTATAAGTGGGCTCATTTTGTCACCGGCGCCATTGGAGAACGGCGCGCGCAAAGGTGGTTGGTTAATCAAGGGTATTTGATTATCGATAAAAACGTGGTCTTTAAAAATTATGAACTTGACTTGGTCGTGCTTGATCGGAGACACAACGAAATCGTCTTTGTCGAGGTGAAAACTCGCCACCACCCACAGTTTGGTCATCCAAGCAGTGCAGTCAAGCGGCTGAAACTGCGCTCGCTCAATCGGGCGGCCAAAGCCTATTTACAGGCCAAAGGCTTACGAAATCTCTACCGCTTTGATATCATAGCGGTTACTCCGAGTGGAGTAGAGCACTTTGAAAATATTACCTGGCCATAATGGCCCCATCGTCTAGCGGTTAGGACATCCCGATTCCATCGGGACAACTGGGGTTCGATTCCTGCCTTCAAGATATGTATAGTTGTTATATCTTAAAATGTAAAGATGGATCATATTACATTGGTAGCACTCGAGATGTCGGGGTGAGGGTCAAACGACATAATGCTGGTGGATCTAAGTACACAAAAACTAAAAGACCAGTTGAACTGGTTTACCATGAATCATACAATACTCGATCAGAGGCGGTGTTGCGAGAACAACAAATGAAGTCTTGGAAAAACAAGAAGTACATCGATAAACTAATAAGCCATAATGGCCCCATCGTCTAGCGGTTAGGACATCCCGATTCCATCGGGACAACTGGGGTTAGATGATAAACTAATAAGCCATAATGGCCCCATCGTCTAGCGGTTAGGACTCCGGGTTTTCATCCCGGCAACTGGGGTTCGATTCCCCATGGGGTCACAACAATTATTCTTCAACATCTAAGGCGGAACTCTCCACCACACTTTCTTTAATAAAAGTTTCACCTGCCATAGCTGTCATCAGTGCCAAGGTAAGGGCATTTCGCCTCCGTTCATAGTCATAGCCACCATAGGACAGAGCAATCGTATCGATAAAAGTGCCTAAGACAAAGTCAGAGAGTTGGCGGGCTATTGCTGACTCATTTTCCGTTGCGAAACTACTGTTCCAAGTTTGTATAAGTTGTTTTAACGAAATTTGATCTCTAGACCCTCTAGATCCTTTGTTTAAGATAGCTATGGAGACATCTTCAGGAATTGGTTGAACATTAAATACACACAATAAAGCGCGTATATGAGCAACAATTGGAGCTTCGTTCAAAGAACCTTCTGGTTCAAGAGCTGAAGTTACTGGCTCATCAAGTGGTCTTTCCTTTAGAGAAATGTATTTTTGCTCTTTTGACATTCCGTTGTCTCCTTAATTTTTATTGATACAAAATGATATAAAATAATACAAAAGTTACCTTTATGTTCTACCCTATAATTATTAAATTGTCAATTAGTTCAGCTTCTCTTGTTAAGTAACAAACACAGGGTTTTGCGCATTAACTACCAAACAAAAATCCCATCATCAATTATTACCAGTTCTTTTTGAGGTGTAGAGTCATCGAGCGATTTTGCCGTTACTTGCACTGGCTCTGTTGATACGAAATCAACATGAAGCGGCGTTGCTCTACCACTAAACCCACGTGCTGCTAGTTCCTCATCATTTGTTGAATCTCCAGTGTAAGTATCTGGGTAACACCTACCCAAAGCCAAATGAAAACCACCCATATTTTCGTCATACAACGTATTAGCTGTAAAATCACTAATATTAGATAAAGTTTTATCGGTAAAAGCCAACTCGCCAACAATATTACAGCCATTAGTACCAATCAATCCATTTAGCTCTTCTAGACCCTCTTCTGCAGTGGCCTCAGTTACCACTCCATTAACAAAAACTAATTTAACTCCTTTGAGAACCTTGCCATTTAAAATTCTCGGAGTATTAAAATAAACATAGCCATTCACTGATCGGTAATCTGGTGAAGTCCAAACTTCAAAAGAGGGCATGTTGATTGTACTGCCACCATTCCATCTTCTGTTTTCTCCTACTTGGACAGTCAAATCTGTACTTTTATTTTTGATCTGAAACTCAACGTTTCCTAGTTTATCTAATTTTTCTCTATTAAACTTAATACGCTCTTGTATTTCTTTCCATTTCTCAACAGGGTTAAGTTCATTAAGATAGCATGCTGCAATCACAACCTCCCATAATTTTTCTAAACTAATCCCAGCCAAATCAGCTTCTTCTTGAGTTGGAAAACGACAAAGTGTCCATGCAAAATTTCCTTCAGCCTCTCTATTTGCCCGTATTTCTCTTATTGGGGTTTTTCCCTCGCTATAAATCCTTATTTGTTCTTGTGTTATACCTTCAAATTCATCTTGTGGGTAAACTGGCGCCACTTGAATAAGGTGATTTATTTCTTCTTCTCGAGCTAATGATGAGTTTGACAACCACTGCACTTGCTCTTCATTTCCCCCTTCAAGTAAAACGTGAATCATTCCCGGAGTAAAAGGGGAGTCTATTATCAATGCCCCTACTTTGGTTGCTGCTCTTGAAAGTTCAATAGCCAATGGTAAAGCAATGCCAGAACCATAGCTAATACTCACTACCTCACCAGCTTTAACTCCTTCTCCGCCTCCCGCAGCAAAATTAACCATTAAGTCTGCGTATTTGCCAAGAATTTCTTGGTTCAGCTGATGCATATTTAGTTTTTTCTTCCTTAATAAATGTTGCGGAAGGGCTAAGGGCACTAGATCTGCATATAGTGAAGATTTACAAAAGTTTTAGTATCGGTTGCTATTACTGAAGCCCAAGCATACCAATTCACTTCGCCGCTTTTGGGTTCAGTTCTAATAGGAAGAGTCATTCCCAACTCTTTTTCCATTGACTCCAAAACCCGATTAAATCCTTCATCTGTTCTAAGAGCAGCAATTGAAAGCAGTTCATATTCACTCAGTTCGGGAGCTTCTTCTTCAAGATGTTTCTCACTCAACGCGACAATAAGTCCATTTTCCAACCTCACACCAGCTTTGACAGTCCCGCTCGGAAGAACAACTTTTTCCAAATGAACTTCTGAAGATTGCAGCATACCAACTTTCTAGGCAGCGGTTTGATTTCTACGATTATTTTCTTCGTATGCTTCTGCCTCATCCAAATCTTTTTGCTTGAGTGCAATCTCTTCCCACCACTTCAATCTCAAGTCGTTTTTTGATTCAGATGAAAAATTAGGAGACGTCAGCGACATTATAGGGATTTGGTTGATTCTTTCCCTAATTTTCTCCTCACTTCTGCCGCTCGGCTTATAACCTTCTGGAGTATTAAGTCTTGCCATTTTGCCCTTCAGTTTAACATATTTAATACATAAATATATATACTAGTGAATCAAATTTTTCAATATTAGTTACATAAGCTAAGTAAAAAGAGCTCATAGAGAAAACCCGCTTTTAATTAAATTCTCCACTGATAAAAACAGTGGCTTGGGTAAATTGTCCCACTCAAACCACTTCCACTCAACACACTTTTCCGGCTCCATGGCCCTGGGTTTACCTTTAGCAGTGCACAGCACAAAGAGGGTAATGTAGTGTTTGTTTTCTTTGACAAAAAAATCGTTGGTGTAGGGTCCAAGTTCAACGTTTTCGATCTCGAGACCGGTTTCTTCCAACACCTCCCGTCTAGCACAGTCTTCAACAGTTTCCATAAACTCCAGGTGACCGCCAGGCAGGTGCCAAGTACCAGTGCCATGCGAGGTCAGGCGCTTGCCAAGTAGAATTTTCCGGTCGCGGATAATCATTACCGCCACCCCGACTTGTGGTTGAGTAGAGTATTGTGTCGTCATGGTCATGAAATTTTAGCACGCAGGGCTTGGGTGACCATCCGCCGGAGTGGCAGTAAAACCCCGAACTGAGTAACCGCCATCACCAGCGGCACCCATTTCAAAGCTCCTTCCAGCGAAATCGACACCATCACCAATAAAAATACAATTGAGAGACTGCGACCAAGATTAAACATCAGTTCATTATCCAGCACTACCGCATAATCCGCTTCTCCGTCCAGCACACCGTCCTCGCCGTCCATAATTTCCATAATCACCGTGTAACTGGCGCTCCAGCGAATCGGACTGACAATCATCACTGTAATCAGATAAACAGCCGCACCAAGCCACGAAAACTGCCAAATGAGAAAAAGACAACTCAGTAGGTACAACACGTTGGCCAATAATACCGTTCTTGGCGCGTATTTGATGTGTGTTTTGCGACCCAAAATATACATCACTCCAGCAGCTAGTAGCGCCGCCACCGATTGTAGAGTCCCTAAAATGCCTTCCTTGCTACCAAAGTAGAGAATCAGTGAGGCCGGCAAAAAGAAATTAATACCCCACATTAGGTTAAAGAGCACGTTAAACAACCTGACTTGCCGCCAATGCTTGGATGGTTTACTCATAAATAACTTTTTTGGTATAACGCGCGGCATTGGGAAAACCGCCACCAAACTGCCGCTTACGGTCAGCGACAAAAGCGCCAAGCCCAATAACACTTTGTAGGCTGACTCAGCGCTATACAGGTCAAGCTTCTCACCCGAAACGATCAGCCACCCAATCACGATTGGCGCAATCACCTGCAGCAACAAGTTAACCACGTAATACAAATGATTATAAAAGCTACGGTTCCTGCCATGACTCAGTCGAAAATCCAGCGAATTGCGGTTACCCCAGAAAAAACCAGAGGCAGTCCCATACAGCGAACCATAGATAATCACGGATAACGGCGTCAACACCCCACTAAAAATCGCCAATGCCGAACCAATACCCTGCAATACCGTGCCAAAGAAATACAGATATTTGACATGAATTTTTCGCAACAGCAAACCGTTGGCAATAAAGCCAATCGGCAGACCAAGCACCCACCCCAAGTTATATAACCCGATTAATGTTACGTCACCACTCTGGCGCCAAAGAAAAGTATTCATAAAAATACTGAGGATTGGATCAGCCACCAAAAAAAAAGGCGTACGACAACAACATCCGGCGTAAACCCTCACCAAGCGCTTGAAAGTGATCAAGCTCAATCGCCATGCGGTGACTCAAAAAGTTCATCAGACAGAATTATACGAGCAAAAACCCAGAAAATCCTCGTAATTCTGGTCTTGCCCCGTTATAATCCACCTATCATCATTGGGCACGGTACCAGAGTGGTCTAATGGCGAGGTCTGCAAAACCTCCGTTCGTGGGTTCGAATCCCATCCGTGCCTCCATGAAGCAGAGTTACTTTATTAAAACCTTCGGTTGCCAATCAAATAAAAGTGATTCCGAGCGAATTGCCGGCGACTATGAAGCACGCGGGTATGTGGAAGCGGACAGCTGGAAAAATTGTGATGAACTAGTTATCAACACCTGCGCTATTCGTCAGCGAGCTGAGCACCGAGCTCGTGCCTTTATCCATAATGTTGTCCAACACTACCAGCTGGCCAAACAACCACGACCCAAAATTATCTTCACCGGCTGTATGCTCCATCACGGCAAAAACAAGATTATGGAGATGATTCCAGTCATCGATGAAATCTTGCCGGTCAATGAAGTGGGTTTTAACCAAGCCGCCATACGCCGAGATAAAAAACACGCTTGGGTGCCGATCTCGGCCGGCTGTAATTCATTTTGCACTTACTGTATCGTGCCCTACTCACGAGGGAGAGAACAGTCCCGCAGTCTGGATGAAATCATGGCCGAGGTGAAAGATTTAGTCGATCAAGGCTACACCGAGATCACTCTTTTAGGCCAAAACGTTAATTCTTGGGGCTTGGAAAAAGTTGGCATTGGCCTGCGCAAACTCTTTATGAGCGGTAAACCAATCACCCGCGAGATGCTACCCTCCAACACTTCACAGTACTTCAAACCTAAAGGGACACCGCCTTTCGTCAAACTCCTGCGTAAAATCAGTCAGTTTGACCAACTCAAAACCATCCGCTTCATCAGCGCCAATCCGTGGGACTTCCACGATGAGCTGATCGACGAGATCATCAACAACCAAAAAATCGATCGCTACGTGCATTTGCCGATTCAATCGGGTAGCAACAGTGTCTTACACCGGATGAACCGCGGCTACAAAAAAGTTGACTATTTACGCATCGCCAAGAAACTGAAGGCAGGCGATCCATCTATTGTGCTGGGGACCGATATTATTGTTGGCTTTCCTGGCGAAACTGAGGATGAGTTTCAAGAAACCGTGGATGTTGTGGAAAGCACCCAGTGGAAAGTCGGTTTTGTGGCCATGTACTCACCACGCCCCGGCACCGCCGCTGATCGGCTGTATGAGGATGATATCCCACACGTCATCAAAAAACGCCGCTGGGAGATTTTGGACGAAATCATTAATAAAAATAATCTGCACCGTCGACCAAAAGTCGTTTGAGTAATGAAAAAACCTTTAGTCTTTTCCGTCGTCGGCCTGACCGCCACCGGCAAAACTGCTTTCGCCCTCCAACTGGCCGAGCATTTGCTTGACCAAGGCAAACAAAAAGTAATTCTCCTTGCCGCCGATTCCAAACAAGTTTTCCAAGGCTTGGAAATTCTCTCCGGCGCTGATATCCCCAGTGATTTTCAACCCGCCAAGCAAGCTGAGTATCTTTACCCCTATTTCGTCAACACTAACCAACCAATCGAACTGCATGGAGTGGCTTGCGTTTTCGGCGATGCCGATTGGTCGGTCGCTCACTTTCAACGACTGTTTGAAAACCTGTATGGTCACGCGGACGGGCAAACGGCAATTGTTGTCGTTGGCGGCACTGGACTCTATCACCAGCAGATTTTCTCCCCAGCCGAAACCACTGCTATCAAACCAGACCTTCAGTTGCGCCGAAAACTTGACTCGCTCCCACTCAAAGAACTCCAACAACACCTACAAACTACTTGGCCGGCACGCTGGAAACAAATGAATAATTCCGATCGAAACAACCAGCGCCGTCTCATTCGAGCGATTGAAGTCTCTCTAGCAGAAAAACCAATACCACCAACCGTCGGTGTTAGACCAGTTGCTCAATTTGGTTTGCAGCTGTCAATGAAACTGGTTGAGACCAAGATCGCTAAGCGAGTTGACCAACGGCTCAAACAAGGCGTAATTCAAGAAGTTAGGCAGTTTGAAAAAAAATATCGCACCAATGCTATCCAAGCCAAGGCTACTCTTGGCTACCAACTGATCCTGAAGTACCTCAGTAAACATCTCACCCTCGATCAACTCAAAGCAGCCTGGACTCTCGAGGAAATTCAGTACGCCAAGCGCCAGCAAACCTGGTGGCAAAAGCGCGCCGGTATCGAGTGGCTCTCAGCCGACAAGATTGATTTTTCCACCTTAAAAAGCTATAATTTCTCCTGAAACGCACAACCGGGCAATGGCTTTACACTTTAATTTCTGACTCTATCGGAAAAAGAAGTTATAAAGAGGAAAGTCCGGACAGCAGAGTAGACGGTGCCCCGTGAAAGCGGGGGATCCCCGATAAAATCGGGGAGCCAGTTAGAGTAACAGTGACGATGCGGGTGGCGCCGCGTGAAACGACCAAGCGACTGGGTGCCTAGGGTGGCGACAATCCTCCCGGCTGCAACGAGCGACCTTGACCTGAATGGACCTACTCCCTATATCTTGCTTAGACAGCAAGAGACGGTCATCAAGCCTCGGCTAAGATAAATCTTGCTTAAACAGAATCCGGCTTACGAGTTGTGCGTTTCTTCGTTATACTGTGGAGAGTACAGAGTGTAAAAGGAAGCATGAATCCACAATTGCAAGCCTCACTTGTTTCTTCTTGGAATTATCTTTTGAACACCATCCTCAACAGCCTCGCCCTGCTGCTCCCGAAAGTAGTCGGGGCATTGACCGCATTAGTTGTCGGTGTGATCTTCGCCAAGCTCATCCGCAGCGCGATCTATAAAATCCTCCATGCCTTAAGCTTGTCTCGTTTTGTCAACAAAACCCCGCTGCAAGTCGCGCTCCAACAAGATAACCTTGGTCGACGGATCGAGGAAAACATTGCCAATTTTGTTTATTGGTTAAGTGTTTTAGTGGTGATTTACATTATGGTGGCCATCCTGGGCCTTAGCTCTGCTACCGTGGTACTGGAAAAAATCCTCGGGTACATTCCCAACGTCATTTCCGCCATGTTTATCTTGCTGTTTGGGATCTTGGTGGCCGGCTGGGTTGAAAATCTGGTTAAAGGAGCAGTTAGAGCGATTGACCAAAGAGCCAGCCGCATGTTGGGTAAAATCTCCGGCTACTTTGTAGTGATCTTAACTTCTATGACGGCTTTATCAGAACTGGGCATTGCCGAAGATTTTCTCACTATCATGTTTATCGGCTTGGTCACCACCCTCACCTTAGGCTTTGGTTTGGCGCTGGGTTTGGGCGGCAAAAGTTTAGTCGAACACATCCTAGCTGATTGGTACAAAAACTTTTCGGGTAAGCCTCAAACCCCGAAGCGAAAATAATCCTCTATGACTGCCTGGCAAGCGCTGATTTTGGGACTCGTGCAGGGTGTAACTGAGTTCCTGCCGGTCTCCAGCTCCGGACATCTCGCTTTGTTTCAGTATTGGTTCAACTTCCAAGAATCACTGCTTTTTTTTGATGTTTTTCTCCATGCCGCCAGTCTGATTGCCATTGGCTGGTTTTTTTGGCCGCACATCAAGCAACTCAAATTAAAAGACTATTGGCTACTGATAGTCGGCACCTTGCCGGCAGTGGGGGTTGGTTTGCTGTTTCAGGACACGATCGAGGCTTTTTTTAGCCTGCCGCTCCTGGTTGGCTTGGCTCTGATCATCACCGGTCTCATTAATGCTCAAAGCCAACGCTTGCTCAAAAGCTTACCAAAAGAACCCATCCCCCTGAACGAAAAAAAAGCGTTCGTGATTGGTTTTTTTCAATCACTGGCACTTACCCCAGGCATTTCCCGCTCGGGCACCACCCTCTTTGGCAGTTTTTCGCAAAAACTCAATAAGGAACAAGCCTTCACATTCACCTTTTTACTGGGCATTCCCGCTATTCTGGGAGCCAATCTTTTCCAAGTCATCCAGGTAATCACTGAAAACCAAACTCTGCCTCACTGGTCGTTGCTACTGTCAGGCGGCGGGGGAGCGCTCATCGCCAGCCTGCTGAGCCTGGCCCTGCTTAAAAAATTGATTACCCAGTCCAAGCTTTACTTATTCAGTTGGTATTGTTTACTGATCGGCGGCGGCGTCGTGCTGTCTCAATTAATTCGATAAGCCAGTGCTTCTACCACATGGGTGGTTTCCACATGTTCACTGTGTTCCAAGTCAGCAATGGTGCGCGCCACCCGCAAAACCTTTAAATAGCCGCGGCTGGAGAGGAGAAACCGACGCGCCGCCCGTGACAAAAATGCCAGACTGCCGGCTGAATCCCGCCAAACTGCCGCAGTTGTTTGTATGACAAGACGGCATTGGTTTTTCCTTGACGTTTAAGTTGCCGCTGTTGGACCAGCGCCACCGTTTGCCTAGCCCGCTCAGTTTGATGAAAAACTGTTTCTTGCTGCGCAAACCGCTCTGGATCGATGGACTGCATTTTCAGTTGAATGTCAATCCGGTCCAAAATCGGACCAGAAATACGCCGCTGATAGCGGCTGATCTCCCGCTCAGAACATTGACACTGCCGAGTGCTATGAAACTGATACCCACAAGGACAAGGATTGGCCGCCGCCACTAGCATAAAGCGGGCAGGGTATTCCACGCTGCCATTCACGCGCGTAATCACCACCCTGCCATCTTCCATCGGCTGACGCAAGGCCTCCAGCGACGATTGAGAGTACTCTGGAAACTCATCCAAAAACAGGACTCCCAGGTGAGCCAGTGAGATTTCACCCGGTTGGAGGGTGTGACCACCACCGATCAGACCAGCGGTGGAAGTGGTGTGATGCGGCTCGCGAAATGGCCGCTCAACAATCAATCCTTGCTGAGCCAAACCCCGCAAGGAGTAGAGTTTGGTGACCTCGATGGCTTCCGCTTCCGACAGTGGCGGCAAGATACTGCGCATGGCTCGAGCCAGCATGCTCTTGCCAGCACCAGGCGAGCCGATCAAGAGCATATTATGCCGCCCGGCCGCGGCAATCTGAATCGCTCGCTTGGCTTGCTCTTGACCAACCATCTGACCAAACACGTCATCAGTTGACCGGCTAAATTGAGGAGAATGTGTACTCAGTAATGGTTTAATTGGCCTGGTAGCAAATCCCAACAACTGCCTCAGATGCTCGATCGGATACAGGGTTAACCCTCGAACTACTGCTACTTCTTGGCTATTCTCTCGAGGGAAAAAAATTCGCTTCACTCCCATTTCCTTGGCAGCCAGCACCATCGGAAACAGGCCTCTAACTGGCTTGAGGCTGCCATCCAGTGACAATTCCCCAAAAAACATCGCCCGATCAGTGTCCCAAGTTAGCTCCCCATACATTTTAAGCAAGCCCACAGCGATGGCTAGCTCGAGAGCACTGCTGGTTTTCTTGACTTCGGCCGGAGCCAGATTAACGATGGTGCGAATACTCCTGACGCGAATGCCGCAGTTTGTCAGAGCGGAAGAAATCCGTTCCTTGGCTTCATCAATGGCTTTATTGGGCAAACCAATCACAATCAAGGCTGGTTGACCTCGAGTACCATCGACTTCTACCTCAACTTTCGTGGCTTTCAACCCGGTCATGACCATAGAAGTGCAACTGGCAAACATACACTTTTAAGTATCAGTAGTTAGTCTGACATCAGGCGTAACACTGATATAATAGAAAAATTGATGAAAACGCTTTTATACCATTTGAAATATTGGTATCACTTCTTTAAAACTGGTCTGCTGAAGGGTTTGCCCGCTGCCATTCGTTATGGTTTTCCAACCCGTAAACTGAAGATTATTGCCATTACCGGCACTGACGGTAAAACCACCTCCTCTACCCTGATGTACGAGGTCCTGAAAGCAGCCGGCAAAAAGGCAGCCTTGCTGTCCACCGTCGCCGCCTACATCGGTACTGAGCAGATTGAAACAGGTTTCCACGTCACCAGCCCTGACGCTCATGACCTCCAAAAACTGATGGCCAAGATGGTGAAACAAAAGATTAAGTATTTGGTATTGGAATTCACGTCGCATGGCGCTTACCAGCATCGGTTGTGGGGCATTAAACCGCTAATTGCCGGGGTGACTAACGTCACCCATGAACACTTAGACTATCATTTGACCTATGAAAATTATGTCGAGGCCAAAGCCATGATCTTGGAGCGTGCCAAGATTGTGGTCCTCAACGAGGACGATCAATCATTTCACCGTTTAAAAAAGTATCTCACCGACCATAATCGCGTCGTCACCTATTCGGTCGAAACACCACTGCCCAAAAAGATTCGTGACGCTGTTGAACCTAAGTTTCCAGAGCTTTACAACCAAATGAACGCTCGGCTGGTCACCAAGATCGCCACTCAACTGGGTATCAATCACCAAACTATCGCCCAAGGTATTTGGAACTTCCAGGGCGTACCAGGACGCATGGAGTTTGTGCCTAATAAGCGCGGCCTTAAGATCGTCATCGATTTTGCTCATACCCCTAACGCGCTCGAGGAGGCGCTCAAAGCTCTGCGGCGTCATATGAAGACCAACCACCTGACTGGCCGCCTGATTGCTGTATATGGTGCGGCGGGCTTGCGCGACCTCACCAAGCGCCCGCTGATGGGGAAAGTTGGCGTGCAATATGCTGACTTGGTGGTTTTTACCGCCGAAGACCCCAGAACCGAGGATGTTTGGTCAATTATCCGCCAAATGAAAGAACAACTGGTAGTTGGTCACAATCAAGTGGTGTCGCTTGGCGACCGAGAACAAGCCATTCATTTCGCGATTAACCACCTGGCGCGGCGCGGCGACCTCGTCGCATTCTTTGGGAAAGGTCCAGAAAAGAGTATGTGTTATGGTACCACCGAGTTTCCATGGAGCGAGCGGGCAGTGGTCGAACAAGCCCTGGCTCAGAAAAAATAGCGGTATGGAACTTTTGCATTTTAATTCTTTTTACTTGGTCGGCATCAAGGGGGTGGCGATGACGTCACTGGCCCAATTGTTGTTGGATGCCGACAAACAGGTGCAAGGGAGTGATACACCAGAAGATTTCCCGACCAAAATCCAACTTGACCGGCTCCAACTTTACCCTGATACACAATTCAAAACCCCACTGCCAAGCACTATCGATTGTGTCATTTACACCGGCGCTCATAATGGTGGCAACAACCCACAAGTCAAATGGGCTAAAAAGCATCACATCCCGACTATTACTCACGCTCAAGCGCTGGCGTACTTTTTTAACCAAAAGCGGGGAATAGCGGTGTGTGGGGTGGGCGGCAAATCCACGGTCGCGGCCATGATTACCTGGATCTTGCACTCGCAACAGCTCAATCCGTCTTTTTCGGTGGGGGTGGGCAACATTCCTGGACTTGAGAAAACCGGCGCCTGGACGGACTCCAAATACTTTGTAGCGGAGGCAGATGAATACGTCGAAGATCCCACAATTAAAACAAAAGAAATTGTCCCTCGCTTTTCCTATCTCAAACCGTTTATCACGGTCTGTCCCAATTTACGTTTTGACCACCCGGATGTGTACCGGAATTTTGAGCAGACTAAACAAGTTTTTGGCCAGTTCTTCACCCAAACTGATCCGGCTGGTGGTTTGATTGTCAATGGCGATGACCCAGTCCTGGTTAAACTGGCCAAGCAAGCTCATCCTCACGTACTCACCTTCGGCGAGAGCCATCATGTTGATTTCAGGTTGACCAACTATCAATCACAGACTGGTCAAACGACGAGTACTTTTGAATATCAAGGCAAAACATACCAATTTACCCTCCACCTTCCCGGTAAATTCAATGCGCTCAACGCCCTGGCTGCGATCGCCGCCACTAGTTTGACTGATTCACAAATCTTGAGCGACCACAACCTCAGTAAGTTCCGTTCCACTGCTCGCCGGTTTGAAAACATTGGTGTTATTCACGGCGTGCAATGCTACGACGACTACGCCCATCATCCCCATGAGATCAAAGCCGCCATCGCGGCGCTCAACGAATGGTACCCCAAACAGCGTAAAGTGATTGCCTTCCAGTCTCACACCTACTCACGCACCAAACAACTTTTTGACGAGTTTGTCGACTCCTTCGCCGACGCCAAAGAAGTGGTGATGACCGACATCTTTTCCTCCGCCCGTGAACAAAGTGATCCGACCATCTCTAGCACCAAGCTTTGTGAAGCAATCGAGAAAAAATATTCTCAGACCAAAGCGCAAAACCTGAAAACCAATAAAAAATTGGCCAACTATTTCAAAAAAGAGTTAAAACCCGGTGATATTTTCCTCACCCTTGGCGCAGGGGATATCTATGAAGTGTATCAGCTGTTAAATGAGGTTATTCTCAGCTTGTGAAATCGTCATTACTACTTCTCTTCCATGCATGTCTTCTAAAATTATTTCACTGTCTAAACCATCAGCTCCTTTTCGATTCACCGCTTTTATCACCCCACTCTCCCATGCTCCACCAAAATAACGAATAAATCTAACTTCCTTACCAATTTTTCTTTCGTAAGCACTAAGCCGGTATGCCCGTTCTATCCTCTTTTTTTCTTTCTTTTCTTCTCGTCTAGATTTTAACTCACCTAAAAACTCTCTCATAAAGGCCTTGTTTTACTACTTAATAGATCACGCTACATTATATCATTGTGCTTGATGCATGAAGCCCCACTGATGTGCTACAGTAAAATCATGTTCAATATGTTCAAGAGGAGTAGTAAAGTTATGTTCAAAAGAAGGCGAAAGCTGCTGCCTGCGCTTTTACTGCTTATTTTTAGTCTGACTGGTTTAATTATTGCCTATCAACTGGTGGCTAAATCACCTATTTTTACCACTTCTCGAGCCGCGGAAGGTTTGACCGAATACAACAATATTATCTATGGCTCTGCCATCGCTTACACTGGTGGGCGCGTTAACCTCAAGATGGACATTTATGTCCCCAAGCAGGCCACCGCTACCAATAGACTGCCAGTTGTAATTTACCTTCCCGGAGGCAGTTTTAAGGCTGCCCCCCGAAGTTGGGTACAACCAAGCGCCATGGAGTTGGCCCAATCAGGTTATGTCACGGCCGCAGTTGAATACCGCGTCCGTCCAGAAGAAACCGTCAGTTATGCCGCCCCTGATAAAGCTTTGCCAGTAATTCTTGATGCCCAACATGATGTCCAGGCTGCTGTCAGGTTCTTACGTGCCAACGCCGATAAATACAACCTCGACCCGAACAGAGTTGGAGTAGTTGGTATTTCCGCTGGAGCGATCACCGCCCTTTATGTCGGTTATAACTATGAAGATCCCGGTGACTCTGGTAACCCTGGTTATTCTTCACGCGTGCAGGCAGTGGTCAGTATTGCCGGCGCGATGATCCAGCCAGAAAATTACATGGCTTCCGGCGACCCACCACTCTTAATGTTTCACGGTGAAAAGGACGGAGCCGTCCCATTTGCGATGGCTGAAAAAACCCGTGACGCTGCGAAGAATGTCGGCATTCCAGTCAAGTTTATTTCGTTCCCTAACCAACAACACGTGATTTGGAACAACAAAGAAATTGAGCCAAATACTAATAATTTCCTCAAGCAGTACCTCAAGGATGTCTCAGCCACTCCATTGCCTTCTCCTTCACCCCAACCGTCACCAACCGGCGATAACACCAAACCAACAGAGGAAAACACTCCTCCCAACCAAAACACGGCTGGCCAAACACATTCCGTACAAAAACCAGGCGGTAAAACCCAAACAGAAAACCTGCTTTGTAGTCTCACCAATGGCTACTTACAAGCCAAAGGCCAACTGACGGAAGAGGAGCTAAAACAGCTAGATCACTTGATCGCAAAATACCACAACTTAAGTATTTTAGCTGAACTTGGTATCAGCAGTGCTGATGATCTGATGGTCTATTACCAGCAAAACTGCATTAATTAAGCTTAACTCACAATGTGTTAAGGTTTACGAAAAAGTTAGAACCGAATTTCAAAATTATTCGTTTTCTATTGAAACCCTGAGGTACTCTAGAGCGTTAGTGTACTCTTTTGTTGTTTTTGCACCATCCAACCTATTCCAGCATTCCTGATAATAAGGACCTGTGTCATCCTCATCCTCGAAGAATCTTTGCTCTGAATAATGTGATTTCATACTCTCTATGGCCAAAACTATCTTAGGAAGATGTTTAAAAAGTTGTTCTTCAGTTAAAGGATGGCGGCCCCCAGCGCACTCTTGTAAGAGTCCCATAACTTCAACTTTACTGACAGGTCTTACTTGGTTTGTGCCTTCAACCTCTGTTGGAGTTTCTACTGACCCCGACATAGTCCCACCCCCTTTCTTGTGCAGAGATTATTTTAGCACTTAAGTCAAGGTTTAAGACCTAAAAATCAACGAAAAACTGGTAGATTATTTCAAAAAGAATCTAAAAACCCGATGACACTCTCCTCGCCCTCGACGCAGGAATATTTATGAAAAATTATTCCTAAATAATTTATTGTCGGGGAGACAGGACTCGAACCTGCGACCTCACGGTCCCAAACCGCGCACTCTAGCCATCTGAGCTACTCCCCGAATGTGCCGCGGGTGGGGGTCGAACCCACACTCTGTTGCCAGAACAAGATTTTAAGTCTTGCGTGTATACCGATTTCACCACCGCGGCGTCACATTTCCAGATATGGACAACAAAAAGATTATATCACCAAACAAGTGGTTACTGAGATTTTTTCGGGAGCAAACCAAACTTTTTCGGGTAGGCCAACTGGAGAGTGAGAATAAACTCCGCAATCATCACCGCCTGGCAGGCCAGACAAACCGGACAAAGCACCTGCTCCACGAAGATTTCTAGGAAGGTAATGCGCAAACAAAACAACATGCCGAACGTGGCCATGAAAAAGGCCCATTTAAATCGTTTAAAAAACGCCGTGATAAAAATCACGAGGTAACCAACCAAACCGATCAAGGCCACCGGCATACCAAATAACTCTGATAAAGAACCGGTGGTGACGGGTCCACAACTAAAAACCGAGTTAATGTCACAGACCCCGATATTCCGCTTGGTGTAGTATTCATAATACAAGTAGAGCGCCAATAAAATCCCCACTAAAGCTAGGTTCATCACCCACCAACGATACCTCACTAAGATTGGATCACTTTTCTTCACAAATGAAGATTATTCTCCGAAGTTACGGTTTCTGCAAGAGAGTAACGAGAAACTAATAGTGTGAATGATCCACAACAAATCCTAAAACAATACTTCGGTTACGATACTTTTCGCCCACCGCAAGAATCAATTATTCAACATATTTTGGTGGGGGATCGCACACTCGCATTACTACCCACCGGGCAGGGCAAGTCGGTTTGTTACCAAATACCAGGACTGGTATCTCACGGCTTGACTATTGTGATTTCCCCCCTCATTGCGCTAATGAAAGACCAAGTTGATGCTCTTCATCACCGTGGGATCACCGCTCATTACGTCAACAGCACTCTGAGTAAAACAGAAATTGCCGCCAAATACGAAGACATTCGGCGCGGCCACTGTCGATTCCTGTACGTGGCCCCCGAACGACTGCTGACCAAACCATTCTTAAAACTGATGCAAGCTCAATCACCCCAATTCGTCGCTGTCGACGAGGCCCACTGTTACTCCACTTGGGGGCATGATTTCCGGCCGCATTACCGCGACATCCCGCGTTTTATCAGTAAGCTACCAACCGAACCAAAACTGGCACTCTTTACCGCCACTGCCTCGAAAGCAGTAGTAGAGGATCTACAACAATCGTTTGGCGTTTCCACGAAACATACCTACCGTGGGAACTTTTTCCGCCATAATTTGTTTATCACCACCCGCACCTTTGAACTGCGCTCACAGCGTTTTTTATATCTGGTTTACCTCTTGCGCCACGTTCATGCTGACCAAGTGGGTCTGATTTATGTGGCCACCCGAGAACAGGCCGAGATGTTGTATCAAGCGCTCAAACGACTCGATTTTGACCACCGGTTAGCCATTGACTACTATCATGCCGGCCGAACCAACCAAGAAAAAACCAAGATCCAAGAAAAATTTATCAATGACCAGCTGAAAATCGTCATTGCCACCAACGCTTTTGGCATGGGCATTGATAAGGACAATATCCGCTTTGTTATTCACTGCCAAATGCCAGGTAGCTTGGAGAACTACGTTCAAGAAATCGGCCGAGCGGGCAGAGATGGTGAACTGAGTTGGTGTGAACTGTTATTTCATCCTTCGGATGTCCGGATTCATCAGCAACTTCAAGCAGGTAAAAAGGGTCAGCAGCGGGGACGGCGCTCACTACAGACCATGCTTGAATACCTAGAGAGTGAGCAGTGCCACCATCAGAAAATCCTAGCTTATTTCCAAGATCCGCAACGCTTCCCGCATGGCTGCCGCCGCTGCCAGCACTGTGCCCCATACTCCCAGCCATTCCTTCACCAAATGCGTCTAGCCTTGCAAGATAAGCCAACTTTCCCGACCTTTATCGCCCAACAACAATATATACTGACTCAAAATCGAACACAAAATTGGTCCAAACTGATTGGCGTAGGCCTGGGAATGGTATAATACCAACCCATGAGTGATCAAAAAATGACCTTGGTGGAGTTGGTAGAAAAATACCGCTCAATTGCCGACTTTCTCAACACCCACTGGCCGCTGAAAGACAAACAACAGCAAACCTTTGCCCGCATCATGAAGTTGGTGGAAGAGCTCGGGGAATTATCCGATGAAATTCTGACCAGCATGAATCTGGCGCGTGATTCCAAAATCGCCAAGTTTAGCCAGGAAAACATGCAGGATGAGTTCGCCGACGTCTTGGCTTCACTCATTTTGCTGGCCATAGAACTGGACATCGATGTCGAGAAAGTGATGCGCAAAAAGATCACCTTTACCCGCGAGCGCTTTGGCATGGATTCCAAGCGCAGCATGGTCTAAAGCCCCATGTGTTGATAGAGTTGCCCGTCTGAAAAACCTTTTTTGCGATAGTATTCTCTCGTGCCGATCGCCGAGATCACCGACAATCGCTTGAAACCCTGTTTCCTGGCCCGCTTCTTGGCTTCAGCCATCAACCTGGTACCAAGACCAAGGTGTTGGGCGTGTTTTTTAGCCTTAGCACCAATCTTGAGGGCCGGACCATAGACGTGGACTTCACGAATGATGGCGCTACCCTTGAGTTCGTCAATAAAGCCTGGTTGCTTAGGGAGGCTCAAGCGCAGGAAAGCGAGTAACTTCTCACCCCTGGCGGTGGGCACCACGTATTGCAGAAACTGCTCTTCAGCTACGCTGGTCTGGTAGGTAACGGTTTTCAGCTTGATGTATTTCGGGTCAAATTTCTCCCCTCGAATTTCCCGGGCACGAATGTCATGCGAGTGCTGGCCAAGTTTCTCCAAGTGTGCTTCAGCAATCTGGCGGAAATTAGTTTTTTTGTTGCCTACCACAATATCAGTCGAGGGAATATCCCGAATCACTCGAGTGAGGCGGCAATAGGGCGAGGTAGCCAACAGTACGTGCGATAGAACGTCGAGCAACTGCTGGTGGGTATACGGCTGCCATTTACCTGCCTGGTAATACTGCATTAACTCGGCGCTTTCGATCAGTGAACAGGGGTAAATCTTCAGTTCATCCGGGTGAAAATCAGGATCACTAAACAAGAGTTCGTAGTCCTTTTTATCGAGTGCTGGATCAGAACCGTAGAGATTGGCCATCCAGTGGGCGTGAATTTTAAAACCGGCCTGACGCAGGAGCTTAAAGGCGTGCCGAGTGGCCGCTACATCATGGCCGCGGTGATTTTTCGCCAGGACCGAATCCTGCAGACTTTGCACCCCAATTTGAGTCTTGGTACAGCCCAGTTTGCGCACGCGAATAACTTCCTCTTTGGAAATATTATCCGGCCGAGTCTCGATTACCAAACCAACGTTACGCACTTCGCCGGTTTCATTGATTTTTTGTTGAGCGGTCAACTCATCCCAAGTGGCGCTTTGGTATCTATCCAAACCAAGTTTTCGTTCCGGAGCTGTGTAAACTTCGGACACCACTTGGTTATAGCGTTTGGTTAATTCTTCACCATGCACTTGCAATTTCTCGAAACGCTTAGCGTTTTCCTTGGGATCATCTGTTAAATACAATTGCTCTCGCGCCTCAAACTCGTGCTGTTTCTGGCGATAATACGAGCGAACTTTTGTCCGGTCGTCTCTGAAACCAAACTCATTCAAAGCGCGGAAACACTCTTTAATAAACCAGATTTGATAGCTTTCCGGGTAATATGACCAGGTGCCGCCGAGAATAATCAGTTCCACTTTATCGACGGGGTGACCCATCACAGAGAGGGCGTTGAGACGGTTGTACGTCTGCAAATATGGGTCAAAGTAGTTGCGCTCTGCCCGCTGGGCGCCCGGCTCATCACTCATGTAGGACTTGGGCATGCGGATGTCATTGGGGCAGAAAATACACTTGCCAGGGCAGGGAAAAGGCTTAGTCAGCACCGTCACCGGCGCCACCCCGGAAATGGTACGGGTAGGCTTCATCATGATTTTTTTGACCAAGGCTTCGTTGTAGGGTTTCAAGCCGTGGGTGCCGGCCAGTTGTTTGTAAGCTGTAATCAAGTCGGTTTTAGAAAGGAGAGTTTGATTGGAAAGCGGTGAACGCTTAATCAACTTTTGCAACAACTGACCATCCACGTGTTTGGCTTGCTCCAGCGCTTTCCAAACAGTCAACACCTCTTTCAGATGGTCGGTATAATAAAACGGTTTCATACTTTGAAGCCAGATTATAGCAATGAAAGTCTCCACTATCCGTCAACTCAACGAATTCAACGCTAAGTTTTACCAACTGACAGCGGAGGAATTCAGTAAAACTCGGGGTTTTTACTGGCAAGGGTGGAAAGAGTTACTGCCAATACTTCAACCGGTGGTCAAGGAAAAATCGCAGTTTAAAGTCCTGGACGTTGGCTGTGGCAACGGGCGTTTTGGGGAGTTTCTCTTTCGCCAGGTCGCCAAGAAAAAGCTCGTTTACCATGGTTTGGATAATAGCCAATCACTCTTGGCTACCGCGCAAAAAAAATTAGCGCCCCTCAAATTTGAAAAAGAATTTTTTACCGTTGATGTCGTTGAATCATTGCTCGATCAATCATTAGAAAACAAACTACCACACAAAAAGTATCATTTGACCACGCTGTTTGGTGTCCTGCACCATATTCCCTCCACTAAACTGCGCCAAGAATTGATCAAAACTCTTAGCAACTCCTTGACTTCAGGGGGACTGCTGGTGATGACTGCTTGGCAATTCCTCAATGACGAGCGCTTGGCCAAAAAGCAAATTCACCCCAGCATCGTACAGATCGACCCTGAGGAACTGGAGTCAAACGACTTTATCCTTGATTGGCAAAGGGGCCTCACTGCGTACCGGTATTGTCATTTCACTGATGATCAAGAGATGGAGGAGTTAGTAAAAAACACAGACTTGAAATTTTTGAAACGTTACAGTGCCGATGGGAAAGCCGGCAATCTCAATGCTTACATTATCTTACAGAAGCCTTGAAAGACACCCTGTTTCCAGATAAAATTGCGCCGTCCAACATTTGCCCGATCGTCTAATGGCAGGACAGCGGCCTTTGAAGCCGTGAATCTAGGTTCGAATCCTAGTCGGGCATCAAATGAAACTAGGAAAATATCAACATTCTAAAACCGGAAATTTTTACAAAGTTATTGCTGTCGTGAGGCACTCTGAAACACTTGAGGAGTTTGTATTCTACGAAGCCTTGTATAAAAATCCAGTAAGTAAATT
Source organism: Candidatus Pacebacteria bacterium GW2011_GWA1_46_10 (assembly GCA_001002135.1). Classification (GTDB taxonomy): domain Bacteria; phylum Patescibacteriota; class Microgenomatia; order UBA1400; family PJMF01; genus UBA10119. Next base: position 22,574 of record LCLP01000002.1, read on the forward strand.
TTGGGTAAGGCCTTTAAAAATGTTTTTAGAAAAGGTAGAAATAAATGGGGAAAGGGTTCCGCGATTTAAGTATATTGAAATATAGTTATGAGGTCTAAACGGGCCTAGACCGATATGCTCAGCCAGTTTAATAATCTATGAACACAGAACAGTTACTCTCACAAGGTTTATCTATTTATTGTGAGAAGGGAGTGGGAAACCTAGCAACCCAGCCCTTAAACGCACTTTCCAACTTAGCAATTTTCATCTCTGCATACTTTTCTTACCGGCTGGTTGTTTCTAGTGGCACTAAGAGTCGAGTGGTTCGTTTATTACCTTTAATCCTGATTCTCATTGGATTGGGCAGCGCTCTCTGGCATGGCGCACCTCACTACTTAACCAACTGGGCTGATACGCTCTCCATTGCCATTTTTCTGCTTTTTGTTTTTTATTATTTACTTGGCAAGTTATTTTCCGAAAAGGAATATGTCTTGTTAGTACTTCTTGTTTTCTTAGCAGTAGAAGCACCTTTCATTTTTGGCATTTTTCCGTCACTTAATGGTTTTATCTCATACGTTATTGCACTCCTCTTTGCCTTGTCAATTCTGTTCTCCGTGCTAAAAAAATATAAGCTGTCTTTGAAACTCCCTGCCGTCATCATCACCCTGTTTTTGACGGCTTTCTTTTTCCGAACGACCGATATCTATTTATGTGGAATGTTCCCTGTTGGTACGCATTTTCTGTGGCATATCCTCAATTCATTCATGTTTTACTTAGTCGTTAAGCTGATGATTGTTTTAGAAAAAGCGAGATGAGGCAGGCGTTATAATAATAGGAAGTGTCTAGACCGAGCTGCTCATCAAATTCTTGTTATAATCACTTTTAACAATCACTATGGAAAACTCCTTCCGCACCACTCTCCAAAAATACGAAAAAGCCATTGGCACTACTGCCTCGGTGCTGGCCACCATTATGTTCATTTCTCTCATCGAGGTGCTGGTTACCAACTTTAGAGGTGAAACTAATACCATTGTGCTCCCCACCGCCACCGCCTTTAACGGTCTGTTTTGGACCCTCTATGGCTACAGTAAAAAAGACCTGATTATCATCATCCCCAACTCCATTGGTTTAATTTTAGGTTTACTGACCGCCATAGCAGCCTTCATTTCATAAGATAGTATGGTAAAAATCTTGTCACACCAAGAGTTTCTCAAAACCTTTATCAACGTGCCGCGGGTGTCGGTCAATTTATTAATTGAAGATAAACAAGGAAAACTGCTTTTAACCCAGCGCGCCATCACCCCCGGAGTAGGGAAGTGGCATTACCCTGGAGGATTCTTACTCAAAGGGGAAACAATCGAAGCCTGTCTCAAGCGATTAGCTAAGCGCGAGTTTAACTATGACCTCAAAGAAGCCCCTGAGTTTGTCGGCGTCTTTGAAAATCTAGCCGGTGACCCCCGCGGCCACGTCATTGATCTGATGTATCGGTTAAAACTCAATCACCAAATCCCACTCAACGCTACCACCGAGACCAAAGCCGCTCAGTATTTCGATCGCATCCCCAAAGAGATTGGTTTTAATCACCACGAAACGCTGTTAAAATTGGGCTACAAAGTGGAGGAATAGGAGTCTATCGTGAGCAAACAAAATTTCTACCAACAACTGCAAGCCGAAGTAAAACGCATCGACGCAGCCCACACCACCAAACGAGAGGAAGTGATTATCGATGGTTTCCAGTTTAAACCATCAGTTCACGCCCTCATTAAAGGTAAACCATTTCTAGTTTTTAACTCCAACGATTACCTTGGTCTGCGCCATCACCCGCAATTGGTACAAGCTGAGCATCAAGCCACCGACCAGTATGGCACTGGTCCTGGGGCAGTCAGGTTTATTTCCGGCTCACTTAAAGTCCACCGTGACCTGGAAAAAGCGCTGGCCAAATTTCACCACCGCGACGACGCCATTATTTTCTCCTCTGCCTTTGCCGCTAACCTCGCAGTACTGTTTTCACTGATCAAAGGCCAAAGCAGAGACTCACTGGTTGACGACAGCGTGATTGTCATTTCCGATGAGCTCAATCACCGCAGTATCATCGATGGGATTCGCTTGGCCAATTTAGCCAAAGAGCAAAAAGCCATTTTCAAACACATGAATGCTGATCACCTGCGACAGGTCTTGCAAACCAACGTCGGTAAATTCAAACGAGCGCTGATCGTGACTGATGGTATTTTTAGTATGTTGGGTGAATACCAAGACCTGAAAAAACTGCGCACTGTGATTGACAAATTTGATGACCAATACGAACTCGGTGTGTTGCTCGTGGTGGATGACGCCCATGGCGTTGGCGCCTTTGGCAAAACCGGCCGCGGCACTGAAGAAGTCTCCGGCGCGCCGGCCGATGTGCTAATCGGTACGATGGGTAAAGCGTTTGGTAGTGATGGAGGCTACGTGGTGGGTGAACAAACCGTGATCGATTACCTGCGCGAGTCTGCTGCCACCTATATTTATTCCAATAACGTCACACCAGGCACCGCCGCGGCCGCCCTGACCGCGGTCAAATTACTAGATACTACGGAGGGTAAAAAGATTCTGCAGTCCTTAGTTGATAACATCACTTATCTCAAAAAAGGTCTCTTGAAACTTGGCTATCAATTCGCCGTCCAGTCAACACACCCCATTCAAGCCATGCTCATCGGAGACACTACTAAAACCAAAGCCCTCAAACAAGCACTACACAAACAAGGCATCTTGGTCACTAATATTAACTACCCAGTGGTGCCACCCGGCAGAGATGAAATCAGAGTCCAACTGAGTGCCGTCCACTCGCGAGCAGACCTGGATCAGTTCCTCAAAGCCACTCAAACCGCTGGCAAAAAGTTAGGCTTAATCTAAAAAAGTTTAGCGACGAGCCCGGCGCACGGCTTTTCGAGCAGTAGCCCGGCCTTTTTTCACCGCTTTTTTGGCTTGAGCGACGACTTTCCGTTTAGTAGTCTTTGCTTTGGCCGCCATCTTGCGTGCCTCACGACCGACCGCTTCACGGTTTTTCTTGCTGGACAAAAATACTGCCGCCGCACCGACAGTCATCCCAGTTAATAACGCGAGTAAACTACGACCTTTCTTAGCCATGGTTTCCTTTGCTGTTGTTATTACTAATAAAAAGTATACACAATTTAAAATTACTTCGGAACCCGAATCAGCGACAAACTGTTTGTCAGTCCCGGTGTCTTCCAGATTGAGCCGTAAATAATTAATACCGTTTTGCCCGGCTCAACAATATTTAATTCCCGCAACTTTTGAGCAATTACTTCCGGTTCTTGGACCCCGCCGACCGGAAACTCCATGATGTGCGGCATCACCCCAAAGTAGAGCGCCAGTTTACGATAGGTTTGTTCATTACTGGTCAGCGCGTGAATCGGTACTTTTGGTCTAAAGCGAGAGAGCAACCCAGCTGTCGTGCCGATTTCGGTCAAACAAATAATACTATCAATCGCTTCAGCGCGATGTTGGATGAGGTACATCGCGGCGTGAGTAACCCCGCTGGGGTTGTTGTCATCCAGCCAATCTTCTAAATATGACTCCACATACGGCTCGTTAAACGCCGCAATCTTGGCTTGGGTCTCTACTGCCTTCACCGGATACTTGCCAATCGTTGTTTCCTCAGAAAGCATCACCGCACTGGTGCTGTCATAAACGGCGTTAGCCACGTCACTGACCTCGGCACGCGTCGGTCGTGGTTCTTCCACCATCGATTTAAGCATCTGAGTGGCCGTGATCACCGGTTTGGCTAACAATCGACATTTGGCAATAATGAGCTTTTGCCAAAAGGCCAGTTGCTCAAACGGCACTTCCACTGCCAAGTCGCCGCGCGCCACCATCACCGCGTCACTCTCACGGATAATCTCATCAATATTGTCCAGCGCCGCTTGGTTTTCGATTTTAGCCACAATGCCGGATTTCAAGCCGCGCTTATCAAGTTCTCCTCGCAAAATCTCAATGTCTTTTTTATCCCGCACATAGGACAAACCAACATAATCCACTGCTGACTCAACTGCCCCATCCAACTGCACCAAGTCTGCCGCAATCAGTGAAGGCATATCAATCGAAACGCCGGGAGTGTTCAAGCTTTTGTGTGGTTTCACTTCACACTGGTTATGAGCTCTCACCCGCAACTGCTGCGCTTCTTTCCCAACCACAGTAAACTCACACGCGCCATCATCCAAGAGCACCGTACTATTTGGTTTCAAAGTTTCCACCACTTGTTGGGGAACAAAAACCGTTTTACCACTGACTTGGCGTTGGTCAGCGGAGAGTAATAATTCCTCGCCAGCAGCCAACGAAAAGCCTTTGTCAGCCGGCAACCAGATGCGAATTTCCGGACCTTGCAGGTCTAATAACACCGCTATTGGTTGCTGCAATCGTTGAGCAATATTTCTGACTCGACGAATCCGCTCCCGATGCCACTCTGGCGTGCCGTGCTTGGTGTTAAACCGCGCCACATCCATCCCGGCCAGCATCAGTTGTTCAATGACTGGTTCCGACTCAGTGGCCGGGCCGATGGTAGCGACGATCTTCGTCAGTTTTTTCATTTTTTTCCGTGGGAACACGGGCAGTACTCATTTTTATTATAATACGCGTTTCACAAAATAGGTGGGAATACCTTACAATAGGGAACGTTTTGATGAAAAAAATCAATTTACACGTTCAAAAAATGGATGTACTCGTCGCGCTCTACGTTTTTTGCGTGCTGATAGCGGAACTGATGGGCGGCAAAACTATTCCTTTAGTAAAGCTCGGGGGATACCAACTGAACGCTAGTGTGGCTATTTTTGTCTTTCCGCTGATTTTTACGATCAACGACGTCATTACGGAAGTGTTTGGAAAAGAGCGCACTAGAAGCGTTATCCGCGCAACCTTAATGATGGTTTTTTTGGTCATTATGGCTTCGCTTTTCTTTACAGCTCTCCCGCCTTCTACTCGCTTTACAGCGACAGAAGCCGCCTATGATCAAATCTTTCGCATCTCAGCTCGCATTGCCGCCGCCAGCTTAACCGCTTTTGCCATCGCCGAGTTTACCGACGTGCTAATTTTTAATAAAATCCGTCAGCGATTAGGAAAAAAGGCGCTGTGGTTGCGAAACAACGTCTCCAATTTTGTAGCGCAGTTTGCCGACACCACCCTGTTTATTACTTTAGCGTTCTACAACTTCGCTCTGCCGTTTCAGAGTAACTGGAGTTTTTTATTGAGCCTCATTTTGCCCTACTGGCTGCTAAAATGTTTCGTGTCAGTGGTTGAAACCCCATTTGTCTATTGGGGCGTAGCGTGGCTCAAGAAGGATAAACAGTCATGAAAATTATTTTGGCCATGGTTGAATCGGTTGATGGGAAAACCACCCATGGCGATGACTCAAGAGTTTTTCGCTGGACTTCCAAAGAAGACCAGGAACACTTCAAAAGATTGGTCAATCAAGCCAAATTGATTGTGATGGGGAGTAAAACATATGAAGCAGCCAAAAAAATGTTGCAGCATCAACCAGGCAAACTACGAGTAGTTTTCACTCACAACCCAGAAAAGTACGCCGACCAAGCTATTCCAGGTCAACTGGAATTCACTAACGAAACTCCGCAGGTTTTGGTTGATCGTCTAACCCAGCAAGGTTACGACGAACTCCTTTTGGCTAGTGGTGCCCAGGTTAATGGTTTATTCTTTGACGCCGGTTTGGTTGACGAAATTTTTCTCACCATCGAGCCAAAGTTACTTGGTATAGGTAATCCGATGGCTATCCAAAAAAACATCATTAATCTCACACTACTTAACGTCGAAAAACTCAATGAGCGGGGTACACTGTTACTACACTACACAGTCAACAAGTCCTAAATCTTACTCCTTATAAGTGTCTTCTTTTCTGGCGTAGACTCCAACCACGTATAATCTACCGTCTTCCCTCAGCTCAGCGATTACCCGATGCCGACGACCGATCTTCAATCGGTATAAGTCAAAGCCATCTTTTGATTGATAACTGACAATTTTTCTCAGTGAGAGTAAGCCCTGATTATAAAGTTCAATTTTACTTGTTAAATAATCTGCCGTCATCCCCGGCGGAAGTTCTTGTAAAACCTCGCGAGGTAAAATCATTTCCGGTCGCACCAACTTGGCTTCATACTCTCTTCGCAGTGAGGGTGAAACAACGTCCTCTTCAGCTGAATTTTTATTCGATCTGGCTCGTTTTTTCGAAGAAACACTGACAGCAACTCCTTTTTTCTTTGCTACCGACACTACTTGTGGTTGGCCATTTCCCCTCTTAGCTGTCTCTTGCTGTTTCTTCACCGTTTCTTGCAACAAATCAGTCGCCAGCTTGACTAGAGCTTTGTGAACATTTTCATAAGTTTCGCTTTCTTCATCAAAATCGATCGCTAACACTTGCAAGACAAACTGTGGTTTTTTATCCTTGGTAATTTCCAACATAAATGAGATTTTCTTTGCCATACCTTCAACATTAATAAACTCAATCGAGATCAAAAAAGTCGGTGGATTTAATTCCAATTGTGACCGAAAAAGAGTTGTTTTATTTCCCGGCAAAAAATTCTCACTCAAACGGTTAAGAATCTCATCTTCAAGATGTATCTCTTTCTCTGAGAATTCCCCCACCGTTTGCCAATACTTTTCCCAAGTAGTTTGTAACTTAGCTTCTAACTGTTCTAGTGACTCAGCTGGGATTTTTAAAACTTTGGCACAAGCTGAAAGTAAAAGTTCTGGCCCATGATTTAAGCCTCTAGCGGTATCAAGAATCTTTTGAATAAAATCGTGGTACCACGGATCATTTGTTTCTTCCACATAATCCAACAGCGAGTTTAAAACATTGACAATACCATTTTCTGTATTAGCCATTTCTCGATTCGCTAGCGAGACAGTCAACACTTTCGGAAAATCATACGTCTGACGCTGTTGATACATTTGCTCCAACGTCTCCAATAACCACCTGGCCGCGGCATGTTTTTCATCCCCAGGTTTTTTGATGGCGCCAAACACTTCCTCAAAATAACTGGAGAATGACTTCATAAAATGAATCTCGGCTGTACCCATGTGAAACTTCTTGCCGGTTTTTGTATGGCGCAGGGGAGGTATTTCATCTGATATCATTTGTTTAAAAATCTCTTGAAATGTTGACAGATTAATATCTAAAAGATACGGGATTACTTCATCCAACAAACTCCAGTAAGAGTAGTTTTCTTCTCTTTCACAGATCCTTACCAGACACTCGGTTAAAAACTGATATTCTTCCAGACTCAGTGGTTGTTTTCCTTTTGACACAAACGCCTGCTGAAAAACCTCAATCGGAAAGAGTGCGGCGGCTTGAAGTGACTGCCACGACGCCGGCAGGGGATGAGTAAAGCCTTTTAACTCCAAACCAGGGCCATACAACCAAGTCGGAGTATGATAAGCCGCAATGTCCATCAAGATTTTTTCAGCTCTATTGAGTAAGCGCAGCCCCTCACCCGTGTTTTTTCTACTCATTTTTTCTAGTTCACTTCTGACTGCATTGAAAAGACTGTTAAAATCTTTCGCAATTTGTAAATCAAGGGCAATATTTTGCAGTCCCTGAATCCTGGCTTTGAGGTCGTTGGTTTCTGTGAGATTGTTTAAAGAAGAGTCATGTCTTACTTCAACCTTTTCGCGTAGCTGCCGCCAAAATGGCGCCAGTAGCGGCAGTTCCTTGGTCATCTCCTCTGTTGACTCCAGTAATAAATCATTATTTTTTTTCCACACCGCTTTGACTTCATCTTCTTCACGTGACATAGCTTCATTATAAATGCAAGTACCCCAGAGATAAAATGAACCTGATACAATCTGAGTATGTCTCGGCCCCAACTAATTCTCGCCGGCTCAATCGCCATTGATCGAATCATGAACTTTAAAGGTAAGTATCGGGATCTGATTCAACCAGAAAAAGTGCACGTGCTCTCGATTAGTGTGCTGGTCGATAAGCTCCAACATTCACACGGCGGCACTGGTGCCAACATCGCTTATAACCTTGCTCTGCTGGGAGAACAACCAATCTTACTGAGTGCGGTTGGTCCGGAAGCTGGTGATTATTTGAAAAAACTGCAACAATTAGGGGTTGATGTTTCCCATGTTTATATCAGCACCTTGCCAACAGCGAGCTTTAGTACACTGACTGACTCTGAGGACAATCAAGTGGGTGGATTTTATCCAGGGGCCATGAGCGATTCAGCGACTCTGTCACTCATTCCTTGGAAAAACCAAGCTGTACTGGCCGTCATTTCGGCTCATGACCCGTCAGCTATGCGCCAACAAGTGGAGGAGTGCACCCAAAATAGCATTCGCTATGTCTATGACGTCGGCCAACAAGTAGCGACCTTGCCCAAAGAAGACTTGTTGACTGGCATCCAGGGGGCAGAGCTCTTGTTTGCCAACGACTATGAACTTGGTTTAATCAGCCAAAAAATTAACCAACCGGAATTCACGCTGATGAGCGCCGTGCCAATTTGTGTCACCACCCTTGGTGGCAAGGGCTGCCGAATCACCGGCCAGAAAGTCCCGGAAACACTCAATGTGCCAGCAGTACCGGGAGTCAAGGTAATTGACCCCACCGGTGCCGGTGACGCTTTCCGCGCCGGCTTCTTATTTGGCTACGTTCGCGACCTCCCACTCGAAAAATGTGCTAAACTCGGGTCGGTGGTGGCCAGTTTCGCTATTACCGAGCATGGCACCCAAGAGCATTCGTTTACACTGAAGGATTGCCAAACTAAATACAATCAAGTCTACAAAGAAAAACTTGAGCTATGAAAAACGATTATAAAGTCAAAGATCTGACGCTGGCCCGCTGGGGGAGAGAAGAAATCATCCTAGCGGAAAAAGAAATGCCAGGGCTGATGTCGCTACGGAACGAGTACAGCAAACAACAACCGCTCAAGGGTGCGCGCATTGCCGGGTCACTCCACATGACGATTCAAACCGCGGTCTTGATCGAAACTTTACAAACGCTGGGTGCACAGGTTCGTTGGGCATCCTGCAATATTTTCTCGACCCAAGATCATGCCGCCGCGGCCATCGCTAATGTTGGCACGCCGGTCTTTGCTTGGAAAGGGGAGACAGAAAAAGAATATTGGTGGTGTACTGATCAAACACTCAAGTTTGCTAATGGCAAAGGTCCCAACCTGATCGTTGACGATGGGGGAGACTTAACAAAATGGGTTCATGAACAACATCCAGAACTCTTGAAAGATCTCAAAGGTGTCTCGGAAGAAACTACTACTGGCGTTCATCAGTTGTACCAAATGCTCAAAGACAAGCAGCTGAAAATTCCGGCCATCAATGTCAATGACAGCGTCACCAAGTCGAAGTTTGATAACAAATATGGCTGCCGCGAATCACTGGCCGATGGGATTAAGCGAGCCACCGATATCATGCTGGCCGGTAAAGTGGCCGTCATTGCGGGTTACGGCGATGTGGGCAAGGGTTCAGCCCAGTCTCTCCAAGGTTTTGGTTGCCGCATTTTGATCACTGAAATCGATCCGATTTGCGCTCTACAGGCTTTGATGGAAGGGTATGAAGTAGTCACGATGGAGGAAGCGGTGAAAGTGGCTGATATCTTTGTCACCGCCACCGGTAACCGCGACATTATCACCATCGATCACCTGAAGCAGATGAAAGATGCGGCCATCGTTTGTAACATCGGTCACTTTGACATCGAGATTCAAGTTGATAAACTCAATAAATTTCCGGGGATCAAAAAGAAAACTATTAAGCCACAGGTTGACCTCTATACTTTCCCCGATGACCATCGCATTATTCTGTTGTCCGAGGGTCGTTTAGTCAATCTTGGCAACGCCACCGGCCACCCATCATTTGTGATGTCAAACTCATTTACCAACCAAGTCTTGGCGCAAATTGAATTGTGGACGAAAGATTATCAGGTTGGGGTTTATGAGCTACCAAAAGAGCTCGATGAAAAAGTGGCTAAACTGCATGTCGAACACCTCGGCGGAAAACTAACCAAACTCACCAAAGAGCAAGCAAAATATGCCGGTATCCCCGTCAACGGACCATTCAAACCAGAATACTATCGGTATTAATTTTTTCCTCGAGTATGATATGATTCACCTCTATGCAAGGTCACCCTTTAGAAGCGGTAAAATTTCGGTATCCTTTGCCTCCAGAACAGCTTTCTCAATACCTCAAAAAGGGAATCAAACCACCTTTAGAAATTGCTGAACTTATTACGCAATTATTTTGCGGTCCCCATGAACAACAACACATCAAAATGCTCCATGGAGGAAACACAAATTTACTTTTGTCATACAAAGGTCACGAGAGCTCATTGGCAAGCTGGCAAATAGAAGATGAGGAAATGAAGGTAGTGGCTTTGCAGGGGGCAAAATCGAGAAAATCATGGAGGGTTTCAAATGCTGTTGATTGGCCGAAGCTTTTCGCCCATGAATCTGTTGCTCTCGCACAGATGCCCGATGCGGGAATCCGCCGAATTACCATGCCAAGCATAAAAAATATTAAAAATTTCTATAATTCAGCAGAAAGCATTCGTGATTATGAAACGGTTCAGACTGCTGCTATCCGTTATCGAGTATTTATCGCCATCGCCATGTTAGGCTGGTCTGAAGAAGAACATCAATTTGTGAGGGATCTTAAGTAAGCTCTTTGCTCTTTATTAAAGTAAGCTGTTTCCTTCTCATTCCCAGCATCGTGGCAAATAAGCCATTGCCAAAAAACCAAACTACCGGATAGAGAGAAGTAACAACGGTGTATCTTTCTAGTGCCATAACCGCTAACGCAAAGCGAAGAGTGTTAATGACATAAAAGGCAAGGGTTTCAGAATACGGTTTGCGCCAAGATTTGCGGATAGTCGGTATAAAGGCAAAAACTTCGGTGGTAGTCAACAAAATCACTGATAATACCGGTTGTTTTGCCACTAACCACAAACTCAATGCCACAAAAGCCAGGATAAAGAAAACCGTATCGGCCAAAACAATATCCCGTTTACCCTTTTTAAAAAAACTTAAAGTAAATACCACAATCACCGACATCGCCGCCGCTAAAGTCACAAATGCTCCGGGACCAGCCTGATCACTGATTTGCAAGGCAAACACAATCGAAGTCATAATGCCCCAAATAAACCAGCTGTAAATATGAGGTTGGATTTTGTCTTGAATCAGATCGCGGATATAGGGCACGTAACCAATAAAGGTCAGCAGCACAGCAATAATGCCAACAATAACTTTGAAATCCATTGAGAGTAATTCTATCAGACAATCTTGAAGGATCTATTTATCCTCGTCCCAAACTCGGCCACGATACTTCGAATCAGTTGTTTGGACATGGCGATATTGACCTTTTTGGTCACGTCCCAGTCAATACCAGGACCAATATTGCCTTCGATAAAGTAGACATGGCTATGGTTGCTGATCACAAAATCAAGTGCGTAAAGTGATTGGGGTTTGTTAATTTTCCTGACGATTTTCCGGGCGATGGTGTGAATTCTTTTCGGAATATCACTTTCGGTCACATAAACTAGTTGCCCACCCTGGTGTTCATTACAGCGAAAGTCATCGGCCTTGGCCATACGGATATAACACTGGAGTAATTGATCATGGTGAAATATCAAACGCAGATCAGTGGAGGTCTGCTTATTTTTATAGGCAAAACCTTTATCAAAAGAAACGAAGGGCTGTAAAACAAAGTGCATGGTTGGATGTTTCAGCATTAATTTTTTAATTCTAACTGCAAAATCCTTGGAAATTTTATAGACAAAGTTGCCGCTGGCGCCAAAACGGTCTTTCAGGACAATTTTTTCCGAAAAGTCACCGGCGTACCGCTCGTCCTGCATCAGTACGCGTAGCTTATTAAGCGCGATATCAATATCTATTGCTTTATTTGATCGAACGCTGACCGTCGGAATAGCGTAGCGGGGAAACTCTTTGTAAGTTAATTGCTTGTCAAAAAAGATATCGAAAAGCCCTACATCATTAAAAGGCGATACCGATTTATCTGATAACATTAATTTTCTTTCGGCAACCATAGCGGAGGAGAAGGGCAAAAATTTATCGAAAATCTGTCTTGACCTGGCACGTTTACCAACCTTGGACCAGTCACCCAACGAAGAAGTCCAATAGTTTTGACAGGTCCCTGGACCAATAATATCTGACGAGGTCGTCAAGCCGGCATTCAGGCCAGACTTTTTGCATTGATCAAGAAAATAGGCATAGGACAAATTATAGTGCGCTTGTTTTGAATCCAATAAAAATGGGTGTTGGCTATGAGCATCGGTCACAGAAGCACTAGCCGCTAAATTAGCAGAATAGACAACCAAAACGTCTAGATTGACCAAACTTTTCATAAAACATACTTGGGAATATGTGGTTCTAGTATACACGAAAATAAGGTGAAAATCAGAGTAAAATGGATTTATAGTTCAATCGGCTCTTGGATACGAGGATTTTCTTCTCCTACATTTGCACTATTTTTTGCAGTGCTTTTTGAAGTAAGTCGTTTAATCAGATCACGAACTCGATCTCTCAACGATTTTCTATTCATCCCCATTACCATTTCATCAAGATCTCGGCCAAGAGTTAATTTTTCATTTATCATATAAAAATTAGTATACAGCAGACTTTTTAATGTGGGTAAAGTGCGGGAGAGTGTTAAAACTCTTTTTGCTACTTACCAGTTGCTTTTAGTATCTCTGAATCTCTGATTAGGATCGCTCGATCGCAAGTGTAAATCAGACCCTTGTTGGGTTGTGATTCCAAGCCCAAATAGATGATTTCAACCTGCCTGTCTTTTGCTTCTTTGATTGCTGGTTGCAAGTCAGAGTCGGAGCTACAAAGAATGATTGTTTTTACTTTGCCATCACATGATTCTGCCGTCATATCGACTGCTATTCTTACATCAACACCTTTTTCACGAAACACCACCTCTTTCTTACCATTAATAGTCACCTCTTGTCCCCTAATGTTCCCTGCTTTGACAAATTTAAACGCCTGGTTTTGAAGACTCGCTTTAAGTGCTCTTTGCCGTTGAATTAATTCTTGAGATTTCTTTAGTGAGTTTGGATGAAATCTTAACTTAGCAGCATAGAATCTCTTAACTGATACATTAATTCCGTTAAGAACTGTTGAAAATAATTGATCAAAATTATATTTCTCTATATCAATTTTTTGGTCATGTTTAAGGCCAATTTTTCTGATGTAGTACTTCAGGTTTTCACTATCAATGTAGAGAATAGTTTGTTTCGATTTAATCACAGCCGGTTTATATCAAAAAAAACCTCGTCGGGCCAGAGGCATGGACGAGGCGAGAATTACTTACATTAAACAAGAAACACATTAAAGTGTCAATAGCCACGTTTTGATATATATTGATGGGGTGGTATACCGGACTCGAACCGGCGACCTCATCCTCCACAGGGACGCGCTCTAACCAACTGAGCTAATACCACCATTGTATGCTGCAAAAGTGCGCCAAACAGGACTCGAACCTGTGACCTACTGCTTAGAAGGCAGTTGCTCTATCCAACTGAGCTATTGGCGCATTATACATTGCTTGCGCCCGCCTGTTATTATACTCGATACAAGATGTCATTCACCTTGAAAACACCCTTCCAGCCCACCGGAAACCAACCTCAAGCCATTAAGAAGTTAACCAAGGGTGTCGAGGCGGGGAACAAACACCAAACACTACTCGGTGTCACCGGTTCCGGTAAAACCTTCACTATGGCCAACATCATTGCCAATACTCAGCGGCCAACCTTAGTGGTAGCTCACAACAAAACCTTGGCCGCCCAGCTATACCAAGAGTTCCGCGATTTTTTTCCCGCTAACGCCGTCAGTTACTTCGTTTCGTACTACGACTACTATCAACCAGAAGCATATATCCCCACCACCGATACCTATATCGAGAAAGAGGCTGATATCAACGATGAAATTGACAAACTGCGTTTGGCCGCGACGACCAATTTGCTGACCAGACCCGACACTATCGTGGTGGCTTCCGTGTCTTGCATTTACAACCTTGGTTCACCGGTCGAATATGGCCAATATTTGCTGGAGTTGAAGGAAGGCGAGATCATTCCCCGCAAATCATTGCTTCTTCAATTAACCAACCTGCAGTATGAACACAGCACCACCGATTTTCGCCGCGGCACCTACCGACCCAGAGGGGACACCATTCAAATTTGGCCGGCCTATCAAAACACCGCGCTCAAGGTAGAAACCCTAGAAAATAAAATCACTAAGATCCAAGAAATCGACCCGATCAGCGGCAATGTGGTAATACCCACCAGCCAAGACCCGGAAACCCAGCGCTTCATTATTTACCCGGCTAAGCACTACATGATGAACCAAGAGGCACAAACCGCAGGTATGAAAGAGATCGAAAAAGAACTCGAATTCCGCCTCAAGGAAATGGAAAAGATGGGAAAAACACTGGAAGCCTATCGACTGAAACAGAAAGTCAATTATGATCTGGAAATGATGCGCGAGTTTGGTTTCGTCAATGGTATCGAAAACTACTCGCGCTACTTTGACGGCCGCAATCCTGGTCAACCACCGTATACTTTGTTGGACTACTTTGCCGAGAGTCAAAAACGCTTTGGCCTCGATTCATTCCTGACTATTATTGACGAAAGCCACATGACTCTCCCGCAGATCCGCGGCATGTATCATGGCGATCGCTCACGCAAAGAAACACTCATCGAATACGGCTTTCGCCTGCCGAGTGCTTTGGATAACCGACCACTCCAATTTCATGAGTTTCTCGAACGTACACCGCAAAACATTTACGTTTCCGCCACCCCGGATGAGTGGGAGCAGCAACAATCCGGCCAGCATATCGCCGAGCAACTGATTCGGCCAAACGGCTTGGTTGACCCACTGATTGAACTGCGGCCAATCCAGGACCAAATCGAAGAACTGGTGATTGAGGTTATTCGCCGCAAGTCGGTCGGCCAACGGGTACTTGTCACCACGCTGACCAAAAAGATGGCCGAGGCATTGACAGAGTATCTGAACACCCCGGAAAAAATCGACAAGCTAATTGCCAGTTTTCAGCAGAAACAGACAGTGGAAAAATACCCAGAAACAACCTATCAAAGAGATGAATATATTAATACTCAAAACATGGAAATAGGCAAGATAAATACAGCTTTTTTCTCTCGCATAGAGCCTCTGAAAAATACCAAACAAATCCCGAAACCGAAAGTTGCCTACCTTCACTCGGATATTGAGACGTTAGACCGCTCTGATATCTTGGACGATCTTAGGAAAGGTGAGTATGACGTGCTGGTCGGCATCAACCTCTTGCGAGAGGGACTTGATCTGCCCGAAGTCAGTCTCGTGGCCATTCTTGACGCCGATAAGGAAGGTTTCCTACGCTCCACCACTTCACTCATTCAAACCATGGGCCGGGCTGCCCGCCATGAGGATGGCCGGGTCATTCTCTTTGCCGACAATCTCACTAAATCCATGAAACAAGCCATCGAAGAAACTCAGCGCCGCCGTGAATATCAAGTCGACTACAACGCCAAGCACGGCATCACCCCCCAAACTATCCAAAAACCCATCCGCGAAAAATTGTTGCTGCGGGAGGAAACCCATGCTGACAAGCAGCACAAAAAGGGGAGACTGGAAACTTTAAAAGGGACTACCATTCGTCTCAGTAAAAAAGAGGTCATTAACCTTGAATCGATCGACCCCGAGGCTATGACACCGGCAGAGAAAAACAAGCTGGCCCGTAAACTTAATCGCCGCATGAAGCAGGCCGCCAATGACCTGGACTATGAGTTGGCGGCACTGCTGCGAGACACCATTCACAAACTGATGTGATATGGTAGGATCTCTTAACACTCCATAAAATGAAAAATAGCCAAGAACAAGTAATCTAAGAAATCACTGACCTCTTTAATAAAGCCAAAGCCAACAACGCTGGGAGAACACGCGTTGATATGATTGCCCGGGCAGTTCAAGCTAGCCAAGCCTTCATCCCAGGTAAAGTAGACACCGCTATCAGACGGTTGTTGGTACCTGACAGTAGTCGGCCGCGACTCCAAAAGTCCGGAGCGGAGCTCGCGCAGTACATCTTGCTAATGAGTGAAAACAACCCATTATTTGTGACTATTGCCAAGGAAATCCTACGCCAAGTAGCCGAGTATGATGGACCACCCATTCCACCATTTCAAAAACGTTCTAGGCCATATCGTTCGCAACGTTCAGCTTCACACTAATCTCATTCCCATAGACTGATCTTGATTCATAATTTTGATTTACTAAGGACACTCGAAAATTTCCCGTAACAGCGCTATAATGGTTCTTCATTTTTTGGCTCAGCTCATGAAAAAAACTTCGTTAAACCATATCATTGTCAGGGGAGCGCGGGAACACAACCTCAAGAATATTTCACTCACTCTCCCCAAAAATCAACTCATAATTTTCACTGGTTTGTCAGGAAGTGGCAAGACCTCACTTGCCTTTGACACGCTGTACGCTGAGGGGCAACGCCGTTACGTGGAATCTTTAAGCTCTTATGCCCGCCAATTTCTTGGCATCATGAAGAAACCGGAAGTCGACCAGATTGAGGGGTTATCACCCGCAATTTCCATTGACCAGAAAACCACTTCCCATAACCCACGCTCCACCGTGGGCACCATTACCGAGATTTACGATTACTTGCGGTTACTCTTTGCCCGCATCGGTCACCCGCACTGCCCCAACTGTGGCCGCGAAGTCAGTACTCAGAGCGTTGACCAAATCATCAGCCACGTTATGGAGCTGCTGGAACAAAAGGCGAGCGCCAAACCCAGTCGACTGATGATTCTGTCGCCGGTAGTGCAGAACCGTAAGGGTGAGTTCTCGTCGCTCTTTGTAAACCTGCAGAAGCAAGGCTACAGCCGAGTACGCGTTGACGGACATGTCTATGACCTGTCAGAGGACTTTGGGTTGATTAAAACGAATAAACACACTATTGACGTCATCCTCGACCGATTAAGCATCAGCCGTAAACAACTCCAAGACAAAACCGAATCAAAAACCCTCAAATCACGTTTGTCCCAAACTCTAGAAGAAGCACTCCGACTTTCTTCAGGCTTGGTCATCGCCTCATTCGTCGAAGATGTTTCACTGGATTTCCCGGCCAAACCAAAAAAAATGGCTGACCACCTGTTTAGTGAGAACTTGGCTTGCAGCCATTGTGGTATTTCCATCAAACCACTCGAACCGCGTTTATTCTCATTCAACTCACCGGAAGGTGCTTGCCCCACCTGTAATGGACTCAGTTCGCTCTTACGCATCAATCCAGAAAAAATCATCGCGCCAAGTTTGACGCTCAGTGAAGGCGCCATTATTCCCTTTGCCCGCACTATGAGTTATGACACCTGGTGGGCGCGGCTCGTACAGCAAGTGGTAGAAGAAGAGGGTTATGATTTCCGTCGCACCCCATACGAGGAGATAGCTGAGAAGACTCAACAAAAACTCCTCCATGGCTCAGACAAAGTGTACCAGGTAGTGGGAGAAAATCGTTTCGGCCGTCAAACGATAATCCATGAACAGTTTGAGGGTTTTATAACCAACCTAGAGCGACGCTATAGCGAGACCGACAGCGAGTTTATCCGGCGTGAGATCGAAGAATTTATGGAAAAAGAACTCTGTCCGGAGTGTCGCGGCCAGCGGCTGAAAAAATCAGCATTGGCAGTTACGATTCAAGGGAAAAATATCGCCAGTGTGACTAATCTCACTATCCATCACGCCCTGGAGTGGCACACCGCACTCAAAAAACCAGATCTTTTACCGTCGCAGGAAAAAACCATCAGTGAATCAATCTTAAAGGAAATTATTGAACGTTTGAAATTCTTAAGTTCCGTCGGCTTGAGCTATCTCACCCTTGGCCGGGAAGCGTCAACCCTGGCTGGCGGGGAGGCTCAACGCATCCGGCTGGCTTCACAAATCGGCACGGGTCTAACCGGTGTGCTTTACATCCTGGACGAGCCCACCATTGGTCTTCATCCCCGCGATAATAACCAGCTGATCAAAACGCTTAAAAATCTGCGCGACCAAGGCAACACGGTGATCGTGGTCGAGCATGACCGCGAAGTGATGCTTTCCTCGGATCACATTTTTGACTTCGGCCCCGGGGCAGGGAAACACGGTGGCAAAATCGTCGCTGAAGGCAGTCCAGCAGCTATTATTAAAGATTCACAATCCACCACCGGCAAGTTTTTGGCCCGCAAAAAAAACATTGTTCGCCAAATTGAATCAGCCAGAAAAATGATCGACGCTGATCAAACTACTCAGGGCATCGGCACCCAAGGTTCGATCGCCATCCAAGGGGCTACTCACCACAATCTCAAAAACATCGATGTTAAGTTCCCACTTGGTTCGCTGACTTGTTTGACCGGTCTGTCAGGCTCGGGCAAATCAACGCTGCTGCATGACACGCTCTATCACCAACTGATGAAACACTTGGAACGCAAGACCGAGGCTGCTCCTGGGCACGTCGACCGGATCACCATTCCCGACGTGGTCAAACGGGTCAGTCTGATTGACCAGAGCCCGATCGGCAAAACCCCGCGCTCCAACCCGGCCACCTATACCAAAGTCTTTGACTATATTCGTAAAGTCTTTGCCAATACCAAAGAAGCACACATCCGCGCCTACAAACCCGGTCGTTTCAGTTTCAACGTCAAAGGTGGTCGCTGTGAAACCTGCCAAGGTGAGGGACAATTGAAGATCGAAATGCAGTTTCTACCTGACGTCTACGTGGAGTGTGACGTCTGTCATGGTAAACGCTACAACGAAGAAACTTTACAGGTCTTATACAAAGACAAAAACATCGCTGAAGTGTTGGCATTGGGCATTGAAGACGCTCTCAAGTTCTTTGAAACTCACAGCACCTTGAAACACAAACTACAAACACTGGTTGATGTTGGGCTTGGCTACCTAGAACTCGGCCAACCAGCCCCAACCCTTTCCGGCGGTGAATCACAGCGGGTGAAACTGGCTCGTGAGTTAAGTATCCGCACCACTGATCATGTCGTCTACCTACTCGATGAACCAACCACCGGCCTCCACTTTGCCGACGTTCAAAAACTGCTGACCGTGCTGCACTCATTGGTCGCCCAAAACAATACCGTCATTGTTATTGAGCACAATTTAGATATTATTAAAAATGCCGACTGGATTGTAGACCTTGGCCCCGAAGGAGGAGAGTATGGTGGTGAGGTCGTGGCCGAGGGTACTCCACAGCAGGTAGCCGAAAATAACAGTTCGTTTACTGGGAAATATTTACAAGCAGAATTGCCAGCATGAAACAGTATCAATATTTACTCTTTGATTGGGATGGTTGTCTTGCTCAAACTCTGCCAATTTGGTTAGACGCCTACAAAGTAGTTTACGCAGCAGCTGGTGTTTTTCCTACCGATCAAGAAATAACCTTTCACTTTGGTGACTGGGAAGCTCCCAAATACTATGGATTGGACGTCAAAAAAACTTTTGAAAAAATTGACGCTAGAGCACAGAAAGCGCTGGAGAAAGTAGCACTTTATGAAGGAGCTTATGATTTGCTTCATAAACTCAGGCCAATAAAAAAACTCGCCTTGCTTTCTAGCTCGGAAAAAATAACTTTAGAATATGGTTTAAAACATAATAAACTCGATAATTTCTTTGATGTTGTTATTTCCGGAGACGAGGTGCAAAATCACAAGCCTCATCCAGAAGTGATAAAAAAAGGACTGGCGGCTTTGGGTGGAAAAGAAGACATGGCAATCATGATTGGTGATTCAAGGAAAGATTTAGAGGCCGCTCAAAACGCCGGCATTGATTCTGTGCTCGTATATCCACCAGAAAACAAAGTTTTCTATAATCTAGATGAGTTAAAAAAGTATCAACCAACGTATACTGTTTTTAGTTTTAATGAGCTGGAAAAAATACTGATACCATGAATAAACTACTTCGACAGTTTGTTTACCTCCTTCTCTCATTTATTATTCTCGTTTCACCACTCGCCACTATTGTTCAACCAGTTGCCGCTCAAACAGAAACCACCAAAGCTTTCGAAAACTCCCTGACCACTACTTACACCGTTCAAGCCAACGGTGACACCCTTGTTCAACACAATTTCTCGATCAAAAACCTCACTCCGACCTATTATGTCAGCCGACATGGCCTACGCATCAGTTCACCTAATATTAAAAGCGTCAAGGTCTCCGACAGGAGCGGTGAGATTCCCGCCGAGGTCACCCAAACCGACAACCAAACTAATATCGGTATCACTTTCCCCAACGAAGTGGTGGGGGAAGGCAAAATTCGGCAATTCACCATTACCTATCTCAACCCTGATCTAGCACAAATTCATGGCCGCGTTTTGGAGGTGGCCATCCCGCGGCAAGCCGACCCCACTGCGTACGATCACACTACCGTTATTTTGAACACTCCCTTAAGTTATGGTTCGCCTTCACGCGTCACACCAAACAGTAATTACAGCGCCACTTTCAAGGGCAATCAAGTCCAACTTACTTTCAGTGACTTGAACGGCAGTGGGGTGTGGGCCATCTTCGGCACCGAGCAAGTGTTTGATTTGAAATTTCGTTACTTTTTGGAAAACAATGACTCGCAACCAGTGTTGATGCAAGTGGCTCTGCCGCCGGATACAGCCTTTCAACGCCTGAATTATACTCAGCTTGATCCCAAACCAAAGGAAATTGAACTCGACGAGGACGGCAACTGGCTGGCCACTTTCTATCTAGGCGGCAACACTGCTCAAACAGTCACAGCATCAGCCACGGCCCTGCTGACACTGGAGCCAAATAACCTTGTTCCCATCCCATCACCACAACCTTTTCACACCCAAGCCCAACCATTTTGGGACATTAATAACAGCACCCTCCAAGCTTTGGCTAAAGAATACACTACCCCTCAGTCTATTTATGATTATGTGGTCAACACTTTGGAGTATTCTTTGCCGGAATCGACCGATCAACTGCAGCGAAAAGGTGCCGTTCAAGCTCTAAGTGCCTCGGCCCAAACCGCTTGCCAAGAGTTCTCCGATTTATTTATCGCTCTTGCCAGAGCCAATCACATTCCTTCACGCTTAGTGACCGGCTATGCCTACACCGAAAACAGTGATTTACGACCATTGAGCTTGGTGGAGGATGTTCTGCATGCTTGGCCGGAGTACTGGCAGGTCGAGAAAAATATCTGGCAACCCATCGATCCCACTTGGGAAAACACCACCGGCGGCGTTGATTACTTCAACCAATTTGATCTTAACCACATCGTGCTGGCCATCAACGGGAAATCAAGCAGTCTGCCATATCCTGCTGGCTCTTACAAAACCGCCGAAAATTCGGAAAAAACCCTCGAAGTCACTTTCGGCACCGTTTTCCCAGTGCAAAGACCTGACATCACGGTGGTGGTTGAACCGCACCAAACCGCCGTCAGCCAACTACCAGGCTTTTATGACCTAAAACTGGAAAATATTACTGGGGCTGCTTGGTATGACGTTTCATTCGACGTCACGGCAGGTGGATCGCAAGTCAGAGTCTTTAGCTCCACCCAATTGAAAGCCCTGCTGCCATACCAAACCGTGACCATTCCGCTTTTTGTTTATAATACCCAAGGGACTTGGCCAACCAAAGATCAACTCACTATCACGGTGAAGGTTGGTCAAGACCAAGTTCTCTCAACTGATGCCGAAATCACCAACGCACCCTACTTCACCCAATACCTCGCGCACCCATACACCCTCGCTTCCCTGGGCGCACTCTTCGTCCTCTTGGCCCTCGGCACCGGGAGTCTACTCGTTCTTCGACGCAAACGCTGAAATCCTTTACGTCGGCAAGGCCAAAAACCTCAAAAATCGCATTAAGAGTTATACCCAATATCAACAGCTTGCTCCCCGGATTAAGAAGTTAGTCACTTCAGCTAAACGAGTCAAGTTTGAAGTGCTGGACAGTGAGTTGGAAGCGCTCTTGATTGAGGCCGAGCTGGTCAGGGTTCATCAGCCATTTTTTAATATCCGTCTCAAAGATGATAAGTCACCGATTTACTTGGTGATCACTACTCATGAACAGTATCCCCGGGTCTTGCGAAAACGCAAAACCGATTTGGTCAAAGAAAAACCAACCGGCACTGTGTTAGGACCGTTTCAAAGTAGCTTTAGCTTAAACGAAGTGCTGAAAATTGCCCGCCGCATCTTTCCTTGGTGCGCTGATCCTGGCACCGGTCGACCATGCTTTTACTACCACCTTGATCTGTGTCCTGGCGCGTGTGTTGGCGAGACTACACCTGAAGACTACCGAGCCAACATTGACTCGCTGATCCTTTTTTTGCGTGGGAAAAAGAAAGCAGTGCTGCGTGATCTAACAACCAAAATGAAAACAGCGGCCGATCGACAACACTTTGAAAAGGCTCAACAGTACAAGGAAAAAATTCAACATACCCAAGAAGTGACTAAAAAACAATACCGACTCGCGCCCTCATTAGTTTTACCCGGCTTTGGCATGCGGCAAATTGAGCAAGGTTTAGTGGAACTGCAAAAAATCCTGCAAACGTATACCAGTCTGCCAAAGGCTAAAAAACTCACCCGCATCGAAGGCTATGATGTGAGTAATATCCAAGGCAAAAATGCAGCCGTTTCTTTGGTGGTTTTCGAAAACGGGCAACCAGATAAAAAGCAATATCGACTTTTCAATATTTACACCATCGAAACAGCCAACGACTACCAGATGCTCCAAGAAGCACTCCAGCGTCGCCAAAACCACCCGGAGTGGAAAAAACCAGCTTTAGTGATGATTGATGGGGGAAAGGGACAAGTGAGGGCAGCTCTGTCCGTATGGCAATGGAGCAATCCTATTATTGGTCTGGCCAAAAACCCTGATCGACTGATCGTGCCAACGAGTAAAGAGGGCAGAAAAATTACCTATCAAGTGCTGTCGCTGCCAGCCAGTCATCCAGCCCTGCAACTAATCCAACGCATTCGCAATGAGTCGCACCGTTTTGCCCAACAGCAATTTCACCGCCGCCACCAGAAACAACTCCTTAAATAAGGTACACTTATTGTGATATGAAACTGCTGCGCCCCATTATCATTACCGGCGCCAGCCTCTGGCTGCTGTCTTATTTTTTGCCCACCATTACCATTGTTGACTGGACCACGCTGCTGTTAGCCAGCATCGTGTTGGTTATCCTCAACAGCTTTATCAAACCCGTCTTAAAACTGCTGTTTCTCCCTATCAACATTGTGACACTGGGTTTTTTCTCTGTGGTCATCAATGTCGGGCTCTTGTGGTTGGCCACTTACCTTGTTCCTGGTTTCACCATTAGTAACATGGTTGTTTTCGGCTTTCATCTCAACCAATTTTTCTCGATTTTGTTTGTTTCTATACTGATTAGTTTCATCCAATCTCTCTTTTCCTTTGTCTTGTGAGCCTTTATAATGAATTTTTATGAAGAAATTGATAGCTGCTTTTTTGGTGGGTCTGACTGCTTTTTTGCTGGCTACTTCCCTTAGTTTCGCTCAAACTGCTGATTTACTTGAGGAAATCTTTGATGCCTCGCCTGGCGCTGCGGCCACCGAAGAGGGGAGCCTGGCTTCCGCGTCAGCCCAAGCCGAACAGCAACTAAAAGAGAAGAAAGATCAAGATATTACCGATACCAGCGGTACCAAAAAGGGCAAACTGGCCACATTTCTTGATGAACACCCGATTGGGTCGCTCTCTTGGTACAATCCGCTTCAGCATGCCATTCGGGAAGCTGTGGGTAATGGCCTCCCTGCCAACATTATTGTCCTGCTGCTACTGTTCCCAATGATTACCTCATTGATTGCTTTCGCCCGACACGTCATTGGTTTGAAAGGTTTTGGCGTCTTTATTCCTGCTGTGTTGTCGGTGGCTTTTGCTTCTACTGGGATTCTTACCGGCGCAGTAGTTTTTATTATTGTTTTATTGGCCACCACGATCGCCAAGCTCTCGGTGAAACGGCTCCGTTTACCTCTTTTACCGAGAACTGCCATGTTGTTGTGGGTGGTGAGTCTACTGGTGGCACTCACCCTGATTGCTTCTTCATGGTTTGGAACAGCCTCACTGTTAACCCTCAATATTTTCCCCATCCTGATCGTGATGCTTATTACCGAAAACTTCATTAGTACTCAACTATTTAACAGTCAAAAAGAAGCTCTGAGTATTACTTTTGAAACACTACTAGTGGCTGTTTTGGGTGCTTTTATCATTAATATGGAGACCATCCAACAGTTTGTCCTGTTGTATCCTGAACTCAGTCTCATTGCCGTAGCGATTATCAACATTCTCGTTGGTCGATATACCGGACTCCGATTACTGGAGAAAACCCGTTTTCAGTCCATCATTGAAGAAGAGTGAGGAGTGTCACATGGTCTTGGAAAAAGACATTTTGGGAATGAACGCCCGCAACCAGCTCTTCGTTCCTCTCAACCCGCCGCGAGCCGCGGCGATTTGTAAATCAAAATATGCGACCAAGCTCCTCCTGCAAAGCAAAAACATTCCCACTGCTGAGATTTACGGGGTGTTGGGTACTCAGGAAGACATTGATGAATTTGATTGGCACAAACTGACCAAAGACTTTGTGATCAAGCCGACCAACGGCCATGCCGGCAAGGGAGTGATTGCTTTCCGTCATCAACACGCTGACAAAGAACATTGGACCGACGTGGTCGGTAAAACGTGGAGCCTGGATGACATTAAACTGCACTCGGCTGATATTTTGGCCGGCCAATACAGCACCCATGGCTCCAATCACAACATCATCGTCGAAGAAAGGGTGCCTATTCATCCCAAACTGCTGAAATATACGTATAAAGGTACGCCAGATACTCGCGTGATTGTTTTCAATAGTGTGCCGGTGATGGCTATGCTCCGGCTGCCAACCGAAGAATCAGAAGGCCGTGCTAACGTCAGCCAAGGGGCGATTGCAGTTGGCATTGATATTGCCACCGGCATTACTACTCACGCCGTCGCTCACAAGAATCAACCAATTCAATTTCTGCCCAATACCAAACTAAAACTCAACGGCATCCAAATTCCATTCTGGCAACAAGTTTTAAAAATCGCTGTTGAAGCGGCTCGCGCGGCTGAACTGACTTTTACCGGAGTTGACCTGTTTGTCCACAAAGAAAAAGGTCCCATGGTAGTTGAGTTGAATGCCTATCCTGGCCTCTCGATCCAGATGGCTAATCGTGAGGGATTAAAACGCCGATTGGAAAGAGTCCAAGACCTTAATGTCCTGAATGCCGACCATGGTGTGAAAATCGGACAAGCGCTCTTTGCTGAACACTTTGCTACCAAAATCGAGGCCAAAGGGGAGGTGCCAATTCTAAATACTGAAGAAACTATCACTGTGTACGGTGACAATCGCCATAAAATTGAAGCCAAAGCGCTCATTAACACTGGTCGTTTCCGCACAGCTATTGCGAGCAGTCTGGCTAAAGAGTTAGCGCTGATTGAGGTTGATGACCTGCTGTGGTTTCAACAAGTTTCCGGTGAGGGGAAACGTCCCGTCATTGAACTGAAGTTTCGTCTTAAAGGAAAAACTGTCGAGACCTCCGCTGTCGTTTCCCGAAAACTAGACAGTGCCGCGCAAAAGATTGAAGTGGGGAGAAAGGACTTGTCGGGTTTTGTGATCCGACCAGCGTAAATCATGGGACTAGTAGATGACTTAAATCCCACCAACTATCAAGAGGAAAAACAGCGTTTCCTCAACAATCCCACTTTTAACCCTCAGTTTCACTACAAACGAGAGTTTTCTCAAGAAGAACTGTCCCGCCACGGCTTTCCGGCTGATGGCTACCAACAACTGGCGCAACGCATCATTGACGCCACCTTTCAACAGTTCACTCCCCATGAGCTCCAAGCCCAAAGAGGTCGGTTGCTGACCCAAGATAAAGTGACAGCGGCCATCCAGCAGTTCCTTCAAGCCCACAGCTTAGAAAACCGTTTTCCGATTGTGTGGTCAGACAAGTTTGTCAGCCGGGCCTCAATCGACGCCCACAACACTATTCGTCTGCGCCTCCCTTGCAGTGTGTACGAAGAAGATCTGAGTGGTTTGATTTACCACGAAATCGGCACACACGTCTTGCGACGGGTAAACTACGAACAACAGCCATGGTACAAAAAGAAACATCAGTTTGGTTTTTCTCCACACCTGAAAACAGAAGAGGGGATGGCCGTCCTACACTCGCTGTTTCCCAAAACCGAAGTCTTTGCCTATCGTCCAGCTATCTATCACTTGGCTACGTACAAAGCTCAAGAAGGCTCATTTCTGGATGTGTGGCAATTCCTACTGCAATACTATGCCGAAGATCAGGAAACGGCTTTTACGATCGCGGTCAAAAAAAAGCGCGGGCTGACCGATACCAGTCAGCCGGGTGGCTTTACCAAAGATCTAGTGTACTTTGAGGGCTTTGTGGATATCACTCGTTTCATGATTGCCAATCATTTTCCGCTCAAAGCACTTTACTTAGGCAAACTTTCCTGGCGAGACGTGGACCGCGCGCAGAAACTCAACCCAGATTACGAGCCGTTGCTGCCAATTTTTTACACCCGCGATCCAGCGGCGTACGAGCGGCGGGTCCGAGAGATCGCCAAAACAAACTTCCTCATTTAGAAACAGTCACTCCCCAGAGCACTCATTGCCAAAGCACCTATAATAGGGCTTCATGAAAAGAATTGTGCTTGGACTATCTGGCGGAGTGGACTCCGCGGTCTCAGCTGTCTTACTCAAAAAGCAAGGCTATCAAGTTGACGCTGTCTATCTTGAGTGCTGGCATGAACCGGGCTGTCGGGCTGAAGGGGATCGGCAGGACGCGCTCCAGGTCGCTCTCCAACTTGACTTGCCGTTTCAAGTGTTGAACTTCAAAAAACCCTACAGAGAAAAAGTGATGCAGTATTTCCTGGACGAATATCAAGCCGGTAGAACGCCCAACCCCGATGTGATGTGCAATAAGATCATCAAATTTGGACTCTTTTACGATTGGGCGATGAAACAGGGGTATGACGCCATCGCCACCGGCCACTATGCCAAAGCCGATGGCCAGTTTTTATACGTACCCAAAGACAAAATCAAAGATCAAACCTATTTCTTGTACCAAATTAGGCAAGAGCAATTGGCGCACGTTGTTTTCCCCTTGGCCGAGCTGACCAAACAAGCGGTTCGTCAACTCGCTCATCAAGCCAAGCTGCCGGTGGCCGACAAAAAAGATTCCGTCGGCATTTGTTTTGTGGGAGACATTAATGTTCCCAAGTTTTTGGCAGAAAATCTTGGCACCAAGCCAGGCAAGATCGTTGACGAGCATGGGAACATCCTTGGCCAACATCGCGGGTTGTGGTTCCACACCGTCGGCCAGCGCCATGGCTTTAACTACGATAAGAAAAAATACGCCCAACTCAACCCCATACTACACAAAGACGAATTGCCGGCTATGTATGTGATTGACAAAAACATCAAAGCCAACGAATTGGTCATCGGTCCCAAACAGGCCACGCGAGTGAAAACGCTTCACGTCTCCAATCTTCACTTGCTTGGTCTCACCCAAGCTGAGTTGTTCAAGCGAACGGACCTGCGGGTGCGTATCCGCCACACTGGCCAACTGACTGACTGTGAGATTAAGAAAATGGGTAATAGGTATTCAGTCAAACTTAAACAACTAGTTGAAGGCGTTGCGTCGGGTCAATCTGCTGTGTTTTATACCTATGAAAAAGCAGGCAGATGCTTGGGGGGAGCAACCATAAATTAAGCTGTATAACCGTTTTTCAAATGATATACTTTGATATAAAGTAGTAAACATTTATTTAGAAAGTACTTTATGATTCGTAATATTGAGCAAGAAGAACCTGAAATTAATCCTGACGAAAAAAGTAAAGCAGCAAAAAAGCGAAAGGCAGAGGCTGAGGAAGAGGACCAACAGCAGAGGAAACGGCGAACCAGGTACTGGCAAAGATACAGACGTCTAATACGAAAAATCAATTGATCCTTCCACAACTCTCCTTTGACTTTCCTCTGGCCTTTGTTACAATACCTCCACTTCACAATTCTCGGTTCAAAAACTGAGAATTCTCGGCATTCGCAGATAAGGACTAGCGCCTTTCGCAGGGGCTCATCCTTTTTTCTGGTGAAGCGCACTTTAACAAGTAAAGACTCAACAGCACCATCATGATTTCTGAAATAAACATGGTGGTGGAAATGCAAACAATTTGATGGATTTTATTTTGTGTAAAATCCGTTAATTCCAAATTGATAATTTGAATTGAACTTATTCAGTAAAATGAATGAGAAGGATTCAAACCTCAATAAGTTAAACTTTTTTTGAGAGTTTGATCCTGGCTCAGGATGAACGCTGGCGGTGTGCCTTAGGCATGCAAGTCGGACGGTCCGATTTATCGGACAGTGGCAGACGGGTGAGTAACGCGTAGATATCTGCCTCAAAGTGGGGAATAGCTCGCCGAAAGGCGGGGTAATACCGCATATACCCTCCGGGGGAAAGCTTTTAGCGCTTTGAGAGGAGTCTGCGTCCTATCAGGCTGTTGGTGGGGTAATGGCCTACCAAACCGATGACGGGTAGCCGGTGTGAGAGCACGACCGGCCACAAGGTCACTGAGACACGGGACCTACACCTACGGGTGGCAGCAACCGGGAATATTGCGCAATGGGCGAAAGCCTGACGCAGCGACACCGCGTGTGGGATGAAGTTCTTCGGAATGTAAACTACTGTGGCAGGGGAAGAATGATGACTGTACCCTGCTAGAAAGCACCTGCTAACTACGTGCCAGAAGCCTCGGTAATACGTAGGGTGCAAGCGTTATCCGGATTTACTGGGCGTAAAGAGTTCCGTCGGCGGCTGTGTCAGTCACTTGTTCAAACCTGGGGCTCAACTCCAGATCAGCAAGTGAGACTACACAGATTGAGTCTGTTCGGGGAAACTAGAATTCTCGGTGGAGGGGTGAAATCCGTTGATATCGAGAGGAATACCAGTCGCGAAGGCGGGTTTCTAGAACAGTACTGACGCTCAGGGACGAAAGCTTGGGGAGCAAAAGGGATTAGAGACCCCTGTAGTCCAAGCCGTAAACTATGTCTGCTAGTTGCCTGGTCTCCTAAGAACAGGACAACACATGTTTTTAGGTGACTGGGTGACGTAAGGTAACCCGTTAAGCAGACCGCCTGGGGAGTACGACCGCAAGGTTAAAACTCAAAGGAATTGACGGGGGAGCGCACAACCGGTGGAGCATGTGGTTTAATTCGATACAAAGCGAAAAACCTTACCTGGGTTTGACATGTACCTGCAAACTCTTGGAAACAAGAGTCTCTTTCGAAGGTGGTACACAGGTGATGCATGGCTGTCGTCAGCTCGTGTCGTGAGACGTCCACTTAAGTGTGGTAACGAGCGCAACCCTTGCTGTCAGTTACAAGTGTCTGACAGGACTGCCCCGCTTTTGGCGGGGAGGAAGGAGAGGACGACGTCAAGTCAGCACGTCCCTTACATCCAGGGCGACACACATCCTACAATGGAGCCGACAATGGGTAGCGACGAGGCAACTCTGAGCCAATCCTTTAAACGGCCCCTCAATTCGGATTGAAGGCTGCAATTCGCCTTCATGAAGCCGGAATCGGTAGTAATCGCAAATCAGCAGGTTGCGGTGAATACGTTCTCGCTCCTTGTACACACTGCCCGTCAAGCCAGCAAAGTCAGCAACGCCCGAAGCGGGTGACCATAACCCTTGTGGAGTGGCCCTTCTACGGTGAGGCTGGTGATGAGGACTAAGTCGTAACAAGGTATCCGTACTGGAAGGTGCGGATGGATCACCTCCTTTCTAAGGAGTAAGGGTAGGGGATATCACGACCCCCTTTCTCCCGTCCCGAGTAATCGGGACGAAATAACAAGTCCTGTGATTTTCAATGTCCAGGCCATTTCCACTACCGTGTTTGAGTCAGAGATCTGAACAAAAACCACCGCCAAGGTGGTTTTTTGTCATTTGATAACGTCGTTTGATAGAATAGTAAGTAGTAGTGATCAAAAAAGGAATTATGGAAGCCCAAGAACACAGAGCGAAAGCTCTCGAGTCTATCCGTCAGCAAATTGCCGAAGCTAGAGCGAAAATTGTTGATCCAGTCACGCCGCAGGCAGAAAAAGAAAAACTGGCGAGTAAGGTGCAGGAGTTGCTTAGATCAGCCGATCAATATTCAGAAAAATAATTACTATGACAGAACAAGTGCAGATTGGGATGAGACTTCCCGAACAAGAAGTGAGGTACATTATAGAAGAAATTAAGCTCTTGGTAAGAAGAGTACATGAAAAGAAACTTAGCGAGAGTGAACGACAAACTCACTTGAAAAGAATTGCTTCACTCCAACGACAGCTTCAAGAAAGTGGAGTAATTAAGTAGCCTCTTTTAGCCGGCTGAAAACCGCGACAATTAATAATATATCAAAAGATATATAAATGTATCTATCTCTGTCAAATACCCACTAAAAACTACTTGATAAACCCGCGTTTTTCAGTTATATTGCTGTTTAGCACTCGTGTATAATGATTGCTAATCATGAATTTGAATCGATTTACCACAAAATCCGCCGAGGCCATCCAAGGCTCACTCCAATTGGCAGGCAAAATGAACCATTCAGCCTTGCACCCGTTGCATTTATTCCTTGTCCTACTGAGTCAAAAAGATGGCTTGATTCCCTCACTGGTGCAAAAACTTGAACAAGACGTCGACGCTCTCCAAGCAAAAGCAAAAGCAGCACTCACTCAATTACCAGTCACCAGTAGTTCAACCCAAGCGTATGTCTCACCCGAACTACAGCGGGTGTTCGAAGCGGCCGAAACTGAGGCGGGCAAACTGCGCGATGAGTACATTAGCACTGAACATCTCCTTCTCGGGTTGCTCAATGACTCCAACATTAAAAAGCTCGTTGATCTTGATAAGCAAAAAGTGCTCGAAACTCTCAAAGCACTACGTGGCAGCCAGCGAGTGACTGATCCCGATCCAGAAGGCAAGTACCAAGCCTTGGAAAAATACACCCAAGACTTCACTGAGTTAGCGCGGCTAGGCAAAATCGACCCAGTCATCGGGCGGGATGAAGAAATTCGCCGCATTACTCAAATTCTTTCTCGCCGCACCAAAAACAATCCTGTGTTGGTGGGGGAACCGGGTACCGGCAAAACCGCCATCGTGGAAGGATTGGCCAAAAAAATCATTGACAACGACATCCCGGACGCGCTGAAAAACAAACGGGTTCTCAACTTGGATATGGGGGCACTGATTGCCGGGTCTAAATACCGCGGTGAGTTTGAGGATCGGCTGAAAGCGGTCATTAAAGAAGCGGAAGCTTCCGAAGGACAAGTAATTCTCTTTATTGATGAACTGCACACCATCGTTGGAGCTGGTGCACGGGAAGGCTCCACCGACGCCGGCAACTTACTCAAGCCTGCGCTCGCCCGCGGTCAGTTGCGCACCATCGGCGCGACGACCTTGAAAGAATACCGCAAATACTTGGAAAAAGACGCCGCACTCGAACGACGTTTCCAACCGATCATGGTCGAAGAACCTTCGGTGGAAGATGCCATTTCAATTCTACGCGGGATTAAAGAAAAATACGAAACTCACCACGGGGTCAAGATCCGTGACAATGCACTGGTAGCCGCCGTGAAGTTATCTGATCGGTATATTGCCGATCGATTCTTACCCGACAAAGCCATTGATCTAATGGATGAGGCTGCTGCCGGTATCAGGATCGAGATCGACAGCAAACCCACCGTGATTGATCAGCTGGAGCGCAAAATTCGCCAATTGGAAATCGAAAAAACAGCTCTCAAAAAAGAAAAAGATCAAGCAAGTAAAGACCGCCTCAAGGAAATTGAAAAACAACTGGCCGAGTTCAACGAGCAACACAAACAACTGGAGCTGCACTGGCAAGCTGAGCGGCAAGCGATCGATAAAATCAAGCAGTCCAGCAAGGAAATCGATGAGTTGAAAGAGCAAGCCGCCCAAGCCGAACGCAACTACGATCTACAAAAAGTGGCCGAGATTAATTACGGCAAGATCCCGGCCCTGGAAAAACAGATTAATGAGGCCAAAAAAGAGTTGAAAAAAGTCCAGAAAGACCGGCAAATCCTCAAAGAAGAAGTGACGGAAGAAGACATCGCCGCAGTGGTGTCCCGCTGGACCGGCATTCCGGTGCAAAAAATGCTGGAGGGTGAGAGTGAGAAGCTCACCAAACTAGAAGAGGAAATCGCCAAACGAGTAATTGGTCAAAAACCAGCCGTCACCGCGGTGGCCAACGCTATCCGCCGCAACCGTGCCGGTATTGGTGAAACCAGTCGGCCAATCGGCTCGTTTATTTTCCTTGGGCCCACTGGGGTAGGGAAGACTGAACTGGCTAAAACCTTGGCCGAAGTCTTGTTCAACGACGAAAAAATGATGATTCGCATTGACATGAGTGAGTACATGGAAAAGCATTCCGTCGCTCGACTCATCGGCTCGCCGCCAGGATACGTCGGTTACGAAGAGGGTGGTCAGCTGACCGAAGCGGTGCGCCGACATCCGTACTCCGTAATTTTGTTTGATGAAATCGAAAAAGCTCACAGTGACATCTTCAATACTTTGCTGCAAATTCTCGATGATGGTCAACTGACCGATAGCAAGGGAAGAACCGTCAATTTCAAAAACGCTGTTGTTATCATGACCTCTAATCTTGGCAGCGACGTGATCGCCCAGGAACAAGGTGAGCCTGACAAACAAGCAGAAACTATTCACAAACTGCTCAAAGAACATTTCCGTCCAGAATTCTTAAACCGCATTGATGACATCATCATCTTCCAACCGCTGACTCAGGCTGAACTTACCCAAATCGTCGCCCTCCAGTTGAAAGATGTGGAACAGCGCTTGGCGCAGAAAGAAATCAGGCTGACCGTGGCACCCAAGTTGATCGAGCATTTCGCCACCGCTGGGTATGACGAAGTCTTTGGCGCCCGGCCGATGAAGCGACTGATTCAATCTGAACTCTTAGACACCCTGTCCATGGAGATTATCCAGGGCAAACTAAAAGAAGGTGCCACTGTCAAAGCTGACTTTGACGGTCGGAAAATTACTCTCAAGTCATAAAAATAATGGTACAATACTGACTCTAATGGGTGTGTAGCTCAGGTGGTTAGAGCGCTGTCCTGATAAGACAGAGGTCCCATGTTCGAGTCATGGCATACCCACTAGTATTAAATTCGACTACGAACAATTAGAGCGTCCAGCCAAGCGAAAAGATCCCATGTTTGCAGTCTGCGCTACCCACTTTTTTAACCTTGCTATTTAGCAGACGAAGCGATAGAATGCCAATCGAATCATAAGGATCAGCAGTTATGGTCGGCATTTCGAGTAAACCTTCCAAAAAAACCAATGGCGCTCAGCCAGCAGTAATAAAAAGTTCATTGCTTGGACCATCACGGTACCCGGTGGTACCGCTGCGTGAAGGGGTGCTGTTTCCTCGCACTGAATCGGTCTTAAACTTTGGCCGGGATATCTCGCTTGAGGGAATTAAGGCCGCTGCCAAACAAGCCCGTAGTATGATTGTCTTGCTTTCTCAGAAAGTGGCCGAAAAAAACTTGCCCTCACCAACTGACTTGTATCAAGTTGGTACTCTGGCAGTAGTCGAACGCACTATCAAAACCGATGAAGCCGTCAGTGCCTTGGTGCGCGGGCTGGGCCGAGTGAAAGTCAGCCGTTTCACCAAAGATCAGCCATATTTAGAAGCGCAGGTAAGTAGATTAAAAGACGTTGAGATTGATGATGATGAAACCAAAGCGTTGGCCAATCACCTGCAGAAATCATTCCGTAAAACCGTCCAAATGGGTAAACCAGTGGAGTTTCTCAACTTCATGAAACTGCTGGGCGGCGTTAAACCAGGAGAGTTAGCTGATCAAGTCGCCAGCACCTTAAACATCACCACTGACATTAAACAAAGTATTTTGGAGACCACGAGCGTTAAAGACCGCTTGAAACTGGTCATCAAACACCTCACCCACGAAGTCAAAGTACTGGAAATCGAAAAAGATGTCGTCCATAAAACTCAGGAACAGTTTGATAAACACATGCGGGAAAGCGTCCTGCGAGAACGGATGCGTACTATTCAAAAGGAACTTGGCGAGCTGGATGATGAAAAAGAGCTGGCCGGCAATTATGCTCAAAAACTCAAAAAACTCAAAGTAAATGCTGATGCTAAAGACAAGATCGGCAAAGAAATTAAGCGTCTCCAACAAATGTCTCCCAACAATCCTGAGAGTGGGTACGTGCGCTCGTGGTTGGATACTGTTTTCGAATTGCCATGGGGTAAAAGCACCACTACCAAAATTAATTTAAAAAAGGCCCAGCAAACTCTTGACGAGGCACACTATGGTCTGACCGACGTCAAAGACCGAGTGCTGGAACATATCGCTGTCTTGGAACTTAAACAACACACCCAAGGTAAAAAAGACAGCCAAATGCCCACCATTTTGTGTTTTGTTGGCCCACCCGGAGTAGGGAAAACAAGCATCGGCCGTTCCATTGCTGACGCCCTGGGGAAAACCTTTGTTAAAATTTCACTCGGCGGGATTCGTGATGAAGCCGAGATTCGCGGTCACCGGCGCACCTATGTCGGCTCCATGCCGGGCAAAATCATCAATGGCATTAAACAAGCCAAGAGTATGGACCCCGTTTTTATGCTGGATGAAATCGATAAAGTCGGCAGCGACTTTCGTGGTGACCCATCATCGGCACTCTTGGAAGTACTCGACCCAGAACAAAACAAAGAGTTTGTTGACCATTATCTTGATTTGCCTTTTGACTTATCAAAAGTCACTTTTATTACCACCGCCAACACCCTAGACGCCATTCCGCCAGCCCTCAAAGACCGGTTAGAGGTTATTCGTTACGTGGGCTATATCCCAGAAGAAAAACTGCAAATTGCCAAGCGTCACTTAGTTAAAAAAGTCCTCACCGCTAATGGTCTGACGGACAAAAACCTCCGCTACACTGACGCTGCTTTGGCAAAAATCATCGGCGGCTATACCCGAGAGGCTGGTGTTAGAAACCTTGAGCGTCAACTCCATACTATTGCCAGAAAAATTGCCCGCAAACTGATTACACAAACCAACCCAAAAACCGAGGCCGTCACTCCCAGTCAATTGACCAATTTACTAGGCCCACGCGAATACGACGAGGGTTTGGCTGAAAAAGAAGACCTGATTGGTGCCGCCACCGGCCTGGCCTGGACACCAGTTGGCGGTGATATTTTATTCGTCGAAGTGGCACTCACTCCTGGCAAAGGCAAAATCAATTTGACCGGCAAGCTCGGTGAAGTGATGAAAGAATCAGCCCAAGCTGCTCTGACTTATGTCAAAGCTCACGCCAAAGAATTAGCCGTCAAACAGAAAATGCTCGAGACCACCAACGTTCACATCCATGTGCCTGAAGGAGCTGTGCCGAAAGACGGCCCTTCTGCTGGCGTGACAATTGCTACCGCGGTCGTTTCAGCCTTTACTGATCGACCAGTGAAAAAATCAGTCGCCATGACTGGTGAAATAACCCTACGGGGAAAAGTGCTCCGCATTGGTGGCCTCAAAGAAAAAACCATTGCTGCTCACCGGGCCGGCATCACTACTGTCATTATTCCCAAAGACAATCAACGTGATTTAGCAAAACTGCCTGATGGAGTGAAAAAGGCCGTGGCTTTCAAACCAGTTGACTCAATTGGTGAAGTCTTAAAAATAGCCCTCTTAAAGGCTTAGTCTGATACACTATCTCCACTATGCGCAAAGGACTGATCGTGCTTGCTATCCTGCTGATCACTGCCATGGCGATCATGGTCGCTTATGGAGTAAACCCCTTAGAACTAAAGCTTAAGGCTGGTCTGCAAGTCACCACTGACAACGTGCCCGCCTCACTCTTTTTAAACGATCAGTACCTTGATAAAACACCCTTTATTGATAAGAAAATTCAACCGAATATCTATAGCTTACGTATCGACCCTGACGATACAAGTTTAGCCGACTACGAACTGCCCGTGACTCTGCATAAAGGCACGGTCACCGTCGTCACTTGGAAACCAGGTCCAACCTTGGAAACTTCCGGTGGGGTGGTATACGAAATGGAGCGACTGCGCCAAAGAGGGGAAAGTCAAGTTGAGTTTCAAACCATCCCGGATGGCGCTATTCTCACGATCGACAACGGGGCAAAACAATTCAGTCCCGTCTTACTCACTGATCTAGCAGAAGGGAACCACCAATTCGAGGTCAGTCTCCCTTCTTATGAAACCCAACAACACACCGTCAACTTGGTGAAAGGACATAAAATCACTCTCACCGTTATTCTCGGCAAGATCAGTGACACGGTGGCCCCTGAACCAACCGCTACTGTCAGCGGTACACCGGCTGATGAAACTGCTTTACGTAAAACCTTCACAACACCACAGGTCCAAATTCTCAGCACTAACTTTTTCAGCAATGATCAGGAGGTACTGCGGGTGAGAGTTACTCCCACCCCACTGGGTGAAGAAATCGGTTTTGCGCCAGTGGGCAGTTTTTACCCCTATCTTGGGGAGACTGAGGGTTGGTTAAATATTGAGTTTGCCGGTCAAGCCGGCTGGGTGAGTGCTCAATACAGTCAAAAAATCGAAGCTTCTGGTGCACAAACCGCTCAGTAATTGTTATAGTATCAGTAATGCCAAATACCTCTCAACCAATCGTCAAAACTCTGCTCATTATCGGCGCCATCGTCCTCTTTTTCCTCGCCGGTCGATGGTTTAACCCCAACTGGGGCAGGCTAGAGCTTGGCCAACCCGCCACGCTGACCGTGACCGGTCAAGCCGATGGCACTCAGACCAACCAAATCGCCACTTTCTACGCCGGAGTAGTCGCGAACAACCCCGATCGAGATGCTGCAGTCAGCACCGTCAACGAGCAGATGGCTGAATTAATTCGACAAGTCAAAGAGTTTGGTATCCCTGACGAGGACATCAAAACCGAGAACATCACTGTCTATGAATACACCGAGTCGCCTCCCTATATTTTAATGGAGGAGAGCGCAGCAGAGCCGGCGATCTTCCCGCCTCCACCAGCCCGAAAAGGTGAAAAGGTCTGGCAAGCGAGCAATAACATCACTATTACTTTGCGTGATGTTTCTCGCGCCACCGCATTGGCCACTCTTATTACCAATACCGGCGCCACTACTGTCTCTGGACCAAACTTCACGATCGATGACTCAACTGTTCTCGATCGACAACTCTTACAGCAAGCGATGCAAGATGCCCGTGAAAAAGCCGAGTTACTATTGGCGGGCACTGGTCAACGAATCACCAGAATCATCACCATCTACGAAAACGAAGCCTACACTCCTTATCCGCTGTCTGCCCAGTCAAGAGCAACCGACGCCAGCGAGACTGCTGTGCCAGTCGAGCCTGGCTCACAAACAATCACTAAATCCATCACCGTCATTTTTGAAATTAGTCGCTGACGAACCGCTCCGGGTTGATAAACCACTCCGGCTCAATAATCAGCACATCTCCTTGATTAAAAACCGTCTTACCCAGCTGTTCTAAACCAGTTTGATCCAGCCGATAGGTTACCCGCTCTTTGCTGCCAATAAAAATATAGCTCACTTGGTATCGAGCCAATAACTCATGAGCTCTCAAACTTTCCGGTTGCTCGTAAATAATCTTCACTTCCTCCGTCCGCAACCGAGGCACAGCTGGTCCGCCGCGCCACAGCCATTCGTGCGCCCGCCAACCCATCACGGTTGGCAAACCAGCAAAAACCGAGACTCGAGCAAATTGCGTGTAACTATCACCCACCGCCTCCAGCACCACTGGCCGACCAGCAGTTTGATGACGTAGCCAGAGGATCGCTTCGTACTCATCAGGTGAGGATGTCTGTAACCAAGCCAAGCCATTAAGCCCTGATCGAGTACGAAACTGGTCATAGTAGGCCGGGTAGCCTAAAAACGGATAGGTCAAAACCCCCAGGACAAACAAAGCCGTCAAGCTTAACAAAACCAACCGGCCAACTGCCGGTAAAAACGCTCGCTGACGGGATAAAACTCCAACCAGCCAGCCAATCACGATATTCATCATGATGATCGCTTGAAAAACAAACTTAAACATCGTGTTAGCTCGAGGAAAAGTGGGATAAATGTCCTTAAAATAGATCACCTCCGGTAAAACTAGTAATAAAAAAGCCATCAACCCAAGTCCGTAGAGAAACACCAGTGGCCAAACAAGCCGTTTTTTCCTTTTCATCATCAGCCAGCCCACCCCCAACGCAGTGGCAGTGAAAACAACGTGTCCGGTCCACAACACCATCAGCTGCCATAAGGGCGAGCGTTCAGTAACCAGAAAAACTCCTTTAATAATCGAGGTAAAGTTCAACCACCACGGAGCCAGCACGACCACTGCGACTCCCACCACATACATCGCCGCTACCAAGAGAGTCCAGACTTTCTTGGTCGATTGCAGTAAAACCATGACGCCCAAGAGAACCAATAACAAACCATAAATCAGCATGTCCCAAGTATTCGTCATCCCTAAAACCCCCAACATTACCCCTAACACCACACTCCAGTGAATCAAATCGAGATCGTGCCAAACTCGGTCGAGGACTAAGTTTTTCGACTCCATCACTTGTCTCAACCAGTGCCAGATTACAAACAGCGTCAACAACACCAGTGGCACTCCCCAAAAATGAGCATGTAAATCACTGACCACAAAACTGTAGGCCGGAATTTCATGAATAGCGTGCTCAATCAATCGAGTGACATCTGGGTACCAATACCCCACAAAAGTTTGATTTTTCAGCCAATACCAAATAGGGTGTGAGTTGCCACCAAACACAATCAGCGCGGCCGTGGTCAAACCAGCCGTGATCAATGGCCAACCACCCACCGCTCGACGAGGGAAAAAGCTTCGTAAAATTGTCTGTCCAAGGGCAAAACTTTCTAGTAACACCAACCCCATCACCCAGCCCAGTAAAACGTTGAAGCCAATTTCCACCGGTAAATGCCAAAAGCGCAGTAACAAGCTACCTAAAAAATGACCAAAACTGTAATAATTAACATTCGCCCCGGCCAACCAAAAATCCTCAGCTGGCAAAGTGGGGGAACGTAGATAGCCTTGCATTAAACCGGCGTTCATAAACTTTTCCAAATCTAAAACAGCCGGGTGGAAAGTACGCACTAAAGCCAAAAACAACAAGCCAAATAAAAAGAGAGCTTCTTGAAACACAATCATCCGAGCATGGGTTCGCAGAAAGCGGCGTACATTTTCGCGGGCGCGAATTGGTAGTACACCATACACTCCAACCAATAACACCCCCAACAACGACCAAAATCCGACCGTCGTATTGATCGGGATTCCAAGGTGAGCGATCAACCAAATGATTAACCCCAATCCCAACCACCCGATCACCCTGCCCCAAGCCCACCATTCTGGTTGAGTTTTCGCCTGACCTAGAAAAGCCAATAACAACGGCAAACCAAGTAATTGAATCAACAGTGAACCAATTCCCAACAACAGTAAAAAGAGGGCATCACCAAACATACTCCAGCATGATAGCAAACTTTACCTGACAAAAGCAGTTGATTCTCTCGTCAATTCTTGCTCAACGTAAGGGCAATAGCCACACAGTTTGAGAGAATGCGCTGGTTACTGGTAAACCAATCCAGCGGGGATAGTACAACCAAAAAACCCACACCAAACTGGTCAAGGCCACGAAAAATGCCGCTTTAAAATAAGGCTTCCCAGCACGCAGATATATTTCATGCCACCAAT
Source organism: Candidatus Pacebacteria bacterium GW2011_GWA1_46_10 (assembly GCA_001002135.1). Taxonomy (GTDB): domain Bacteria; phylum Patescibacteriota; class Microgenomatia; order UBA1400; family PJMF01; genus UBA10119. The sequence continues at coordinate 62,383 of LCLP01000002.1, forward strand.
ACGCCAACAGAATCGCGGCAAACGGGGTGGCAGGGGTGTAATGATAGTAGAAAAGTAAACGGGGACTAGCCAGCCACGGTAAAAAGACGACGGCGAAAATCATCACTACCACACCGAGGGTTTGCGTCAATTTTTTACGCTTTGTCCGCCACAATACACTCAACGCAAACCAGACCGCCCCAAATTCAAACCAGGCTAACAAAGGATTATTAAAAGCATAGATATCACTGTTTTCAACGCCATGCCAATACCACACCGATGTAAGATTTAGAGGCCACTGCCATGGCACTGATTGATCGGGGTGATTGACCTGAAGCAATAGTTCGTACCGCACAATGTTAGTTTGCAACTCAATAAAGTAGCGAAAGTCCTTGCCTTGTAAAAACATTGGGGTAAAGCTAGCCACATACACTACTCCCGGCACCACGATCAATGAAAAGATTAGCCAAGGTATTTTCTTGAGCGTTCTTTTCTGCAACATTCCCAGCATTTCCCAAATCAGCAAACCAACCAACCAGAAAACCGCTGACCATTTGGTAGCTAAACCCAAACCACCCAAAATCCCTACTGGCAGCAACCAGGCTGCTCGAGCCGACCGCCGATACCATAAATAGCTCGCTATCGCAGCTAACAACCAGACAGTAACAAACACATCATTCATCGCCACCCGAGACTGCACTAACCATAACCCGTCTAAACTCAACAGCAGTGCGGCCAGTAAACTGAGTGATATTTTGCGAAAAGCCAGCTGAGCCACCACAAACACCAATGCCACTCCTATCACCCCAAATACCGCCGAGGGTAGCCGCCAGGCAAAGGCATTATGACCAAACGATTGAAAAAACAAGGCTTGAATATATTTTGCCAGCGGCGGGTGCAACCAATCATGATTGTCAAAACCGTAAATTGGTCCATGCCACCACTCAAACGCCCGCGGGTCATTCTCCGCCATCAACCGCACAGCTGGCACGTGATAGCGTTCATCAAAGACAAACTCTGCTGGCAACTCTAAGCGATACAACCGAGTAATCAAAGCAAACACTCCAATGCCAAACAAGGCAACAAAAGGAAGGAGTGACTGAATACGTTTCATTTCGCCTTGGGAATACCCAGGGCAGTTTTCAAAACTGTTACAAATTGTTTCGCGTCAAGCGAAGCAGTGCTGATAATTGCTCCGTCCGTCACCAAGAGGTATTCACTGATATTCAGCTCATCAACACTGCCGCCGTAGAGAAACGGAACCGCACCAAACAACCGTTGCACTTTACTCTGAAATTCCTTAACCTCTGAGAGTGGCACATTATGGCCACTGCCAATTGCCTGAGCAGGTTCATAGGCCACCAACCACTGACCGTTTAAACCTTCATCCAACGCTGCTGCTTGCGCCTCAACTGTTTGTTGATCAACACAAATGATCGGCGTGATACCGACATCCAGTGCTTGCTCAATTTTTCTAGCCACTGTCTGCACTGTCTCATGAAAGTAACGGCGCCGTTCAGAATGACCCACCAAAGTATACTTCACCCCCAAACCCTGCAGATTCACCCCAGAAACCGCTCCATTATATGACCCAGCCGGAAAAGGACTGATATCCTGTACTCCCAACTGCCAACCTAATTTTTCGATCGCCGAGCGCAGTGGGACAATAAAGGGAAAAGGCGGAGTAAGAGCAATGGTGGTGTCTTTTGGTAGGGAGAAGTCTGGTGGGAAAGCACCGAGCAAATCGTGTACCGTTTGCAACCACGCTTCAGCCTGAGTAAGTGATTTTTGCGATTTCCAATTCGCCACAATTAATTCCGGCATACCGCTTGATCTTATCATCTTCTTAAGACAGAAGAAAAGGCGTGATAGGATGACGAGCATGAGCCAACTGTTAACCGGCCTTAACAACCAACAGCGAACCGCTGTCCTTCATGAGAGTGGCCCGGCCGTCGTGCTGGCCGGAGCGGGCAGCGGCAAAACAAAAGTGCTCACCACGCGCGCCGCTTACCTTATCGAGCAAAAAAACATCCGGCCAACAGCCATTATGCTCGTCACTTTTACGAATAAAGCCGCCGGCGAAATGAATAAGCGGGTGATGAAACTAACTGGTCAGAAACTTCATTACTCAGGGACGTTTCACAGTTTGTGCGCCAAGATTTTGCGCCGCCACGCCCACTCAATTGGCTTAAGCCCTGATTTCACCATCTACGATAGCAGTGACCAGCAAGCCTTAATGAAACAACTGTACCGTCAGCATCACTTCGATCCCAAAAAATATAAACCGCAGTTTATCCACGCGCTGATTTCACAAGCCAAAAATGAAATGCTGACTCCTCAAGAGTATGAAGGCTTGGCTCACGACGCCGTTCAGGAATTCGTCGCCAAAGTGTACCGACTTTACCAACAAGCCTTGCAAAAACAGCAAGCGCTGGATTTTGATGACTTGTTGCTGGAAACCGTCCGGCTGTTTCGTGAAGACAAAGCTACCCTGACCACATACCAACAACAGCTTCAACACGTACTGGTTGACGAATACCAAGACACGAATAAAGCACAATATTACCTCACCAAATTCTTAGCCGCGCCGCAAAACAACCTCTATGTAGTCGGCGATTTCTCCCAAAGCATTTATGCTTGGCGTGGGGCTGACTACCGCAACCTAATGAGGTTGAATCAAGATTTCCCAGATTTAAAAGAGTACCGACTCGAAAAAAATTATCGTTCCACCCAAATCATCTTAGACGCGGCCACCCAAGTCATTTCTCAAAACACCTCTCACCCAGTACTTGATCTTTGGACCGACAATATTACTCAAGAAAAAATCCAAATCATCGAAACCGCTGACGAAGAAACCGAGGCCGAAAAAATTGCTCAACTCATTCAAACGCAAGTTAGTCTTCACTATCACGACATCGCCATTTTATACCGCACCAACGCGCAGTCGCGACCGTTTGAAGAAGTGTTTGTCCGTCGGCAAATTCCGTATCAGATTATTGGTGGCATCAAGTTCTACGAACGAGCCGAAATCAAAGATCTTTTGGCATACCTGCGCTGGAGTGTCAATCCGGCCGATGAAGTCAGTCACGAGCGAGCCGAGAAAAACGGCAAACGGCGACTGCAAAAACTGACCGAGTGGCTCAAAGAACACGCCGACCAAATCACTGCCTCACCGCCGCTCGACTTACTGCAATACATTCTCAAGACTACTGACTATTTAAAGACTTTCAACGAAGATGACCCACAGGATCTCGCTCGTATCGAGAACATCCAGGAATTACTCAACACAGCTGCGCGTTTCACCAACGCACAGCAATTTTTGGAAAATGTGGCCCTGGTTCAAGATGGCTATCTGCATGACCTAGCTGTCGGCGAGCGGCCAAACGCCGTGTCACTAATGAGCCTACACTCTGCCAAAGGGCTTGAATTTCCGATGGTCTGCATTGTTGGGGCTGAGGAGGGCTTGCTGCCGCACCAAAAATCACTCTGGGACAAAGCACAAATGGAAGAAGAACGGCGACTTTGTTACGTTGGCATCACCCGCGCCAAAGAGCGGTTAGTTATCACCTACGCCAGACGGCGCTGGAACTTTGGGCACGTTTCCCACAGCATCCGTAGTCGCTTTTTGTCAGAAATCGCTAAAGATTTAATCCAAGAAATCGGCGTTACCAATCCATCCGTCTCCCAACCAATCGCCCGTTCGCAAGCAGCAATCAAAAGGGTCATTGATGATGACACTCTTGATGCTCTCCTTGATGGCCAAATCGATGCGAAACAATTTCTTGACTCATGAAAAGTGAGAGAAATCACCGCGCTGACAGCATAAGTCACCGTTCCTCACTGACAACTCCAGGGAATACTTTTATAATCAATCAATATGCTGATCAGGGCAGTTAGAAATGAGGAGCGGGCAAAGTATGACTCAGTGGTCCAACACCCACTCCAATCCTGGGCTTGGGGAGAGTTTCGCAAACAAACCGGCGTGGCGGTGGAACGACTCGGCTTTTATGAGAACGGCCAACTCACCCAGGGTCTTCAAACCACTTTTCACCCCATCCCACTGCTGGGCAAAACCGCCGGCTATGTTCCCAAGGGTTTCGCCCCCAACGAAGATCAATTGGCCGCCCTTAAAACCCTAGGTGAACAACACCATGCTTTGTTTATCAAATTAGAGCCAGACGTTTCAGCACCAATAGAGACCGCTAAAACTCAACATCAAACTTTACAAAAGTTTTTAGTCGATTCAGGTTCACGACCCGGCCGACCACTCTTTACACCATACACTTTTAAACTCGACCTCACTCAATCAGAGAATCAACTCTTTGCCAACTTGGCCAATAAAACCCGCTACAACGTACGCCTCGCCAAAAAGAAAGGGGTGGAGATTTTCGAAAATACCTCACCAGCAGGGTTCGATGCTTACTTAAAAATTCTGCGCGAGACCACCACCCGACAGGGTTTTTACGCCCACTCTCCCGAGTATTTCCAAACAATGTGGCAGACGCTCAAAGACTCTGGCATGATGCATATTTTCAACGCCGTCTATCAACAAATGGTATTGGTTTCCTGGATTGTTTTTACTTTTAACGGCAAACTGTATTATCCCTATGGAGCCTCAGTTCGGGAGTACCGAGAAGTGATGGCCAGCAACTTGATGATGTGGGAAGTGATTCGCTTCGGTCAGAAAACTGGCTGTACCACTTTTGATATGTGGGGTTCACTTGGCCCAGACCCAGATCAAAAAAATCCCTGGTACGGTTTTCACCGTTTTAAAGAAGGGTACGGCGGGCAACTGACTGAGTTTGTCGGCACCTACGATCTTGTGCTACAGTCTGGTCTATATCCGTTATTCCGCTTAGGCGACGATTGGCGTTGGAAAATCCTAAGACTGAGGAAAAAGCTTGGTTTCTGAACTGGTATGTATTAAGATAAGAAAGCAGACATGCAACAACCCCGTTTTAAACGTATCATGCTCAAGGTTGGCGGCGAATCGCTGATGGGTAAGAGAGAGTACGGCATTGATCCCCAAACCACCCTCGAGGTGGCCCAAAGAATTAAAGTTATTCACGATCGCGGTGTTGAGATAGCCATCGTGATTGGCGGCGGGAACATCTTTCGCGGACTAGCAGCCAGCAAACAGGGTTTAGACCGAGCGACTGGTGACTACATGGGGATGTTGGCCACCGTCATGAACGGTCTAGCCTTGCAAGACGCTTTGGAAAGCATCGGCATTCATACTCGATTGCAATCTGCTCTTCAAATGCCGGCAGTGGCCGAAAGTTTTATCCGTCGTAAAGCTTTAAGTCATCTCAGAAAGGGGAGGGTGTTGATTCTGGCGGCCGGAACCGGCGTACCATACGTGACAACCGATACTGGGGCTGCGCTCCACTCACTCGAACTTCATTGCGACGTACTGATGAAAGCCACCAAGGTTGACGGCATTTATGAGACCGATCCGATCCAAGACCCTAAAGCCCGTCGCTATAAGACTTTGACTTTTGATGACGCCATTCGTCTACCGGGAGTACAGGTCATGGACACAGCCGCACTGGCCATGGCCCAAGAAAACGATATGCCAATTATGGTCTTTAAACTCTTTGAAAAAGATCACCTTGAGCAAGCCATTGACGGTAAAGACATCGGCACCTACGTCAGCAATCAAGTAAAAACAGTCTTAGCAAAGTAGTGTAGTAAACCCTCAAACCGATTAAGGAATACATGAAAAAAACTTTCGGGATTAACGGCTTCGGCCGCATCGGCAGAGTAGCCCTGCGAGTCTGGTGGGAAGCCCACCGTGACGGTCTTGATCTTAAAGCTATCAATACCTCAGGCTCAATGGACTTGGAGGGCTGGGCGCATCTACTCAAATATGACACCAACTACGGCATTTTCCCTGACAAAATTTCGTTCAAAGCGGAGCAAGCCAAAGATGAGGTGAGTGACGAAAATCCAGTCTTGGGTACATTGACCGTCAACGATTACAACATTATCGTGACTGCTCAACGTGACCCAGCCAAGATTCCCTGGAAAAAGTACGACGTTGGCACTGTGGTCGAGTCGACCGGAGTCTTCCGTACCGCCGATAAAGCCAAGGCTCATTTTGCTGGCGGCGCCAAAAATATCATTATTTCCGCTCCAGGTAAGGGCGAGGGGATTAGTACTAGTATTGTTGGTGTCAACGAACTCGATCAACAAGCTGGTATTTACTCCAACGCCTCTTGCACCACTAATTGTGTCGCTCCTGTGGCACAAGTCATCCTGGAAAAATTTGGCATCGAAAAAGCTTCTCTCACCACTATTCACGCCTACACTGACGACCAAAAACTACAAGATGGGTCACACAAAGACCTGCGTCGTGCTAGAGCAGCAGCCATGAACATCGTCCCCACCACTACCGGTGCTGCCAAGATGACTGGTCAAGTCATTCCTGAGCTCAAGGGTCTTTTTGACGGCTTGGCGGTCAGGGTTTCTCCTTCGGTAGGTTCATTATCTGATACAGTTTTTGTCACCAAAAAGCAAACCACTGTAGAAGAAGTAAATAAGACCTTTATCGAAGCTGCCAAAAGCGACCGCTGGCGCGGCATTATCGCCGTGACTGATGAGCCGTTGGTCTCTTCGGATATCGTTGGTCGACCCGAATCGGCCATTATCGATTTGGCTCTTACCCAAGTGATTGGCGGCAATCTCGTTAAAGTGATCAGTTGGTACGACAATGAGTGGGGTTACGCCCATCGGCTGGTTGAGCAAGTGGTTAAGATCTGATCAACTAAAACCATAACTTGATTAGTTTTTTAAAATTGAAACTTTCTTTTTTTGAAAAGGTATTTTCGTGCCGGGTGAAATAATTCTTTTATTCGCTCGTCTTTGTCGGCGCTTCCAAGAAAACTTGTACATCTCGAGGATTTTCCAACACAATTGCGCCTGTGCCACCAAAAATGAAATTAGCAATATATATTCAGTTTGAAATTATTCCAATTTAAAAGCCATTTCCAATCAAAGTCCAGGCACTTTGAATTGATCATGTATAATCACCCGCATGGCTAAACAATCTTCTCAACCTAAAAGTCAAACCTCAGGCCAAAAAAGTCAAAAGGGAGGAGTCTCTCTCCTCAGCCCCAACAGCAAAGTCTCGATTACCTTGCCTAAAAAAGCTGTTGCTAGTAGTTACCAAAAAAACCTCGAGAAATTAGCCAAACAAATCAAAGTGGCTGGTTTCCGCCCAGGCAAAGTGCCCGCCAAAGTGGCCGAAGAACAACTCGGTCAAGCTCATCTTATTGAACACGTCCTTGATGAGCTACTGCCTGAAGCGTATCGTCAAGCTCTCAAAAATAGCAAAAAAACGCCGATCACTCAGCCTGAGTTTAGAGTGATCGCCGCCAAACTTGGCGAAGACTGGGTTGTCGAAGCAACCTTTGCTGAATTACCAACCGTGAAAATCAATCAGTACCAACGACATGTCAAGGCGGGCAAGCAATCGGCCAAAAAAGCGCTCACTAAACGCCTTAAAACTGCCAAAACCAAGAAAGCTGGCAGTCAAGACACGGTAGTTACCCAACTCACCCCAGAAGAGGAAAAAGAGCTTAATTTGCAACACATTTTCCGCCAACTAGTCCTCGAGTTAAAACCACAAGTCCCAGAAATGCTCTTGAAACACGAAACTCAACACGAGTTTGAGCACCTCGTCGGCCAACTCAAACAACTCAACATCACCGTTGATGACTACCTCAAGCGTCGAAACAGTACCATGGAGCAACTTTCTCAAGAGTTGGCCGTGCAAACCTTAAACCGACTCCAGCTTGACCTTGTTCTCGGTGCCATCGCCAGACAAGAAAAACTCACCGTGATGGACCAAGACAAAGAAAACTACTTTTCCCAGCTTAAGGACGAAAAACAGCGTGAGCAACTCAAAAAAGATGCCCACTATCTAGGGCACCTCGAGACGAACTTACTGAAACAAAAGGTAGTAAACTATCTCTTGACTCTCTAAAGGGATCTAGTAGACTGGGGAAAATTAAGGAGAAAAAAACAAACTGCCTCGAGTTGACAAAGACTCGCGCACTCACCTATAATATAGTTTGACATGGTAAATCAAGGGAAGACACCTCCGCTCACTTCAACCACTTCGCTGGCAGAAGCCATGCGTAATACCAGGCCTGCGACTCAAACCGAGCAGTCGCAAGATCCGGCGTTAGAAAATCTGATCTCCCAGGGTGCGGCTAAATCGGGGTTTGACTCACCAGAATTAAAGGCGCAATACGAAGCAGAACAAGAGCGACTCCAAACCGAGCGAGCCAGAGCTCAGGAAATTAATCCAGTTGATACTCATGAAGTTTTTGCGGCAGCCGAAGCCAAAACCGTTCGAGAGCTTGAAGTCACTAGGCAAGAAATCAGCGCACTCGTCGAACAAAAAGAGATCCAAGACCCAGAAATCCAAAAACCATTGGTTAGTCAACTCACTAATGCTGGTCCAGAGGGCACATACCTCAGAGGTTATTTTGCCCAATTGCTAAGAACAGTCCAAGCTTTCATCCCTCAACCGCCCGAACAAATTTTCCAGAAACGCCAAGCTCGTCGACGTGGTGGTGCGGCAGTCAATTATGAAGAAACCGCCAGAGTTCAAAAAGATTTAACTAACAGTGAAAGCAACATCCACCGCGGTGGTGGTCAGTAAGTTTTCCCACACAAAAATGCGAGTGAGCTCGAGGGGACTTGAACCTCTGACCTCTTCGATGTCAACGAAGCGCTCTAACCAACTGAGCTACGAGCTCGCGAACTTAGGGATTATACCCAACCATTTTCCATTATACAATTATCGAGGAGATGATATAATTTCCTCTTGTCTGTTTGGGTAGCGATCCCCAAACCAGTAGTATAAAAATCGCACTAGAGTGATTCGAAAACCATACCTACAAAGAAGAAGAGCGCAGGAGTTCATTAAAGCTAATCATCACATTCGGTATCCACAGGTCCGCGTCTTGACAGACAAAGGCGAAACCCTCGGAGTGATGACCACCGCGGAGGCACTCTCACAGGCGCAAGAAGCTGGCAAAGATTTGGTTTTAATCACCGAGGTAGCTCAACCGCCGGTCGTCAAGATCATTGAGCTATCAAAACACAAGTATCAGCTCCAACAAAAACAAGCGGCTGATCGCAAAAAAGCCAAAGTACAAGAAATTAAAGAAGTTCGCTTTGGCCCCTTTATGGGTGAACAAGACTTTGAAAGTAGGTTAAAAAGGGTGATTGAATTTTTAGAGAAAGGACATAAGGTCAGATTATCTTTAATGTTTAGAGGGAGACAGATCACTAAAAAAGAGTTCGGTTACGAAACTTTCGAAACTATTATCAACCGAACCAATGAAATCGCCTCCGTTGAAATGGCGCCAAAAATGCTCGGTCGAAAACTGATTGCTCAACTTTCACCAGCCAACAAAGGAAAAAAATAACTCTTCACCCACAACTATCAACTATTAACTATCAGCTATGAACTATTTATATGAAAAAGATTAAACAAAAAACTCGTAAAGGCGCAGCCCGCCGCTTCAAAATCACCGGCAGCGGCAAGGTAATGCGTCGAGTGCAAAACCAGCGCCACCTGCAGCGAAATAAAAGCAAAAAAGCCAAACGCAATTACCGGGTAATGGTAGAAGTAAAAGGTAAATGGGCCAAAAAGGCCAAGCAAATGATGGGACTGGCGTAATATGGCAAGAGTTAAAACTGGGGTGGCTCGTCGTCGCCGACATCAAAAAGTCTTGAAATTAGCTAAGGGGTACCGAGGCACTAATCGACGTTTGTTTAAACGCGCGATGGAGGCGGTCCTCCATGCCGGTCAGTACGCTTTCGTTGGCCGAAAACTCAGGAAGCGCGACCTGCGCAAGCTCTGGATTATGCGTATTAACGCCGGGCTTAAACAAGTCAGCGACTCCCTCAATTACTCCCGTTTTATCAATGGTCTGAAAAAGGCCAACATTGCGCTCAACCGCAAAACTCTCTCAGAGCTGGCAATCAATGACCCCAAAGCTTTTAAAACAGTAGTAGACAAAGTGACCAAAAAACAGTAAAAATAGGCTGTTTTAATCATGAAAACCGCTTTCCTCATTCATTCCAGCAAAACGCAGTTTCTCTTGTTTGTAACCAAGCCAATGCAAGAAAGGAGTGGGGTGGTAGCGTAAAAAATAAACTGGATTCAAAAAACCACCCCCGATAAAATCGGGGGTTTTTTGTTTCCAGCTGCTTCTTACCCTAATAACATGCAAGAACGAGTAAGGTTATACGAGCTCATGGCCGCTAATAAACTAGATCGTCGAGAAAAAGCCGAGCAGTGGCGTTGGTCTGGTATCTTAGACAAAGTGTTTCAGCCTCACGATCAAATTGGACTGAGACAAAACCGTCGGTCTCGTTTCCAAGCTCGAGGAAAATAAAAATCCTGCTAGAATAAAACCCATGGTATCCGTTTCTTTAGAAGATCTTAAGGCTAAAATCCACCAACTGGAACAACAACTCCAGGAAGATCAAGTACTTGATCCCCAAAAGTTACAGACTCAATACCTGGGAAAACGGGGTTTGTTTAACACTCTTTCCAAAGCTATTAAGCATGTTTCACCTCAAGATAAAAGAGTCGCCGGCCAGCTCTTAAACGCCTTCAAAACCTCACTGCAAACCCGGTTGCAACAGCTGAGCGACCAACACCAATCAACTCCCTGGGTTGATCTCACTGCCCCTGGCATTCAACCGCCCGCAGGACACCTTCACCCCATTTCCCAAGCGATCGAAGAAATCTCTCGTATCTTTGCCAAAATCGGCTTCACTAGAGTCCGCTACCCAGAGGTTGATTGGGACTATTATGCTTTCGAATCGCTGAACATGCCCCCCAACCACCCAGCCCGAGATGAATGGGAGACTTTTTTCGTCGAGGGTCCAGTCAACAAACAATACGGCAAAATCGTGCTAACACCGCACACTTCCAACGGCCAAGTTAGAGAAATGGAACGACTGAAGGGGAAACCGCCAATTCGCATGATTAACATCGCCCGTTGCTACCGCCGCCAACAGGACGTTACCCACACCCAAATGTTTCACCAATTTGAAGGTTTAGTAGTCGATAAAGGCATTAATATTCAGCACCTCAAAGGAACTCTAGATTATTTCGCCCAAGAGTTTTACGGCCCAGGTACAAAAAGCCGCATTCGGCCATTTCACTTTCAATTTACCGAACCATCGTTTGAAGTCGATTTTAGTTGCCATATTTGCCATGGCACCGGCCAAATTGGTCAGCGCCGCTGCGCCTTCTGCAAATCTGGCTGGCATGAGGTGGGTGGGGCCGGTATGGTCCACCCCAACGTCTTAAAAGCGGGAGGCATCGACTCCAACCAATACACTGGTTTTGCTTTTGGGTGGGGAGTGGAGCGAACGTACACCTTGCGTGAAGGGTTGAATATTGACGACATCCGGTTACTCTATTCTGGTGACGTCCGGTTCTTGGAGCAATTCTAAAAACTATTAACTATGAACTACTAACTCCCCTCCATGAACATTCTTATTCCACACCACTGGCTTTTAGAACAGGTCAAAACGCAAGCGAGTCCGCAAAAAATCCAAGAGTATTTGTCGCTGTGTGGGCCCTCCGTAGAAAACATCGTCAAAGTCGGCAAGGAATCGGTCTATAACATCGAGATCACCACTAACCGAGTCGACAGTATGAGTGTGCGAGGGGTGGCCCGCGAACTGGCGGTCATCTTGCCGCAATTTGATATTCCGGCCAAACTGGTCAAAAACACACTGTCGTTTTCTTCACTCAAACCAACTACTAGGGAATTACTGCCACTCCCCAAAATCCGCAACAATGCCAAGCTCTCTCGCCGCATTGTTTGCATTATTTTAAGTAATATCAAGCGAACCCCGACACCTCAATGGATGGCTGATCGACTCACGCAAGTCGGCATGAATATCCACGACAGTGCGATCGACATCACCAACTACGTCACTCATGAACTTGGTCATCCTATTCACGCGTTCGACTACGACAAGATTATGAAAATGGGCGGGGAAATCATTGTCACCAAAGCTCGTAAAGGCGAACATTTCATCACCCTTGATGGTGAAAACTACCAAGCAGTAGGTGGAGAAGTAGTTTTTAAAAACCCCAAGGGCACCATCATTGATTTACCGGCCATCAAAGGCACCATGAACAGTGCGGTCGATGACACCACTAAAAATATCCTTTTGTGGATGGAGTCGATTGATGCCGAAAAAATCCGTTTTGCCTCGATGACTCATACTATTCGAACCGTGGCCGCTCAATTGGCAGAAAAAAATGTTGATCCACACTTCATGGAACCAACTCTGGTTCGCGGCGTCCAACTTTACCGAGAGCTATGTGATGCCAAAATCGCCAGTGAACTTTACGACGCGTTTCCTGGTAAAAAGCCGGCAAAAACTGTCGGTCTAGACCTCAATAAAATTCACACCTATTTGGGAATTGAGTTGCCCATCTCCAAAATCGTCACCATCTTAGAAAAATTGCAGTTCCGCGTCAAAACACTCAAAAACACTTTGCACGTCACTCCACCAACCTTCCGCCAAGATGTCACCATCCCTGCCGATTTTATCGAAGAAATTGCTCGGGTATATGGCTACCACCACCTCCCCAGTGTCGTCATGCCTACCCGCATTCCTTTAACTAAACCAAAAAATACCCACTTTGCCGCTGAGGAAACCATCAAACATTTCCTAGCTGATCTTGGCTGGCAAGAAGTGTACACCTATTCCATGGTGAGTGAGGTATTGGCACAGCAATCCGGGTACTCACTCCAAGCACACGCCAAATTAGCCAATCCTTTGACCGATGACAAGATTTATTTGCGCCGTTCGCTGACCCCTTCACTGCTGGCAGTGATTGAAAACAATCCACAGAAAACCGCTTTTTCTGTCTTTGAGCTGGCCAACGTCTATCAGCCACGACCAAACACTTTGCCGGACGAAGTTTTGCGTTTGGGTTTAGCTTCCACCAAACCATACCGGCAGGTGAGAGGAGATGTGGAAGCTTTACTCAAGAAATTTTATCTGCCGCCACTCACAGTCAAGGTCGACGAAGTTACTCAACACGGCCAACTGATGGTCGGTAAAACGGCCATTGGGACGATTCAGGTGGAGAAAGGTCGCTCCACCACCGCCCAGCTTGATTTTCATCAATTATTGCCGATCATCAAAACTCACCCGAGTTTTCAACCGTTGCCAAAAACAGCCAGTGTCATCGAAAAATTCACCTTTACACTGCCGATTAATACTGCCGTTGGCCCAATTATTGATGATCTGCAAGTGTTGGACCGACGAATTAAATCAGTGGTGCTGACTGATATTTACCAAGCCAATCACACTTTCTTGGTGGAGTATTGGGACTCACGACACAATCTTGCCAACGAAGACGTACGGCCAATCAGGCGACGGATTGTTACCCTAGTGGAAAAAACCTATCGAGCAAAACACGTTGGCACGGTACAATAAACCCTTGCATGACGTTTAAAAATTATTTTTTCTCGCTGGCTCTCGCGGCGGCTCTTTTTCTGGCGCCAATCAATCTCTTTTTTAAATGGGGTGAATCACAAGCTTATGTCGGTGGCATTTTCACCGATTACTTGGTGCAAAAACTGTGGCTGGCTGAAATACCAGTCCTCCTGATTATCGCCTTGTGGTTTACTAAAATAATTCAAAGAGAGCGATTAAAAATTCCGTCATTTTTTAAAAAAAATGCATTATGGTTAGTTGTTTTGTTGAGTTTAGCTGTCCGCCAATACTTCTCACCCCTGCCAGCCACTTCATGGTGGTACTTCACCAAACTGATTGAACTCATCTTATTTGGTTTGGCACTGACTCATTTTTGGCCAAGATTGCACATGAGTTTAGTGCGCTATGCTTTGTTAATCACCATCGTTTTCCAGGCAGGAATCGCCACTCTCCAATTCGTGAGACAACAGCCGTTGTTTGAGTATCAAGTGCTGGGCGAAACCCAGTTAACAGCCACTCTTAATATTGCCCGGGCGCAATTTAAAACCGGACAAATGATTTTGCCATATGGCACTACCGCTCATCCCAACATTTTGGCCGGAGTAGTGGTCATCTTTGGAGCGCTCTGGTTTCAACTGCGCTCCAACCGTCAATATAAACTCCCTTGGCAAGACTTGTTGACGATTGGTATCATCAGTTGGGTGGTTTTCCTCACTCAATCTGTCAGCGCCTTGCTGGCTTTACTATTATTTTTATTTTCCCAGTATTTTTCACAATTCAAAAAATATTTTTTGACACTTGCCATCAGCCTCATCATCGCTGCTCCTATTGTCCTGATGTTTTTGTCAGAACAATGGCAAACAGAGTCAACCTTGAGGAGAGTTTTCTTAAACGCCCACGCTACTTCGGTGATCTTTCAACAGCCAGTCTTCGGCACAGGGCTTGGTTTGTTTACCAGCACTCTGGCTCACATCACCAGCAACAATTTTTCCCAATTTATCCGCTTTATTCAACCTGTTCACCACATCGTGCTGTTGTGGTTGGCCGAAACCGGTTTGCTGGGAATCACTTTCTTGTGGTTGGGAGTGAGCAAATTGAAGTTCTCAAACAACTTTGACTGGCTACTGATTCTTGCTCCTCTTATTAGCCTAGATCATTATCTGTTGACCCAGTGGGTAGGAGGGGTCATGATGGTTCTACTGATCAATCAGGCAATCCGTCAGCATCGATCATTAGGGCGTCGGAATGAGTGAAGTTGGAGTCGGAGTAGGGGTTGGCTCAGGATCTTTCCAGTCAGCCCCACCGGAGCCAAACTTCACAGTATTGCTTTTAGCCTGTTTCCCATCACGAGAGAAAGCAATGGCATAGATTTCATGTTTGCCGGTCGGAAAGCTGAGCTTACCACGATAACTGTGATCATTAATGGTTTCCCGCAATTTGCCGTCGACCCAAATCTCCATTTTCTCAATCCCTTGACCACTGCCCGCATCGACGTGTACCTCCAAGTCCTGCTGGTTGTAAGACTTTTCATTCTCAGGTTGAGAAACTTTCACTGAAATATCACTGTTTTCACCACAGTACTCAGTCGGTACCCGATAACGGGTGTCACTCTGACCGCCGATCCAAGCATTGATAGCTTCCTGCCAACGGTTGCGGCCATCTTCACTGACCGGATCGTTTTCTTTCAACACAATAAACTCTTTTTCATCAAAATCACCCGCACTGACCTTGGCATCGGTGGCTAATTTGTTGTTATCATCTCGACACACCTTGAGTTTAGTGTGAATCGGATCGGGGATCGTCGGCACACTGCCTTTGAGAAAGTAGTCGGTTTTACTCGGATACCCGTCATGAGCAGGAAAACCCGAAATACTGTCCACTTCTGCACTCACCACTTCGTCAGTGGGGACTTCCCAAGCCGGCGTTTTATAACCCATTTCAATGGCTGCCATAATAACCTGCCGCCAAATGGGCGAGGCACCGGTGATACCAGAAGCCACTTGGGTCATTGAAGTGTTATTACTGTTGCCGACCCACGTGCCGACCATCACCTCACGACTCCACCCGATGGTCCAGTTATCTTTTTGTTCGTTGGTCGTACCGGTTTTGACTGCTATGGGGCGGCCGGTATTCAACAGCGAGTTAGCGCCAAAAGCTAGAAGCCGGGCGTTATTGTCTGACAAAATGTCGTTAATCAGAAAGGCTTCACCTTTGCTCATCACCCGCTTGCCCTCGACATGTTTGTGCTCAAATAAGACGCGACCATCCTTATCTTCCACTTTGAGAATTGAAACTGGCTGCACTTTTAAGCCACCATTGGCAAAGGCACTATACGCACTGACCGTATCCAGTAAATGCACCTCCCCACCGCCCAGGGTAATAGAATACCCAAAACGCTGGAGGTTGGCCTTCGTCGGTTCAAGCGTCTCAAAACCCAACTCATAGGCCGTGCGTAAGAAATCCTCAATCCCGACAATAGCCACTGACTTGACTGCTGGAATATTAATTGAACTCCCGAGAGCACTTCTGATGCTCACCGGACCATGAAAGATACCGTCATAGTTTTTTGGAGTATACGGTTCAATTTTGTCGTTGGGTTGGAACGTCGTTTCCACGTCCATCAACATTGAGGTAGGGGAGTAACCGCGCCGGAACATCGCCAGATACGTCACTGGCTTGATCGACGAGCCAGGCTGTCGCAGGCCATCGGCCGCTACGTTGTACTGGCCATCAATCTCATCGTCAAAATAATCTTTACTCCCAACCATACTGAGAATCTCACCAGTATCCGGCTTCATCACCACCACCGCCCCGTTAGTAATGTTCAAGTTGACCACTTTATTGATCTCATCTTCAACGATTTGTTGAGCTTGATCCTGCAGTTCCCAATCAAGGGTAGTGGTCACTTTCAGCCCACCGGCCTCCACCAATTCTGTGCCAAACATTTCTTCCAGTTGGTTGCGCACATAAAAGACAAAGTGAGGGGCTTTAATATCGGCCGAGGCAGTATTAAACTCCAGATTGTTTAACCCAGCGATCGCGTCTTCCAGCTGGAGCTTGGTGATGTAGCCGGAGTTCTCCATCGCCCGCAACACGCTTTCGGCACGAATTTTCCACAATGGTGTGCCGTCACGATCTTTCTGACCAGAAAAAGGCGAGTAAGCACTCGGGCGCTGGGGGAGACCGGCTAAAAAGGCGGATTCAACCAAACTGAGTTCTTGAATCGGTTTGTCGAAATAAATCTCGGCCGCCGTCCCCACCCCCCACGCAGTCCCGCCGTACGGGGCTTCATTAAGATACATTTCCAGGATTTGGTCTTTGGTAAAGGTCCGTTCGATTTGGATTGAGAGCACGAGTTCTTTGAATTTGCGAGCAATTGTTCTCTCATTGGTCAACAGCGCATTTTTTACTAACTGTTGTGTGAGGGTTGAGCCACCAACCACTCGGCCGCGAAAAACCATGTTGTAGGGAATGCGTAGCACTGTCAGTAAATCAAAGCCGCCGTGACGGTAAAAGTCTTTGTCTTCAACGGCCACAGTCGCTTGTTCAAGATAAGTCGGCGTGTCTTCAAGCGTCACCGGAGTACGCCGCTGCGTGTCGTACAGGTCATATAAAAGTGTACCGTCTCGGTCGTAAAGCTTGGTGCTAAAACCTTCCCGACGAATGACTTCACCAGGTTTTGGCAGTTCCCGCGAATACCAAGCAAACATCACAAAGAAACCAACTACTCCGAAAATGAGCACTCCCACTGCTAGCCGAGCCAGCCGGCGCATATTTTTGGCCTTGAGAATTTCCTGCTGGCCAGGGGTTAGATGAGCGAAGCGGCGGCGACCACGAGACAAACGGATCATTAAGATCTGCAGCTTCCGGGAAACAGCCTTGCCAACCCAACCAAATCGCCCAAAAATCCTGGTAAAGTTAATTTCCATGATATTTTATTGTACCAGTTTTCAGACCTGCGCTTGGAAAAATCAGTCCATCAGACTAAGATATCCTCTACATCATGAAAAAAGCGACTTTTGACGTGAAAGAAGTCCTCACCCGTGGGGTGGCCGAGATTTTGCCTGAGCGAACGAGTTTAGAAAAACTGATGTCGCAACGTAAAATCAAGCTGTATCTGGGTATCGACCCGACTGGCAGTGAACTTCACCTCGGTCATTCCGTCGTCCTCCGGAAGCTCAATCAGTTTGCTCAACTTGGGCACCAAGTAATTTTGTTAATTGGCAATGGCACGGTCAAGATCGGGGACCCCACCGGCCGCGATGAGTCTCGACCAACTCTGACTGACAAACACATTGAGAAGAACTTTAAAACTTGGCAAAAACAAGCCGGGAAAGTGTTAGATTTTAGTCAGATTGAAATCCGCCGTAACGGCGACTGGTTGGACAAATTAACTATGGTTGATGTCATTAAATTGATGGCCAAAACTACTGTGCAGCAACTGATTGAGCGCGACATGTTCCAGGAAAGAATTAAAAAAGGTCACCCCATTCACGGTCACGAAATCATGTATCCATTACTACAGGGCTACGATTCCGTGGTGATGGATGTTGACTTGGAGCTCGGGGGCACTGACCAAACTTTCAACATGATGATGGGTCGTCAGTTACAGAAAATTTACCATCACAAAGACAAATGGGTACTCACCACTCCCATTATTAATGGCACCGACGGCCAGAAGATGAGTAAGTCATACAATAACTACGTCGCGCTCACCGAAAACCCGATCGACATGTACGGCAAACTAATGCGCATCAGTGACGACATGATTATCGAATACTTCCTCCTTTTAACTGATGTTCACACCAGCGAGATTGCCAAGATGGATAAGGCGATGCGGGTAGGGGAAAACCCGATGACGTTCAAAAAAATGCTGGCCTTCACCATCACTGAACAATACCACTCAACCAAGGAGGCACAAAAAGCGCAAGACCACTTTGAAAAAACCATTCAAAACAAGGAAGTATCCGGTGAAAGTCAATCTGTCAAGCAATCTGAGCTGAAAGGAAAATCAAATTTTCAAGTGGTTGCTCAACTCCTTAAGGTTAGTCACAGTCAAGCCAGAAGGTTGATTGAGCAAGGCGCCATGACTTTACAACCAGGTAACGTGAAAATCACCGCTCCCCAAGACAAATTCCAAACCAAAAATGTGAAAACCATTAAAATTGGGAGACAGTTTGTGAAACTAATTGACTAAGATGACTCGCCGAACGCGCCAAAGACTGATTCAGATTTTTGCCATTCTTTTCATTCTCGGTTTGGTCATCAGCAGCATCAGTAGTTTGCTGACCGTGCTTTTGTAATATGATCTATCGACTGACCGATCCGATTACTGTCGTCAAGGGTATTGGCGATACTCTACAAGCATCACTTAATCAAGCCAATATTCATACTGTGCTGGACTTACTACTGCAACTGCCGTATCGCTACGAAGACCGCAGTCATCTTGTGTCGGTTAATCAACTAAAAATGGGGGAGCAGGCCACAGTCAAAGCGATAGTGCGACGGGCTAATATTGCCTATCGCGGCCGGCGGACAGTGGTGCACGCCACGGTCGAAGACGCCACCGGCAAACTGGCGTGTATTTGGTTTAACAACCGCTTTGTGATGAATCAACTCAAAGAGGGGAGCGAGCTTTATTTTGCTGGGTTGTTTTCCGAGCGAAAAATGCTTGTTCAACCAACCATTGAAAAAGTCAGTGATGACACAATCCACACCGCGCGGCTGGTGCCAATGTACCCAACAATTGCCAAGTCCCTTAAACTTGGTTCGCTACGGCGAATCTTAAAAGGAGTGGTGGACCAGTTACAACCAGTTGATGACTTAGTCGCCGGAGCCCAAAAAAAACGCTACCCCAATTTTGTGACTGCCCTCCAAGTGCTTCATTTTCCCGACCATGAAAAAGACATTCCAGCCGCGCGCGAACGCTTGGCGCTGGAAGAATTATTGGGTTTAATTCAACACTCCCAATCAACTAAAAAGCAGTGGCAGTCACAACACAGCGCCACAGCCCTCACCCTGGAAAATTATGACCCGGCTGATTTTACAGCTTGGCTGCCAAAAAGCATTCCTTTTGAATTGACAAAAGCGCAGCAGCGCGCCACCCGTGAGATTCTCGCTGATTTGCAAAATGACACTGCCATGAACCGGCTCCTGGTAGGGGATGTCGGCTCGGGTAAAACGGTGGTGGCTGGTTTGGCCTGTCACTTCGTGTTGCAAAACCAGCATCATGCCGTATTTACGGCACCCACCCAGATTTTGGCCCAACAACATGTTGAAAGCCTTCGCCAACTGTTTCCCACTATTAACTATCAACTATTAACTGCTAAAGAATCAAAAAAGTTTAAACCGAGTAACCAACCCACTCTCTACATCGGCACTCACGCCGTGCTCAATCACTTGGACGCCATCCAGCCAGCGCTCATTATTTATGACGAACAGCACCGCTTTGGGGTAAAACAACGGCCAGTGCCACAATTCACTCACGGCACACCCCATATTCTGACAATGTCCGCGACCCCAATCCCGAGAAGTCTGATGCTTACTCTCTTTTCACACCTTAACTTGAGTCTGATTGATGAATTGCCGGCGGGCCGAAAACCGGTCACTACCTGGCTGGTGGCTAACCAAAAAAAACCAGCTTCACTCTCCTGGCTTGGTAAAACCCTCCAAGAAACCAAGGGTCAAGCCTTGATCGTCTGTCCGTTCATCGAGCCATCAAGTTTTGAAACACTGGGGAACGTGACGGCGGCCACTGAGTTGTTTGCCAAGTTGGAGCAGTACTACCATCAGCATTTCCCAGCACTCAAGCTTGGGCTGCTGCACGGCAAATTAAAATCAGCCGAAAAAGACCGGATCATACAACAAATGTTTCAACAAACCATTAAAATCCTGGTCACCACCCCTGTCGTCGAGGTGGGTGTCGACCTGCCCTCGGCCAATATCATCGTTCTTGAGGGCGCTGAGCGGTTTGGGCTCGCCAGCCTCCACCAACTACGCGGCCGAGTGGGGCGAGCCGGCCAAGAAAGTTACTGCCTGCTGTTTACAACCACAGGAGACCAAACCGCTCGCCAGCGTCTGATCACTTTTACTCAAGAACATGATGGTCTCAAGCTGGCTGAACAAGACCTTCAACACCGCGGGGCAGGAGACCTCTTTGGTTTTCGCCAACACGGCTTTGGGGACCTGATATTTGCCTCTTGGACCAATCTCAAACTCATTCAGGCCGCTCACCAAACTTGGCAGACCCTTGAGGGAAAAAGCTGGCAGCCACTAATCAAGTATCAGGCGGACCAAGCAAGCAACGTCCCTGCCGCCAACTAACGGTCGCCTATTCACTATCCACTCTTAACTATTAACTTTAAACTTTTTACTTTTTACTTTTTACTTTTAATTTTGAGCTATCCACTATTTACTATTCTTCCTCAACTTCGTATCATGGAGTAGAGAAGATATGCACATACTCCTGCCAAATTTTCGGTCTCTCCGTCACGCTCAAGCCGGCCAAGTTGGTTTGATTGTACTCTTGATCATGGTCGTCATTTTGGCCCTTGGCTTGTCGCTGGCCACTCGCACCTCTCAACAAGCCGAAATCTCGATCCAGCAGGAAGACACCACTCGTGTCTTTAACGCCGCTGAAGCCGGTGTTGAAGCGGCGCTGGCCAACATCTTTCAGTCCGAATCAGCCGGCACCATTAATGAACTATCCGAGGACATTGCTTCACTCGACTTGACCGGCAGTAATACCGCTATCAACTACAACATTGCTAAAAGCAACACTTTAGAAACCCACCTCAAACAGGGAACCAGCACCGAGTTGGTAGTACCGAGTGCAGGGAGCATCAGTTTTTACTGGGCCATCGAGCCCACCTGTGATGAGACCGCCTCGCTGCTGCTGTCTGTTTACAGTAATGACGCCGGCAACATCGCTGCTCGCCATTATGCCGTCGGCGATTGCAGCGGTGCTTCCACCAGAGGCGATAACTTTATTCCCAACGATCCCGGTCCGACGCCATACAAATATGCGTACACTCTCTTCACCACGGCCACCGATCAGTTTGTCCGAGTAAAACCAGTCTATAACGACACCGACATTAAAATTGTTGGCTCGCCAGCCGTCAGCCAATTCACCATCAACTCTCAAGCCCAAAATACCTTGGCAGGCCAAGAAACCAGAACTTTTGAAGTAAAACGCACGCTTTCCACCGCGCCAGCCTTTATGGAATACGCCCTGGTCAGCGGCAGCTCGATTATTAAAAACTAAGTCAAGAACCTGCCTATGCCTGCCACCGCCATCGACATTGGTACCTATGCTGTGAAGATCGTCACCGCTGACCCGGGACCGACACCGAACGTTATCCGAGCAGTGGAGGCGCTTAATCCATACAACGTGGCCGTGCCGACCGATGACCTGCAAACCGAACAACTGAGCGAACTGATTAATAACCTGATTTTTGACAATAAACTGCCGCATACCGATCTGCGCCTGAGTTTGCCAGAAGCGGTCGTGTCTACCAAAGTCATTCATATCCCTCCTCTCACCGATGCTGAATTGGCTTCTGCCATCGGCTGGCAGGCAGAACAACACATCCCAATCCCTAAAAACGAGCTTTCTCTCCAATACAAAGTGTTGTACCGACCGCCAAAAACCGACAAGCAAACCCTGATGCGAGTGCTCCTGACTGGTACCCGCAAACCGTTGGTTGAGCGCTACACTTCGCTGTTTACTAATCTTGGGATCGAACCAACTTTCTTGGAGACTCAAATCTTGTCCATTTTACGCTCACTGGGGATAACAAAAACCGAACCACCAACCCTGATTGTCAGTTTGGGAGCGACCAATATGGATCTGACCGTGGTGGCCAATGGCGAAATCCTTTTTGTTTTCACTCAACCGGGTGTCGGCGCACTGTTGACCAAAGTGCTTCAACAAGCTATCGGCTCAGATCATCAGCAAGCCGAACAATACAAACGCACCTACGGTTTACAGCCAACTGAATTTGAAGGCAAAGTTCGCGATGGCTTGTTACCAACCATTAATACTCTGGTCACTGAAATTCAAAAAGCCATTCGTTATTTCAACAGCCAAACAGCCCAAAACAATCCACTCCAGCGAGTGGTTTTAACCAGCGGTACGGCACAGTTACCGGGGTTAGTGGAAGAGCTCACTGAAAAACTGGCCATGGAAGTTTTGTTGGCCGCCCCATTTGCTACCGCCACCGGCGACATTCCGGCTCAAAACCACCAAGTCTTCGCTGTCTGTATGGGGCTACTGATGCGTGAGGGGGAATGATGTCGGAAATTAACTTCCTCCAACGCCGTCGGGCAGGGCTGACTAAAGTTGAAAAACAAGATTTCGTTTATCGCCGTTATGCCCTCATCTTTTTTTCAGTGGCGTTCTCTTTGTTTGTGGTATCGATCGGCAGTCATATCTTCCTGACCCAACGACTGAAACGACTAAGCGTCCAGCACCAATCACTGACCGAACAAATTGCCAATGATGAGCCGGTAGAAATCAGTTTCTTGATTTTTTCTCAAAAACTGAAAAGTATTAGAGAAATTTATGAAAATCGCAGCAATAAACAGCAAGCAATTGATTACTTTTCTAATATTTTCGGCGAGCAAGTCTTTCTGTCGGGTATGAACTATGGCGGCGAGGGCAACCAGCTGACATTGCGTCTCACCAGTGAAGATATTTTCGCCTTCGAAAACACCCTGAATGTCCTTGATTCAACTGAGGTTAAAAACGCCTTTAGTAGTGTCACTAAAAGCGGCCTGCGGCGTGATGAAACCGGTAGTTACAGCCTTGATTTAGCGGTAGAGCTGAAAAAAGCAGGAGAACAAACGAATGCCAATCCTCAATAAGCTCAACTCATTTAGCCTCAATATGCTGATGGGTCCCCGGAAAAACCTGGTGATGACGATCGCTTTTGGCTTGACTGGCCTTATTTTGCTTGGGTTGTCAGTCAGTCAAATCAATGGGGTATTCGCTCTTAATAAAAAACTCACTACCGAGCAGCAAAAGCTTACCCAACTTAATAAAAAAGCCCAAGAACTGGAACAACTGAAATTTTCCCCTGAGTTTGCTCAGGCAGACGTGGTGAACAAAGTCCTGCCGTCACACAAACCACTCCTAGAATTGTTAAATAACCTGAATAGTGTGGCGGCCGAAACCTCAGTCTCCATCACCGAGTTTGAGATTAACCCTGGTGAAATTGCGACCGACAGTACTCAGGTCACCCAACAAGTCACGGCTAAAAAGCAGTCAACCGATTACAACCAGCTGGACTTGAAACTGACTATCATCGGGGAGTTAAATCAAATTAGACGGTTCATGGATTTTATTGAGCGTGTCTCACCATTGACCACCATCACCAGTTTGACCGTAGACCGAAAAGTAGAGGGTGGCCAACTGAGCGGCACCACCCGGGCTGACTTAGCTCTCAGCACCTATTACTACACCAAGTCGATTGCCTCGACATTGTCTTCACCATTGCCTGAAATTTCAGCTCAGGAAAGGGAGATTTTTCAAGAAATCCTGAGTTTCACCCCGGCTGAACTAGAAAGTCAAACTGAGATCATCAGTGGGGAAAACGAAGATTTATTCGGCATTAGTGGCCTGGATGTCAGTGACTTAGAGGAAACTCTTGAAATCGAATAAATGACTCTCTTCACTATTAACTATCAACTGCCCCTTACTCTTCCAAAACCACTTTCACCTGGAGGTTATCTTTAGCCGCCTTCACCTGTACGAGCTTTCGAACTGCCTTGATGATCTTACCGCCACGACCAATCACTCGACCCATGTCTTCACTGTGGACGCGAATCTTGATCAGTAATCCTTCTGGGGTTTGTTCTTCTTCAACGAACAAATCGTCAGGGTGATCAACGAGTCGCACAAGCAGGTATTCGACAAAGTTTTTCATTAGTTTTCTTTTTTCGAAGGCGAGGGGGCGGGGGATTTTGCCGGTGTTTCCTCGGCTAACTTCTCTTCAATGGGTTTTTCGGTTGATGGTTCAGTAGTTGGGGTGGTTTCTGCAGGAGTCTCGGCTAGTTGCTCAGTCGTCGGGGTCGCCTCAGCTGATTTTTCTACCGGTTGATCAACTACTGGCGTGGTCTCTTGCTTATTTTCTTTTGGCTCAGCCTTCGGTTCTTCTTTAGGTTTAGCTAGTTTGGCCTTGGCCTTACGGGAAAGCTGAGGTTTTTTCTCAGGAAAGGGATTGCCAGATTGGAAACGCTTAAAAAGAGCAGCGACGGTCTCAGTGGGCTGTGCGCCTTTTTTCAACCAGTCTTGATAAGCTCTCACATCGATTACTAACACTTTGGGTAACTCCGCAGGGGAGTAGTGACCGACTTGGGACACGTAAGCACCATCTCGCTTGTCACGGGCTTTATTAACCACAATTCGGTAATGTGGTTGGTTTCTTTTGCCGAATCTGGCTAATTTAATCTTGAGCATCTTTAAACTTTTTACTTTTAACTATGAACTATTAACTTAACAGGGCGTGATTCTACCTTTCTCCGCCTAATTTCTCAAGGGCGCTTCTAGCGGCAGCCTGCTGGGCCTGCTGCTTGCTTTTCCCCGTCCCCGTGCCGGTAACTTCATTGTTTACCAAGACATTGATAGTAAAGGTCTTCTCGTGGTCTGGACCCTCCTCTTTGGTGACTTCGTAACTGGGGGTTGGCAAACCTTTGGCTTGCACTGTTTCCTGATAAAGGCTTTTATGGTCTTGGTAGAGTTTTTCTTGTTTGATTTTGGCAAACTTGGGAAAAAGGGTTTTCTCAAGAAAGGTTTTCACGGCTGGATAACCTTGGTCTAGATAGAGAGCGCCGATCACGGCCTCAAAAACATCAGCCAGTAAACTATCATTCTGGCGACCGCCGGTGGCCTCTTCCCCTCGGCTCATATACATTTTCTCACCAAGTTTAAGTGCTTGAGCTGTTTCAGCCAGCGTGGAGGTTTTTACTAGAGCACTTCTGTAAGCGGTGAGTATCCCTTCCGGCTCACTGGGGTGAGTGTGAAACAACCACTCACTGGTTGCTAGCTCCAGCACCGCATCGCCCAAGTACTCAAGTCGTTCATATGACTGCTTGCCCGATTTCACGGTTGGCTCATTAAGCGAACTGCGGTGAGAGAGGGCAGTTTTTAAAAGTTGCTGATTTTTAAATTTTGGTAGCATTTTCAGTGATTTTGCTTATGATTTTTTCTTGAAAAAACGTATGTCTGAGCGAAGCGAGTTCGGCTTTTGAAAGAAAAAATCATAAGCAAAATCATCCTAGCTCTATTTCTTCATCGATCAACTTAGCCAATTGCTCCACACTGTCTTTGGCCTGCTCGAGTTCATGGAGAACATGGTGTGGTTTCAGGTCGATCTCAAACTCCTTGTTAATCAGTTTCACTAAGCGGGGAAAGTCTTCCTCCATATTCACCCCCAGATCTTCTGCTAACTGGCTTTGGGGTAAGATTTCTTCCACATTATGACCGGTGGAAATGGCCAGTAGTTCTCGCAGTCGTTCAATTGTTTCGTTTTCCATATTTTGCTATTGCTACTCACTCTTAACTTTAAACTTTTAACTTTCCAATTCCAACACTTTCCCTAAGACACCATTCACGAATTTCGGGGAACTGTCTGTACCAAATTCTTTCGCTAACTCTATTGCTTCGTCAATCAGCACTTTTTTAGGAGTCTGACTGGTTTGATATTCATGAACAATCAAGCGCATGATGGCCAGATCAACCTGGTTAATTTCGGTGAGCGGCCGCTCGGGGGCGTGTTGAACAAGTTGAGCATCTATCTCATTACTTTTCGCTAAAATTGCCTGAGCCTCCTTAAAATAAGGGAGTTCAGCAGTTTCCTGCACTGTTTCAGTTGACTTTTCACTTTCCACCTTAAACTGTTCACCGAACATCAAGACAAACAGAGTTTGCATCAGTTGAATGCGTCGCTCATGGCGGGGGTCGGAAACTTCGGTCATCGGTTTAGTTTTTAGTCTCAATCGCCTTAAACAAGGCTGCCATAAACCCTTTTTTAGACAGTGGGATACGGGCGGTCTTGATGTCTTTTTTCAGGGTTGGTGTATTCCCGGCTCGGCGTTTACCACGCTCAACTCTGGTGATTTTATTCTTTGGTACGGCTCCCATATTTTTCCTATCAACTATTAACTATCAACTATAAACTATTCACTATAAACTAAGTCCGCGATTGTAACCAAGGCGGGTGAGATTTGCAACCATAACCAACCAAGTGTAAACTCCTAAAAAGATGTTAAAATAGGGCTTAATTATGCCGTCATACGACGCTATGCCAGGAACAGAGCGCGACCGTTTTGCCTTATCATTGCAAAAAGCCAAAAGCACCGAGTTTGGTGCTACCCGTCATTCCTCTCTCAAAGAGCGACTGGATAAGCGAGCTTTAAAGAGAAACCCTGAGGCTGAAAAGCCAGGCGCTGTTTATTTCTCCTTCGTACCAGACCAAATGGAGGTTTTACTCAGGGAGTTGCAAAGAGAAACTACCTTGATGGCCGCTGAAGACGAGCACTTGCTGGCAGTTGGCCGGCAAACGTATCAAGCCATGGTGGACAATAGACTGGAACAAGCTGATGTTAAGGAAGCTGCTGAACACGGCACTTTTTCACAAAAACTGACTCAATTTCTAGAGTCACTGGGTTTTAAACCGGACTTCAAACTCCGGCTTCCAATGCGCTGGGCCTGTGTCGCACTTGTACTAATGCTTTTACTCGTTGCTTGTGGCGGCGGCGTGACGGTCGAAGCCAACACTCCAATGCCGCCAACCGTGGTGGCATCAGAAACCGTGCCGGTGACCGAAGAGATAGAGGAAACGGCTACTCCGGAGGGGTTTGGGGAAAAAACCACGGTCGACTATGGCCGGTATGCAGGAGAAGAACAGCAAGCTGACATGATTGTGATTCCCAAATGGCAGGAAATCGTTGATGAGCTCAATCGTCTTAACCTAGCCCTGCCAACCAACTTAGAGATTGTCGATGTTGCCGCAGATAATATCTTGGTTGAGGCCCTGCAAACAGGCAGAGCAGACGATTATCCTGAAGGCACTACTTTTACGCTTTCTCAAGTGACCGGCCATGAGGGAGAGTTATTGACTGTGACGGTGGATGGAGCCAACGAAGTGCTATCAGGCAGTCCCGCCGTTGGCCTGGCTATTTCCATTGATAATTTGCCGGCCGCCATTGATGCTCAAGGTAACGTGGTGGCCTACGTTGATCCCCAAACCGGTCAGTGGACAGCTGGCAGCAGGGGCCTTGCTCCTGAAGTAGTCGCCAACGTACCACAAACCACCGCTACAGCGGATACAGAAAATCCTTACTTTAACCTCCCAGCCGATAGTGTAGAACTCAACGCCAGTGAGGAGGAAATCACCCAAAAACTGGCAGAACTAGGTCAGTACGGATTTCCTCTGGGATACAATGAAGCACTCAGCACCTACAGCCGATTATGTCTCGTAGAGAAACTCAACTTCCTCAAGGAAGGCTCTTACATTAGGATTGGTGATTTTGATGTGAGGGTAACTGGTGAATGCAGTTACCTGGATGTCAACCGAGAAACAGTTTGTTAGCGTTGGTGATCCGAAGACCCTACACTACTTATTAATTCCCTTAGCAGTTGCCCAAACTAACATTGTTGCCCCGATTGCCAACCAATAGCTTTCATTAACTGATTTATGCTAACCTAAGAGTGTGGTGGATTTTAAATCTGTTTTCAAACACTGGTGGATCAGTTTACTGCCCGTCGTCATTCTCATCAGCGGTTTAGTTTGGTTTTTCATCCAAAAAAACCAAACCATTCCTCGCCAAGCGGACCCAGCAGTCACTGCCACCAACCTACAAAAACTTGATAAATACATTTACCCTCTGATTAAAAACTCTGAAACTGGCACTTACTCCATTGCCTGTACCCTCGAGAAACTCAACTTCCTCAAGGAAGGCTCTTACATTAGGATTGGTGATTTTGATGTGAGGGTAACTGGTGAATGCAGTTACCTGGATGTCAACCGAGAA
>LCLP01000003.1:0-38413 GCA_001002135.1 Candidatus Pacebacteria bacterium GW2011_GWA1_46_10
ATAAAACCGGGCATGATTCTTGATATAGCTTTCAACCTCCCTGATGCTAATAATCTCTCTTTGAAAGGTGCAGCTCATCATGGCAGAGCGGTCGAACAACTTTATACTCAAGAGGAGATTAAAAAGTTTGTTAGGACCAAAAATCCAAACAGTTTAAACAACAAAATTATCATGCCACTGAGTATAGCGCGCATCTGGATTTTCGAAGAATGAGAAAAAACCTACTGTTAAAAACCATTATTTTCGCCTTGAGTTTATTGGGAGCATTTTTGCTTACCCAAACCTTGCCCTCAACTGGTGCTCTGGCCGACGAGCGATGTGGCGATGGTTATGTTTGTTGGGATGCTTTCGGCAGTCAAAATAAAACGGTTGTAGCGACCTCTTGCATTGCTAGCGAATACGGTTATTGTACTGTTCTTGGTACAACTGAGGGTATTTGTTATTGTAGTGGCAGCCCAAATTGTTCTTGTTCCATAACAAACTGGATTTGCGATGGTCAACCAGTCACTGGCGAAAGTCTGTGTTGGTGTCTAGATGACAGTACACCACCGACAAACTTTGGTTCTTGTGATGCCGGCAATACCTGCACCTATGGCACTCCTGTACCTGATTATAGTAATTTGCAATGCAGTGGCGTGCCAGAAACTCTGACTGGTGGTTGTTGTTACGCAGATGGTACCACTCCCACACCTAGCCCAACTGATGGCGGTGGCGGTGGCGGCTTTCCTACTCCTACTCCAACTCCCATTTATATAATCGGTGGCAACATTTATGAAGATCCTAACGCCATTCCTGGTGGCTTGGGAGGAACTGATAATCTCTGTACCGGCAATACTTCAACACCTATCAGTAACAGCAACGCCACTGTCAATATCACTCGTCCAGGAGAAAGTAAGACTCAACAAGTCACCGGACCCACTTATAACATTACTGTCAGCACCAATAACTCAGACTATACGGTGGCCTTTGACCTTCCATTTCCGCCAGCAGACCCAGACAACCCCTGGCAATGTGCCTGCAACGCCGACCCTTCTGATCCGTATCGCTGCTTGTATACCAACCAACAACCCAATCAGGGTTTGAGAAACTTTTTTATTAAACGTGGTGCCTCCACCAGTGCTTGGTTCCAAACTCTTGGTGGTAATTCTTGGGCCTCCGGCAACATTGAGTCCCTCATCCCCGCCACTAGTTGTACACCGCCCACCTGCACACCCGCTTTAATTGCCAGCAACCCCAATGGAGATCTTGATACTGCCGGATTCCCACTCAGCAACACCGGGGCCATCGTCACCAGCCTCACTGGTGGAGTATACATTCATGAAGCCGATAGTAGAGGGAACGCACTCCAAGCGAAGGCGTTGGGGGTAGTGGTGCCAATAGAAAACTACGATTATTTTTACGACAAATTTGGCGATCAAGCCCAAATTCTACCCAACGCCGGGAAACCAATTGTGGGCAGTGAGCTGGCCATCTATCAATACACTGGTGACTTGACACTGACCGAAAATAATCCTTGGAATCTGACTAACACCGAAAAGATTATTGTTTTTGTCGATGGTAACCTAACCATTGATGACACCGTGGCCGGTGAAAACCGCATCACCACCGTGGCGACCGGCGGCGATGCTTTTTTGATGTTCATCGTCAGCGGCGACATCACCATTACCAGCCGCGTCGGCTACGCCGATATTTATACCAACCCCGCTGCTCCCAACGTGGCCAATGTCGAGGGCGTGTTTATCGCTGATGGCTTACTGACCGTAGCTGGAGTGGCCGGCGCCACCGATCTTAAGTTTATTGGGGCCGGCACCTTTGTCGGCTGGAGTGGGGTAGACCTACAGCGTAACTTTGATCCCGGTGGCAGCCCAGAACTGAATAACAACGCCGCCACTGAAGTCTTCATCTTCCGGCCGGACTTAATCGTCAATGCCCCGCGCGCCGTGAAATCCGCTCAGATGACCTGGCGGGAAATCGAGCCCCGATTCTAGTACACTGAGAAGAGTGTGAAAAAACTCCTGTTATTCATTGGTCTATTGTTTTTTTTGTCTTTTCAACCAGTTTCCGCCAGTTTCGGCGGCGGCATTTACGATGACGCCAACGCGCAGCCAGAGGGACTCGGTGGCACAGATAGTCGGTGTATCGGTTCCACCGCTAACGAAGTCAGTGGTGTTGGTTTCCAAGTCAGAGCGATGAGAGAAGGGGAGGACAACCTCGGCACAATCATCAGCAATAGCTATTCTGTAGCCACCTACACGGGTCAGAGTGACTACACCGTCATCATGAACCTGCCGTACCCGCCGCCAGACCCAGCCAATGCTTGGCAGTGCGCCTGTAACGCCAACCCGCTGGATTCTTATCAGTGTGTCTATACCAACCAAGACCCGGATACCAGCGGCTCTTTAAATTTCTTTGTCAAGCGCGCCAACGTGCAAAATAACGCCTGGTGGCAAGTCTTTGGCGGTAGTGTTTTTTCCCGTTACAATATTCAAAGTCTAATCCCGGTTAACTTCAACAATTCCCCAGGTTACTGCAACACTACGCCCGGCTGCTTACCGGCGCTCATCGGCACTGACACCGCTGATGATATCGACAGTCCAGGTTTTGCTTTCACCCTGAACGGCACCATTTACACCCACGAAACCGGCACCAGTTTTATCCATGACCCTGATCAACGCAGTAATGCCATTCAGGGTTTTGCCGCCGGCACCAACTTACCCACCGAGGACTATAATTTTTTTGCCAAAAAAATGCTGCAAGACGCCGTTGTACTGCCCAGCTCCCAAAAACCCACCCCAACCAGTCAACCAGCCATTTACTCTCACGCCGGCAACTTGACGATCGGCACCGCCAATCAATGGCATGTCGCCAACAGCGAACAAATCATTGTTTTCATCGAGGGAAACCTGGTGGTCGATGATCTTCCTGGAGCAACCAATCGCTTAATTACCGTCGAGCCGGGTGGCACTGGCTTTTTGGCTTTCATCGTTCAAGGTAACGTGATCATTACTCCTAACGTTGGCTACCCTGACCTTAACACCAGTCCCACCGATCCTAACTCACCGCTGATCGAAGGAGTATTTGTGGCTGACGGCATTATCCAAGTGCAAAGCTATCAAACCACCCCCGATTATAAATTGATTGTCGCCGGCACTTTTGTTGGCTGGACCGGCATTAATCTCCAACGCAGCTTTGCCAATCAGGACGACAACTCACTCAACAACATTGTCCCGGCTGAAAGTTTTGTTTTCCGGCCGGATCTGCTCGTCAATACCCCCACCGTGATGAAAGCCGCCCATTTTAATATTCGAGAAATCTAGCCGCAACGGTTACAGTAGGGGAGTTCAGAGTAAATAGTTTATAGTTAATGACAAGGAATAAATTCTATACACTATTCACTATGAACTATAAACTCAATGCCGGCTTCACCCTGATTGAACTGTTGGTCGTGGCCACCTTGACAGTGCTCATCATGCTCACTGTGACGTCACTTTTCATGACCTTTCTTATTACTTCTCAAAAAGCCAGTATTGAACAGCGCGTCAAAAGCGAAGGGGAAGACGCCTTGGCTAAAATCGAGTTCATCTTACGTAACTCCAGAAAACTCGTCCCAGGGCTTGATGGTGCTACTACTTGTAATAACGATCCCAATGATCCGATGAATAATCTAGCGGTCGAGGGTTTGGACGGGTACATCACTACTTTGCAATCATACCCGATTGAGAACCCCAAAATTGCCTCACACTCCGGCGCCATCAACGATTATTACTATCTCACCTCTGATGAAACCACTCTTGCCAACCTGGAATTCACCTGTTTGACTGGAGCAGAAGATTCTTACTATGTCGGTGTTTCATTTGACTTAAAAATCGGGACCGGCGAAAGCAGCGACCGTGAAACAGCCGTTGAAACATTTCAAACCGGGATTACTTTGAGAAATAATTAGTGCTCATTCCCACCGGCGAAAAACTTGGAGTAAAGTAACATCACGCTCGCCATTACCAGAGTTCCAACGCATCGTCACCGACACTTGAATCAGTGGATTATTAGGGTCACTCTCATCGATCGTCACCTCAACCTCCCGATAAAAATCGACGCCAGCAATCACTATGCCCTGCTCCTCCGTACAAGCTCCCAAAGTAAAACCTGACTTGGGTGCCGGGAGCGTTTGTAAACAGTAAACTCCACCATTACTCAAACTTCCAAAAAACACATCCCACCCTAAAAGCGTTCTTTCACGCCGAAAAACCTCTATGGCTTCCTGAGCACGCTTTACTGCCTGCGAGCGGTATTCTGATTCGGCGTTCGTTTTTAATGACAAGGTTAGTCCCGAAACGATCGCGGTCAACACCAATGCCATGACGCCGGTGGCGACCACAATTTCAATCAGACTCGACCCCTTTTGACCCAGACTATTAACCATTAACTTTAAACTTTTCACTATTACCTTTTTCACTATTAACTATTAACTTTTCACTATTAACCGTTTCATTGCCAAGCCCCTTCACTCACCCGACCCTCACGGTACAGTGTGAACAAATAGTTGTTTTCATTGTTGGCCACCACAATATCTTGACTCGCCGCGCCACCAGGCAAAGTCACCCCAGCATTGAGAACTTGAAAAGTGGTGTCAATGTTCGGACTGACTGTCACATGAGCCGGCAACTGAAATGTTTGAGCAGTATTAGCGGTCCCAGCACCACAAACCGCTTGTAGAGATACCTCCGTGGCCGTACCAACCAAATATGTTTGTACCCGATAACCGTTCAGTTGCTCACAGCCACCCAAATCACCCGCCGCCGTCTTCGTTTGGGCCAGTTGAAAATAGGTCTTTAGCTCATCGACAGCGTTAATCACAGCTCGTTTTTCAGTAAAATTACTGAAAGCTATTAACCCATTCCCCAATAGCACGATTGAAATAACCACCACCACCAACAGCTCAATTAAGGTAAAACCAGTAGAAGAAATAGCCTTTCTCATCCATCCATTACTCTTAACTATCAACTATAAACTATTCACTATAAACTTTTTTACTTCAAACTATTCACTATAAACTTTTTACTTTCACTTTTTCCTCAAGGGTTGCTCACTGTATACGGCGTATCATCCGGTTCAAGGAGCGCTTCCAGAGTAAAACCCGTGGCCTCAGTCGTGCCACAGTTACCAACTCCCGCCGGCGTATACGTATAGAGTGGAATACTCTCAGAGCCCTGTGGATCGTAGGGAGTCTCATTAAGGTAACTGCTGATCGTAGTCAACATCGCCGTGTAGGTCGTATCGGGCGGGTAGCACCCGTTATCACTGCGATACAGCACTAGAGCCTGACGAACCGTCTGTAAGTCAGTTTTTCGCTTGGCGTTGCGGCTGCTTTGACTGGCACTGCGATAACTGATCAAGGCGATGGTACTCAGAACAATCATGATCGTTGCCACCACCAGTAGTTCGATCATAGTAAACCCTGGAGATTTTTTTAGTTTAAAGTTCATAGCTCGTTTGCTCACTGTAAATTCGTCAAACAATAATAGTCACCGCCCGAGTTATAACTGCACGTACCGGGCGTCACCGGCAGATCGGCGTTACCCGTACCACTTTCCAAATAAGCACAGACACAATACCCGCTGACCGTGCACCCATTGGCAGTGTTGTAGACATAATCACCGCTGTTTCTGGGATCGACCGGCAAACCACCGGGCATGAGTGAGCCAGAGCCGCTATTATAATCAGCCATGGTACTACAGGCCTCATACGTGCTATTTTCCGCTCGATACTGCTCAAAGGCATCCTGCATCGCTTTGATATCCGACCGCCGCCGAGAATCACGGCCAGTTTTTTGGGCCGTCGTAAAAGCCACTGTGCCGATCGAGACCAAAATCCCAATGATCGAAATCACAACCAACAACTCCAATAAACTAAACCCGAGATATTTCTTCATGTCTTTCTCCTTGTTACTCTGGTACCACACGCAGCTCCAGCTTCGATGACTCAGTCAAGGAACTGACTGTCCCAGCCGCTGTCACAGCCTGAACAGTCACCTGATAAATACACTCCGTCCGAGTACAAGTATAGGTGTGGCTGACCGCCCCATGCAAGTCAGAAAGCTCAGTCACTTGACCGTCACCAAAATTAACGATTACCTTTTCTAGTTTATCGCCGCCGCCATTCCTCCAAAAAAGAGCTCGTACTAACCAGCCGAAACGCTCTGTCAGTGAAAGATTAGCCCGCTCTGCTGCGGTCAGACTATCAGCAAAAGCATCGCCACGCACATCGTTAAAGGTATAAAAAAACTCTACTGGCTGACCAGCCTGTACGATCACCGTTCTCGTCCCAACAACCGGTGAGGGATCGCTCTCAAAGTTGAGGACGACTGGCTTTTCCACACAGGAGGTATAACACGAGCGCGGACAATCAAGTGCTACCGGCTGCCTCGGCTCCACACCCGACTGAGCTGTCTCACTACAACAGCGAAAACCATATCCCTCACAAAGAGTAGGTGGGCCTTGATCCACCACTAACTCGGGTTCACCGTTATACTTCAATACCGTCCGAATAAAAATATCCTCTTCATACACCGCGCCAGTTCGCCCCAACACCGAAAGCGTCAACCCACTTAAGTTTTCCCCTTGAATTAGGCCTGATTGTCCCACCCCTTTTTCTACCAGTCGCGGCAGAGTTGCCGTCCTGATAGGAGAACGGAGCGACTGATTAGTCTGACAGACTATCTCCAACACATAATCTCTTTGTGAAGTAAACCGCAACTGAGCGCGCGTCAGTGAAACACCGTCAGGCGGGACGCCGCCAAACTCTCGACACGATTGACTAAAGCTCGGGTCGGCCGACAACGAGCTTAGTTCTCGGGCATCAGCGCGTACTTGGCTAACGGCCATGGTTAACAGTATCTCCCGAGTGATCAAACCAGCGAGCACTGCTAAAACAATCAGCGTCACGACCGTCGTAAAAATAATTCGTAGTGTTCTCATCTCATCGGTTTTCTCTCCGACCTTCTATTAACCATTCACTATCAACTATTCTTTATCCTCCAATCATCCTGACATAGCCCGCCCACAAATCAAACCCCCAGACCAAACTTAGTGCTGTTCCTAACAACAAAAATGGTCCGAAGGGAATTGGCTGACGAAACTGCTTTTTACCAATGATCACTAAACCACCGCCAACTACTGCACCGATCAAAAACGCCAAAAAAACACCAACCAAGATTCGCTGCCAGCTGCCCAAGATTAACCCCAGCGGTACGGCCAACTGAACATCTCCAAAGCCAAAACCTTTACCCTTAGTAATCCACCACAAACTCAGAAAAAAACCGGTTAAACCCAGTGTCCAAAGTAGTGAAACACCAAAATCAGCCAGTTGCAGCTCGTGGTTGACCAGCAACAACCCTCGGTAGAGGAGGGTAGCGACCGTCAAGGTGATCAGCGTCCAACGAGGAATAATCAAATACTTGAGGTCACTGACCAAAATCACCACAAATACACTGCCAACCAGTAACCAGAAAAGCGGTTGAACAGATTGTAATGGAGCGCTGGTCAAACGAAAGAACAAAAAACCAGCCACATACCACCATAAAAACAAAAAACCGGTCAACAGCTCGACTAAGGGATGAGCAACATCAATCTTCTGCCCACAATGAGCACAGCGACCACGCAAAAAAAGATACGAGAGAATCGGCACATTTTCAGACCAAGCGATAGCTCGACCACAGTGTTCACAGCTGGAACGACCCTTAATCCAGTCCTTGCCATGATGCGTTCGATACACTAAGACATTCAGGAAACTGCCCACCGCCGCTCCTAAACCAAAAACTAAGGCTCCAATCAGCCAGAAAACCGACATACAGTCAGTATACCGCTACGGGATACAGACACAGTTACCGCTTGGCCCGCACTCGGCGGTGTTACCAATGGCGTCAGCCGCCGGGTAGTCGGCCGGATAGTTATCAAAGGTGCCATCTCCGTCCGGGTCCAAGCGTTCATCCACTTCCTGCACAAAAGCTTGAGAGCGCGGCTGGAAACAAGCGTAGGTGCTACTGCCTTGCTCACCAGTGTTATAAACATATAAATAGTTGTACGACGCTTCCGATACTCGGTCCAAAAAGCTCTGTTTGAGTTCGTCAGCGCCAGTACAGCCAGCCGTAGTGGCAGTGCCCAGTTTTTCACCCACTTTACAAACCCCAGCACTGTCAGTAAAACTGCTTGAATCTTCAAAGTGAGTCCAGCTTAAAGCCACATTAGCGGTGTCCGAAGCACCAGTCTGCCATGGATAATACCCATTAAAGGCATAATAGCGGTCAATGGCACTGATCAGTTGCTCAGCATCAGACCGGCTACCAGTATCCCGACCTCTATTGATCTGCTCAATCGGGTTGATCGCCGCCAACACAGCAATCGCCAAAATACCCAAGATAGCGATGACGATCAAAAGCTCAATCATCGTAAAGCCGGCTTGGTGCCGGAGGTTTTTCAAGTAGGACAGGAATTTCATAGGCCTTTTCTCCCTCAAGGGTTTCTACTGGTTACTATCAGCGTACACTAAATCAAGTATGCAAGGCAAGCAGGGGAATAAAAGTTTAAAATTGGCTAGTCAAACTGTAGATCGGCATGATGATGGCAATCACCATGGCGCCGACACCAAGACCCAAGACCACCATGATCAGTGGCTCCATAGCGGCTGTCAGGTTTTTCACCGCCTGTTCACTTTCTGATTCAAAGTATTTAGAGAGTTTTAAAAGTACTTCGTCCAATTTGCCTGTTTCCTCACCGACCGCCAACATTTGATGGAGTATTCCGGGAAACAAGTCATAGACCGACATCGCTCGAGAAAGCGGCACGCCTTTTTCCACTTTCTGGGCTACTTCACTCATCGCGTCCCGGTATAAAATACTGCCCATGGCCGCCGAGACTATATTCAACGAACTCAAGAGCGGGACCCCAGAACTTAAAAGCAAGGACAGTGTTCTGGCAAAGTTCGTCAAAATAATTTTTTGCCGCAGATTACCGATGATCGGCACTTTCAATAACCACTGATCAATCTTGTGTTGGCCAAGTGAGGTCTTGTACCAATTGCGCAAGGCCGCCACCCCGCCAACCGTCAATAAAATAAAGGCCCACCAAAAACGAGTCAGAAAATTAGCGATGGAAATGAGAATCAGGGTGGGTAAAGGCAGCTCGGCCCCAAAGTCCTTGTACATATCTGTGAGTTTGGGGATCACAAACACCATCATCACAAAGCCAACAATCACCATCGCAATCAAGACAATAACTGGATAAATCATGGCACCCTTCGTTTTACCCCGAAACTCTTTGTCTTTCTCCAAGTTCTCGGCCAATTTATCCATCACTTTATCCAACACCCCACCTACCTCGCCGGCCTTGACTAACTGGATATAAATTCGATCGAAAACATCAGGTTGTCTCTCCAAAGCTTTGGCAAAAGCGTTGCCGCTTTCAATTTCACGCAAGAGGTTACTCACCACTTCGGCCATTGCCGGGTTGTTTTGATCACGCAAAATACTCAAGCCAGTGGCCAACGGCAAACCGGCACTGACCATCGTGGCCAACTGGCGGGTGAAGTTCACTAGGTCATCATGCCTCACTTTATTGAGAAATCCAGTCATGAACGACAGGCCGGTGTCACTCTGAGCTATGACATCAATTACCAACAGCCCGCGATTCATCAGCACGCCAGCTGCCTGCTGACGGTTTTGCGCTTCCACCTTGCCCTTGACTGTTTCACCGTGCGCGTTTTTGGCCGTATAAGAAAAAATCGACATACTGTGCCTAATTGGTTACGGTTGTCCCTCACCCAACAGCCGATTTAACTCCGTGGGGCGGAAGGCCGTCATTATCGCTCTCTCTTTAGAAATGACACCCTGTTGGACTAACCTTAATAAGTCATTTTCGATGAGCGTCATGCCATCAGCGGTGGAGGTTTGAATAACATTATCAATCTGGTGAGTCTTGTTCTCGCGAATGAGATTGCGAATGGCTGAGTTGGCAATCATTAACTCAAAAACTGCTTGCATTCCGCCACTACTCCTTGGCACCAGGCGTTGAGAAGCCACCACTCGTAAAGTGGCGGCCAACTGCATCCTGACCTGATCTTGCTGGTGAGCCGGGAAAACGTCGATGATTCGATCTACCGTCTGGGCAGCGGTGGCCGTGTGCAAAGTCGCCAATACTAAATGACCAGTCTCAGCGATCGTAATCGCTGAAGCAATCGTCTCAAAGTCACGCATCTCGCCAATTAATACCACATCTGGATCCTCACGCAGAGCCGAGCGCAACGCCAAGTCCCAAGAGTGAGTGTCACGATTCACTTCTCGCTGGGAAATAATGCTTTTATCGGGCACATAGACAAACTCGATTGGGTCTTCAACCGTGATAATATGCTCGCTTCTGGTGTGGTTAATTTCATCAATTACGGCCGCCAGGGTGGTTGACTTGCCCTCACCCGTCGGACCAGTGACTAAAATAAGTCCTTGTGAAAAATGACTTAATTGATGAAAGAGTGCGGGCAGCCCCAGCTCATCAACAGTGCGAATTTTGGTTGGGATCAGCCGCAGTGCGGCGGCTAACTGACCTTTTTCATAATAGACATTCACCCTGAATCGAGCTTGCTCATTATATTGATAGCCAAAGTCGAGTTCTTTATTGGCGCGCAAGTATTCCAACTGCTCGGGTGACAAAAGTGAGCCAATCAGTTGTTCAGCCAACTCTTGGGTGAGCGGCACGGTGTTTTCCGCTGGTGCCAATTGACCGTTTACCCGCAGATGAGGTGGAGAACCAACTAAAAAATGAAGATCTGACCCATCACGTTGGATTAAAGTATCCAACAGTAATTGGATGTTGAGAGGCTGGTTGGTGAGTTGAGGTTGAATGGGCTCTGACATTATCATCCCTTTTATTTAGACTCTGCTACTCGCAGTACTTCTTCAATAGTGGTAACTCCCTCCAAAGCCTTGATATAACCATCCTGCTTCATCAGGAGCATCCCGTTATCAACGGCCGCTTTCTCCAGCTCAGCGTCAGACTTGCCTTCGATAATCAGGTGACTGACTTGCTCACTAACTGGCAAGACCTCAAAAATGCCGATGCGGCCAAGGTAGTCAGGCTCGGTCGTTGGCCGGGTGGCCGCCGGCCGGTACAACACCAATTTATTAGGATCGGTCTTACTTTTTTGGCACCACTGGGTATAGCGTTCACCCAACACCTGCTTCACGTCCTCTACCACCGCCGGGTCAGGAGTGTATTGTTCCTTGTAAGCAGGATTGATCTGCCGTAGCACCCGTTGAGCCATAATCAGCGTCACGGTGGAGGAGAGTAGAAACGCCTCTGCCCCCATATCTAGTAACCGCGGGATCGCCCCGGCAGCTGAGTTCGTGTGCAAAGTGGATAACACCAAATGGCCCGTTAATGAAGCCTGGATCGCTAACTCGGCCGTCTCGGCATCACGAATTTCTCCCACCATGATAATGTTAGGGTCCTGACGCAGGAAAGAGCGCAGCGCGGTGGCAAAGGTCAAACCAGCTTGAGGATTCACCTGGACTTGGCTGATACCAGGAATTTGGTACTCCACTGGATCCTCAATCGTCATGATGTTGACTTTAGGAGTATTTAGTTGATGTAGCACTGAGTACAAAGTCGTCGTTTTACCAGAGCCAGTGGGACCAGTGACCAGAATAATGCCGCGAGGGACTTTAATTAAATCTTGTAAATGTTTGAGCGCCAATCCCGTCAAACCTAACTCTTCCAAAGAGGGGACTGCGGCATTTTTCTGCAGGAGCCGCATCACCACTTTTTCACCGTGAATCGTCGGTAGGGTGGAAATACGCAGGTCAATTTCCTTCCCATCAGCGATGTAATTAAAACGGCCGTCCTGCGGGATCCGTCGTTCGTCGATTTTGAGGTTAGCCAAGATCTTAATGCGTGAAACTACGGCATCATGAACGCTCTGCGGCAGAACCAGCCGCTCAGTCAAGATCCCATCAATCCGATAACGCACCTTCGTCTTGCCAATCTGAGGTTCAATATGAATGTCCGAAGCTCGCGCTTTGACCGCAAAATCCAAGACCGTCTCTACGATGCGATTGATCGGCGCGTCTCTCACTACTTCAGCGCGCGAGGGAGTATCAGCCTTGACAATTTTTTCAGCCCGCAAGTCATTTTGTTCCAAAGCCTGGGTCACTTCAGAAGAAAGATCTTGAGAGAATTGTTCCGTGAGCGCTTTTTCCAGCTCTGAGGGGACGGCCGCGGCCACCTCCAGACTAAGACCGGTTTTCTGCTTCAAAAAATTAACCGCCGCCAAGTCCAGTGGGTCGCTCATGGCCACTTTTAGCACCCGGTTTTCTTTGTCATACGCGTACGGCAACACTTTGTAGCGGCGGGCCACCCCTTCGCCAACTAGATTTAAGGCCTCAGGCGAAGCGCTCATTTCCGTCACGCGGACTAAGGAGAGATTGTTAAAAGTGGCTTTGGCTTGGGCAATCTCCAGCTCTGAGGCCAACTTTTTCCCCAGTAACAACTCTTCAAAAGTCTTACCTGTAATCAACTGTTCACTTTTGATTTGATTGAGCTGCTCCTCAGTCAATTTTTTATCACGCACCAGAATATCGAGAAAATGCTGGGGCGTAACAGAAACAGGGGCTGCTGGTGAAACCTGGGCAGGCTCGGTCATATCTCATGGAATATAATGACAGAAGTCTTATGAGAAAAAAAGGTTTCGTACCACTCTTTTCTGCATCAATTCTACTCACTCTGCCAGAGGGAGTAGAGTACCGATCCGCAGTCAATAGTTTTTTGGAGAATCAAGGCTCACGCTCACAGCCATTTTTTTTCAATCCCGACGGAGAGACCGTCACGATCGGCTTGGTACGAGAGTTGTTACGCCACAGTAGTTTTGCCCGGGCAGCAAGCGAGCCGCAAACGCTGATTGTGTGCGCCGTACATACCACCACTGTACCAGCCCAAAACGCTCTGCTGAAAATCGTCGAAGAACCACCAGCCAATACTCAACTCATTTTAGCTACTTACCCCGGCCGGACACTGCTGCCAACCTTGATCTCTCGCTGCCGGGAAATCATTTGGACCGAATCGAACGACAAACCAACTGCCTCCAGTCCGCCCGAACAGGAGAGTCTTAAAAAATTTCTCATTCAACCTGAAGCTTTTTCTTATAGTGAGCTGATTGATTTAGCCGAAACCTTCAAAGATAATCAACTCACTCAACAAGTGTTGCGAGCCATCAGCCGCCAACTAGCAGCTGACAATGATCAACCAGTCACCTCGTTTGTGAGGCGAAGTTTGTTAGCAGCGCTGACTGCTTTGGAAAAAAATGGCAACATCCGGCTCGTCATGGAGCACTGTTTACTCCAAATCAGGCAACAGGCCGCTTCCACTTGAGGTACAAGACTCTTCAAATAGGGAGGAGAATATGGTACAAAAGAGAGTCTCAATTTGTTTATGATTGCATCAAAATCAACCTTGTCCTATCAAGCCAAAGATATTAAAGTCCTCGAGGGCTTAGAGCCGGTCCGCAAACGGCCGGGTATGTACATTGGCTCGACCGATAGTAAGGGTTTACACCACCTGGCTCAAGAAATTCTCGATAATGCAGTCGATGAAGCCATCGTTGGGTATGGCAAAACCATTCGGATTTTCCGCGCCGCCACCACAGAGCAGCATCAAAAACTGGCTGGCACCAAAAACCTCGGTTCAGAGGTTATTACCGTGGTTGACAATGGTCGAGGTATTCCAGTGGAAAAACACGTCTCCGGCGTCTCGGCACTCGAGATTGTGATGACCAAGCTTCACGCGGGCGGCAAGTTTGATGAAACAGCGTATAAAGCTTCCGGCGGGTTACACGGGGTTGGCTCTTCGGCCGTCAATGCTCTATCAAGCTTTATGCAGGTCGTGGTCAAACGAGACGGCAAATACTACTACCAAGCCTA
Organism: Candidatus Pacebacteria bacterium GW2011_GWA1_46_10; assembly: GCA_001002135.1. GTDB lineage: Bacteria > Patescibacteriota > Microgenomatia > UBA1400 > PJMF01 > UBA10119. The sequence goes on from LCLP01000003.1 coordinate 13,958, forward strand.
TACCCAAGGCAAGCCAAAAGTGGCAGTAACTCAAATTCCAGAGAAAAAAGTCCAAGAAATGTGTAACGGATATATCAAACATTTTATTGACCAACCGTCAGGGACAGTGGTGCAGTTTATCCCTGACCCAGTTATTTTTACCGAGACCAAATTTAATACCAAAACCTTAAAACAGATCATCAAAGACCGAGCATACCTCATGGCCGGCATTTACTTCCAATTCACCGATGAAATTGAAGACACCACTCAACACTTCTACTTTGAGGGTGGCATTCGCTCGCTTGTCGAACACCTTAATGGCGGCAAAAAGACTCTCCACTCAGTCTTTTATACCAGCGGCGACTGGCAAGATGACACCACCAAAAAACACATCGGTGTGGAGGTAGCACTACAATATAACGATACTTACACAGAAAAAGTGGACAGTTACGTCAACGTCATTCGCACCCCTGATGGTGGTACTCACGTCAATGGTTTTCGACTGTCGCTCTCTCGAGTAGTGCGGGAATACGCTGAAAAAAATGGGCTCACCAAGGAAAAAGAAGCTTTTACCGCTGAAGACCTCAAAGAGGGGCTCACGGCGGTGGTCTTTGTCAAAATGCCCGCCAACGACCTACAGTTTGAATCACAAACTAAATCAAAACTGAATAACAATGAGGCACAATCGGCCGTCTATCAAGTGTTTAAGGAAGCGTTTCAAACCTTCCTGGAGGAAAATCCTTCGGTTGGCCGAGCTGTCACTGGTAAAGTACTCCTGTCAGCTCGTGCTCGATTAGCAGCCCGGGCGGCTAAAGACGCGGTGGTCAGAAAAGGTGTTTTAGAGGGTGCGTCACTGCCAGGAAAACTGGCTGACTGCCAAAGCCGTGACCCAGCTGCCTCCGAGATCTACATCGTCGAGGGTGACAGCGCCGGCGGCAGCGCCAAGCAAGGCCGTGACCGCAAGTTCCAAGCCATTTTTCCGCTGCGAGGGAAGATTCTTAATACCGAGCGCGCTCGCCTGGACAAACTCGTCTCTTCAGAAGAGATTAAAAACCTCATCATCGCTTTGGGTGCCGGCATTGGTGAAACTTTCGAACCTGATAAGCTCAGGTATCACCGGATCATTCTGATGAACGACGCGGATGTTGATGGCGAGCACATCACCACCCTGGGCCTGACCTTTTTCTTCCGCCATATGCCGGAAGTCGTCCAAGCCGGACACCTGTACGTGGCACTGCCACCGCTTTATAAAGTGACTGCCGGCAAACAGTCACGCTATGTCTATTCCGATGAAGAACGCGATCAAGTAGTGGCAGAACTTAAGAAAGACAAAACTAATTCTCAAATCGGTATTCAACGCTACAAAGGTCTGGGTGAAATGAACCCAGAGCAACTGTGGCACACCACCATGAACCCAGAGACTCGCATTATTAAGAAAATTACCATCGACGACGCCGAAAAAGCCGACCGGACCTTCATGACCCTGATGGGCGACGAAGTACCACCACGCAAAAAATTTATCCAGACCCGCGCCAAGTTGGCCGAGCTGGATGTTTAGGCAGAAAGGAACCTGAAAAAAATATTGTTTATTTTTCGACTGATCACTGAGAAAATCTGGCTGATTGGATAACAAAGCGTATACAGACATTTTCGAGATTTGAGAAGAAGAAAAATAAATAATATTTTTGAAAGGAAATTATGAATAAAACTTACATCATCGGCCACACTAAACCTGATACTGATTCGGTCGTTGCCGCTATGGCATTAGAGTATCTTTTCAAACATGAGCCGGCGTTCGGGTACAGTAAAGTAGAGGCCGTGATCACCGATCCACTGAATCCAGAAACAACGTATTTGTTTGAAAAATTCAGGGTGACCGCGCCCCAGGTAATTACGGCCAATGATATCGGCCAGCAAGATCAAGTCGTACTAGTGGATCACAATGAAGAATCGCAGCGTTTGGCGGGTTTGGCCAACGACCAAATCGTTGAGATCATCGACCACCACAAAGCTCACTTGAATCTTCCTCAGCCTATTTTTATGACTTTTAAAGTCTGGGGTTCCTCTAACACCATCATTTATTACCTCATGAAACAAAACGGGGTCAAACCTGATAAAACTCTCGCAAGCCTTATGCTTGCAGCCATTCTTTCTGACACCGTCGGCTACAAGTCGCCGATTACGACTGATAAAGACCGTAAGTTTGGGCAAGCCTTAGCTGAGCTGGCGGGTATCACTGATATCGATGCCTTTACGCTCGAGATTTTCAAGGCCAAATCAAACATCTCTTCACTCACTGACGAACAAGTTGTTCGCAATGACTACAAAGTGTTTGATTTTGCCAAAAAAGTTTTCATTGATCAGTTGGAAACGGTTGAACAAGCAGAGATTTTAACTCAGAAAAAAGTGGCGCTCTTAAAAGCCATGGCCAAAGTCAAAGCCGAGGAAAAAGTCGATCTGCTGTTTGTCGCCATCACTGACATTCTGCAGGTCAACACGAAACTGTTAATCCTGGGTGATGAAGAGGCGCAAGTGGCGCAAAAAGCCTTTGGTGGTCAAGTCGCCGACAATATCCTTGATATCGGCTCAAAAATGTCACGCAAGAAAGAAATCGCCCCTGCCATTGAGAAAGCGTTGCAATAACTTATGAGCGAAAACCAAGAAAAACAACTACCAATTGAGGGTAAAACCGTGACTAATGGCAACGGTGGTCCGGTGATGGGCTCAATTGAGGAAACCAAGTTTGGCAAGGTGAAACACACCTCGATTATCACCGAGATGGAAAAATCGTACCTTGATTACGCCATGAGCGTCATTGTAGCTCGGGCTTTGCCTGATGTCCGCGATGGCATGAAACCAGTGCACCGCCGAATCCTTTACTCGATGTATAAGAGCGGCATTGTGCCGGGCAGTGCGTATAAAAAATCAGCTCGGATTGTGGGAGACGTCTTAGGTAAATACCACCCACACGGTGATTCATCGGTCTATATGGCCATGGTCCGCTTGGCCCAAAACTTTAGCATGCGCTACCCACTGGTTGATGGGCAGGGTAACTTCGGCTCAGTTGACGGCGATAGTCCAGCGGCCATGCGGTACACCGAAGCGCGGCTGGCCAAAATTGCCCAGGAACTGCTGGCTGACATCGGTAAAAACACTGTGCCGTTCGTCGACAACTTTGACGGTTCACTCCAAGAGCCGGCCGTCCTACCAACCCGATTACCAAATCTTCTCCTGATGGGTTCTGAGGGGATCGCGGTCGGCATGGCCACCAAGATTCCGCCACATAACTTGACGGAAGTGGGTAGCGCCATCATGGCCATGATTAAAAAAGGCAAGGCTACAGTCGAAACCCCGGTGCTCCCAGCCGCAGAAGCCAAGCAAAAGAGCGATTTAGCCAACAATCAAGCGATTGATGCCGTCGTCACTGCTGATCCTCACCAATTGGCCGGTGATTTCGACAGTACCATCGAGTTCGAAGAGCTGATGACCGATATCCAAGGCCCAGATTTCCCCACCGCCGGCATCATGTATGACTTTAAAGCGATTCAAGAGGCTTACCGCACCGGCAAAGGTCGCATTGTCGTACGTGCCAAGGCCGATATCGAGGAAGACGGCAAAAATGGCTACAAAATCATCGTCACTGAACTACCATACCAAGTTAACAAAGCGCGCCTATTGATGAAAATTGCCGATCTGACCAGAAACAAAAAGATCGAGGGCATTAAAAATCTCAGAGATGAGTCGGACCGCAAGGGCATGCGCATGGTGATCGAACTCAAGCGCGATGCCCGCCCTAAAGTCGTCCTCAACAAACTTTTTAAATACTCCGAACTGCAAGACACTTTCTCGATGAACATGGTGGCTTTGACTAGTGACGGCACGCCGCAGTTGATGAATTTGCGTCAAGTACTCAAAGAATACATCGAGCACCGCCAACTGGTGGTCGTCCGCCGCAGCCAACATGAATTGATCGAGGCCCGCGACCGCGCCCATATCCTGGAAGGTTTACTCATCGCCCTCAAAAATCTCGACGCGGTCATCGAAACGATCAAAAAATCCAAAGACACTGATGCGGCGCGTGTCGCTTTGATCAAAAAGTTTGGCCTCTCTGAGCGACAGGCCATTGCTATTCTGGAAATGCAACTCAAGCGGTTGGCTGCACTCGAGCGTCAGAAAATCGAGGACGAATACAAAGCCATCAAAGAAAAGATGGACCAGCTGTTGAAACTCTTAACCTCACCCCAAGACATCCTCGACGTGATTAATCAAGAAATGAAGGAAGTCATTAACACCTACGGCGATGAGCGCCGCACCAAACTGGTCAAAGGAAAAGTCGGTGAGTTTAGTGAAGAAGATTTGGTCGCCAATGAAACGACGGTCATTACCTTAACCGAGAGCGGCTACATTAAACGCATGAGTCCCGGCGCTCTGCGCTCCCAATCCAGAGGCGGGAAGGGGAGTGCGGGCCTGAAAATGAAGGAAGAGGATGTCCTGCAGGCGATCATCAGCTGTACCACTCATGACACGCTGCTCTTGTTCACCAACAAAGGCCGCGTGTTCCGACTCAAGACGTACGAAATTCCTGAGGCATCTCGCCAAGCTAAGGGCACAGCGATCGTCAATCTCGTCAATTTACTACCAGAGGAGAGCGTTAGGGCCGTACTTTCTGTTGATCAGAAACAAGACGCGGAAAAATTCATTACCTTGGCCACTCGTGAGGGCTTAGTGAAGAAAACCGCCGTCAAACTCTACGAAAACATCCGCCAAAACGGGATTGTGGCTATCACCCTCAATAAAAATGACGAGCTAGTCTGGGGTCGAGTCACCACTGGGAAAGATCACCTTATGCTGGTGACTCATAATGGGAAATCGATTCGCTTTAGTGAAACCGAGGTTAAGACCTCCCAACGCGACACCAAGGGAGTGAAAGGTATCACTCTCAAAAAAGATGACTACGTGGTGGGGGTAGAAGCCTTCCCGGATGACAAAAAATATCTTGAGGACACCTCACTCCTGCTGGTCACCGAGAATGGCCTGGGTAAACGCACCCAACTGAAGTATTATCCGGTCCAAAAACGCTCTGGTCTGGGGGTTAAGGTCTCGGAAATTACCAAAAAAACCGGCAAGGTCGCTTCCGCGCGTATCTTGAGTGACAGTAACAAAGAGGTAGTCATTAGCACTAAAGACGGTCAAACGATCAAACTCCCGATCAATAAAAGATCGATTCCAACACTGACTAGGCCAACTCAGGGCGTCATTTTAATGAAACTTAAGAGTGACAATCCAGTCGTGGCGGTAGCCGTGACGAGCGAGTTGGAAGAAGCTCCCGAAAAAGCCGGAAAAACCAAAGAAACTAAACAAAAATAAATCTTTGCTCGTGAAGTAAGATACCCCTCCGTAGAAATGACTCCCGATATTTGCACTGCATTGCAATGCAAATTTGAGGGGTTATTTTGGCAAGAGGGTATCGGCGCATCTAGTCAAGTTCTGTGGACCTGAGGGGATTCGAACCCCTGACCTTCTGCATGCCATGCAGACGCGCTAACCAACTGCGCTACAGGCCCTTTCATTCATATTGTAAAAGAACGGCAGCGATTGTACCATCAGCCACTCAAGTTTCACAACGCTTTGACACTTTTTTTATGATCTTTTTTGATATTCTTTGTACATGTGTCAACAGCCGCTTTTAAAGCGGAAAGCGGTTATTTATCCACAGCCAGCAAAGAAAAAGTCATACAAAATTAGATTGATATACCAGAGAAAATATTGAAAACCCGATATTAGCAGAAATAGAGGTTATCTGCTAATGTCCTAGAGTAATTCTATTGCGAGAAAGCAGCGAAGTAGGGAATAACCGATCATTTAACCCGTTCACAACAATAGTTTGTCCGTTCATGCCAACCCAAAATCAAAAAGGAGCGTGTTTTTCCACTCTTCGTTTGTTAACGATCGCCGACCAGCGATTTTTATCACCTCACGGGACTTGCTGTCGTCCTCACATCACTTTAATTTAAACAATCGAAATATATATTAATAGTATTAATATACTATAAAAAATATCAAATACTTTTTTAATATAAATCAATATGTACTATTGTACTTTAGAATGATGTTTTTGATGCACTTTTTTCAACTGTGGTTGGGTGACGTGGGTGTAAATCTGAGTGGTGGCGATGTTTTTGTGCCCCAACATTTCCTGGACATCTCGTAAACCGGCGCCGTTACTGAGTAAATCAGTCGCGAAACTATGACGAATGCCATGCGGCGAGAGTTTAATTGGTAGGTGAGCCCGCCGACTATAACGATCCACCAGTCGCTGCACACTTCTGGTGGTCAGCCTCATTTCCTCCCCATCGGCCAGCAGATCAGGTTTTTGACCGGCAAAACGGATAAAGATCGGCCGCCAGTTGTCTTCCCGAGAGTTGAGCCAACGAGTTAGCCATTCTGCGGCCTTATCACTCAAAAATACTACTCGAGGTCGGCGGCCTTTGCCGATCACCCCAAACTCACGCCGGTCGATATCGATCTGATCTCGGTTTAACTTGACTAATTCGCTGACCCGTAGCCCAGTGGAAAACAGCACTTCCAACATCGCTCGATCACGCAAACCCTGCGGCTTGGCAAGATCCGGCATCTCGAGTAAACGCTGAATTTTTTCGGCGGAGACAAACTTCATTGGGATTGATTCTGACTTGGGTAACTCCACCTTTTCCGGATGTAGCACTGGCGCGTCGTTTTTCACCAACCACTTGAGCCAGCTACGAAGGGCAATAATATAGTAGCTTTGGGTCTTTTTGGACAGTGTTCTGCCTTGATCATCAGCAAAACGCGCCAAGTAAACCCGGTATTTGCGCAAAACGTCTGGATCAAGCTCCTTGAGGTCAGTGTGACCGGCAGCCTCGAACCAGTCGATAAACCGACGGAGATAATGGCCATAATTGCGCACCGTCAACGGACTTAAGTTGCGTTCCACCTCGAGTGACTCGAGGAAATCGATCATGCTGGGGGAGGGCGCGGTCGAAATTGGCATACGTTCCTACCCCCAATAGTAGAAGAAAAGCCACCAACCGTCAAAAATAAATAAGAAAATAGTGTAAAAAGACCGCTAAATAGGTGAGAATACTATAAGTCATTGTCAGACAGGCGAGTCAGCTGCTAAAACCAATAAGTCAAGATTCTCTCGGGCAGATCAACTAAAAATGTATGACACTTTTTCGGTTTCATACCTTTTAACTCGATAATTCTGCCGAAAAAGCGGCTTGAGGCGCTAATTTAAATTCTGGTAACCGACAGGTCGCCTTTTGCTTATGGTCAAAAAAGTTATTTTGCCCATCCTATTTTTTGAATATAGCAATTTTGCTATATTCCATTTTGAGAGCGTTGAGACAAATAACTTACCGTCACTTTGCTACTCACTAATCATTCAGTTTGCCATCTATTTCCAAGCCCATGAGCGCCCCAAAAACGGCTGATTCCCGGTTAAACGAGCCATTGGTCGTTTAAGTTAATTAGATTGATGTATCAATCTTTATTTCCAAAACGAGCACCACGGCCACGGCCAGGCAAAAAAAGCTTCTGCCAGACTACACCAGAGAAAAAACCCTGGTCAACCACAACGGGGCAACCATAAAATCCAGATCATACCAGGCTAAAATTGAGCCTCGGCCAAACTCAAGAATAATAAGCTGAAAATAAAGAGCAGAGTAATTGAAATAATAGTCTCGGGAACAGGGGAGAAACAACTCAATTTCAGGGGAAAACGGGCCAAGAGTCAAACCAGGCAGGCTCTAGCCTAGCCTGACATTACGTCGTAAAAGTTATATTGTGCGACATAATTGGCCAGGCTTGTTTGGGCAGGTCGCTAATAAAAGGGAGGGGTGTTACCCTTCTCTATTGAAGTGTAAAAACAATCATTCTTTTTATTTCTCCCCATAATTCCACACTGCCCTCAAAAGAGAGCCATCTCACTAAAGGAGCCAAAAACGGCCATTCGGGTTTTTTGTGCTTTCTTCCTCGGGACTTGGATGTTCCTAGTCCAGGCTAAACCAGGTTAGTTTATTCTTGCAACATCCCGGCAGATGAAGCAGTAGTGCTGTATAAAACTATATCACTTAGCCTGGTATTGTCCTATAACTTTTTCACGGGTAACCCTATAACAAGTTGAGTTTTCCACAATGTATCAAACTATATCATCTTCCCCTTTTCTCCCTGGTCCACTGCCCCATTTCTTAGTGCCACTACCCTATTTCTTTGCTGTATCAATGTTTTTTTCGTAAATTGCAGTCAAAAATAAGTTATATTTCTAATCTGGAAAAACAATATCACTCGAGAAACTTTTCCTTCCTCAAAACCCGGCTTCAAGCCTAGTTTCCTCTAGTCCACCCTCCCCTTAACCAAAATTAGCCTGGATTCCAGGCTAAAAATCAGCGTTTTTTGACGCGTTTATCTTGGGTGATTAAATTCACTATCCTCGGCCAGTTTGCTGGTCAAAAATTCTACCACTGCTGCTTGTTCTGACAGGTCTTGATGCCCTTTCAGTTTGCCTAGAATAATAAACACAGCATTTACCTCCGTGGTTAAAATCTGATTTTTACTCAATTTTCTGCGAATATCGGGTTTATTGAGTCCTTCAGCCAAGGCCTCAGCCAAGGATGGGTTGTGATGTACTATCAGTGCATCACGGATGGCTTGAATCAGTAAGCGAGCGGCGCGGTGGGGTTTGGTGCGCGGATCTTCTAAAGACTTTGGATTAGACAAATGACTAATGGCATCGATAGCCTTGAGCATATCTCCTTGGTTTCCCCGAGCCAAAAGCTCTTGCAAGGCTTGGTCATCAACAGCCAAGACCGACGCTGCCGTTGTCTCTTTCACTTGTTTGGGATTACTTGGTGGAAAAACGTCGCCAACGACGCCGTCAAAACCAATAGCTAAACCGGAATATAAATGATGTTCTCTGTTCCACATACGAAATAGATCCTATCATATCTAAACAAAACAACAAAGATGAATTTTGGTTATTTCCAAGGAAACAGGATTAAAAAGATTACCCCGAGAAAAATCGCCACCAGCGAGTATTCATTGGCCGTGTTTTGGAATAAGCGCTCCCGCAGCTGGCTCTGCAAAACCCCCAGCCCAATATACAACACCCCCATTACCAAGAGTGCCACGTGCCAAGCCGGCAGCGGAATCCATGAAAACAGCGTCACTAACTCCACCAAAATCAACGTCAGTAAAATCGTGAAATTGAGAATTTTGCTGCTGATAAACGGCTCGAGTTTAATCGACCAAAGACCCATCATAATCAGTGGAAAGTGAACTAACCCCACCAACAGCGCGTTCCAATAAAATGGCAGTCGTAGGGAGAAGATAGCATTCGTGGTCAACATGGATGTAAACAAGCTGAAAAACAGGCCTACAGCGTGAGCAGCATACAAAAGCTGGATGGTTCTCCCTTTGGCAACTGAGAAAATATTGTTGGTCAAAAACAAACCATACATGCCTCCGCCGAACAAACCCAAGATTAAAACCCGAGTCACCAGGGCACCCGGCAGAAGAAAATAAAACAAAGACACCGAGCCGGCATACAAGGCCGGAAATGGCAAAATAGTCAACCACTCGTGAGGTTGAAGATCATCAGCCAAGGCCCAAGCAGACACCAAATACGTCACCAGCACAAACACTCCTAACCCCCAGTAGCGCCACTCCAAACCGATATATTGAACCAGCAACAATCCCAAACTCAAGACCGCTGAAGCCAAGACAAATTTCTCTCTGCGCCGCATATTCCCTACTCTTTCCCTTCCCATTCCCCTGTACAAAAAACTTCCTCAACGTCATCATGTTCGTTCAACACATCCAGGATTTTTTGCAGTTGTTCTTGTTGGTTTGAGTCGGTGATCGGAAACGGCATAGTGGTAATATATCCCCCATCATTTCCTCGAGTAAACATATACATCACTGACCCCGGAGCGCCAATCGAACCACCAAAGCGAGAAAAAATCTCTCTGATTTCACTGGTGGTACGATTAGCATTATTGGTGACAGCTACCACCAAAAATCCTGCTCCACCTGGCCCATAGCCTTCGTAGCTGATTTCACGCAGCTCACCACCCACTCCCTTCCCTAAACCCACGTCAATTGCTCGCTGGATCTTCTCTTTGGGCATGTTTTCCGCCCTGGCTTTCTCCAAAAGCGTTCGGAGAGTGGCGTTATGCTGTGGATCGCCAGAACCACCCTCTTTGACCGCGATCCGAATTTGGCGGGCTAATTGGCCAAAAATCTTGCCCTTCTTGGCGTCGACCTTGGCTTTCTGGTTTTTGATGTTATGCCACTTGCTGTGACCGGCCATAATTCACACCCTTTCTCGTCTTCTTCCTAGGCCAAATTGTAGGCGGTAACTTTCAGGTTGACAATACATGAGGCTGCCAGTAATATCCTTGGGCAAGCAAGCGACATATTCATGAAAAAATACGCCACTCTCGTTCAAGAAGCCATCAGCGCAGCCAAAAACCAAGATTGGGAAGAAGCCGTCGAGATTAATACCGAGCTCCTTTCACGGTCAGAAAACGATCTGGGCGCCATGAACCGTCTTGGGTTAGCTTACATGCACCTCAAAAAACCGGTCAAAGCACGCCAGGCTTTTAAAGCGGTACTGGAAAAAGACAAGTCCAATCTGATCGCTCGCAAACATTTAGCGAATCTCAAAAATAAAAGTGTCGCCACCGCTCCCCTTTCCAATACCTACTTCATTGAAGAACCAGGGAAAACCAAAATTACCGAACTGCATCGACTCGCCCGCAAGGATGTGCTTTCCAAACTGCGTGTCGGCCAAACCTGCAAGATTTTCGTCAAAAAAGATAAATACATCTCCGTAGAAACAGAAGATGGTAAATACATTGGGGCTCTGCCCGATGATCTTTCCTATCGACTGAATAAACTGATCAGACGCGGTAACGAATACGCTTGCCTGATTCACTCGTTTGCCGACAACAACTGCAGTGTGCACCTGCGGGAAGTAAGAACCTCGCCTAAAAACAAGCACCTCCAGTCTTTCCCAGTTAGTAAAACCAGCACTACTTCTACCCCGGCCAACATTGATGAGGAGTTTTTGATTGAAGACGATATCCCAGTAGAAACGGGTGAACAGGAAGACGACCGTAACGACGATTTTGAAGATACTCTCGAGAAAATCAACAAGGGTGAAGACTATTAATCCCTTCCTCTAGTCAGGTTTCTTAAGCTCAGTTAGCCAAATCATTGCCCAAACGCACCACTAAATCAGCGCGATGACGAATAGTTTCCTCAGTATTCACCTGCTTCTCCACTCCCCCCGGCACTAATTTTTCCAGTTTCTCTATCACCAACCGACAATCGGGCAAAAATGGGTCGGCGAATAGGACGGTGGTTCTTGCCACTGACGTGTCGTCGCTGGTAGTTCGTACTACTCGGAAATGGTGGCTTTCCAGCAAGCTAGCAATCCGACCAGCCAAACCTGCTAATGGGGTGGTATTAATGAGCGCGACCGTGCAAGTTGACTGCTCACTCCCATAGTTGAGTTGCTCAAAAACGGGCGATGGTAATGACGTTAGCGGCTCGTGTATCACATAGTCAGTGCGTTGGTCAAAAACCAGCGCTAACCAAGCTACCTTCTGTGGGAACGACACCTGGCGATTACTGAGTAAATGGCGCAGTAAAAAAGCCTGAAAACGGGTTTTACTCGTGAGATCGAGGGTAGTTACATCTGCGTGCCACAATTCATCTAATAAAACACCAATGGAAAGGCTCACGGCGGAGCGAATATATGGCAACTCTTTTCCCTCAAGAACTAAGAGTGGATAGACAGCCTGAAACCAAATCCGACCACTGCAGTGTGCGCAGCATCAGCCAACCAAGTAAAACCACCGCGACTAATATCACTGGCATAATCACCCATTTGAAAAGAGGGAATGACTGCTTTGACCGCGCACGAGTTTTACTGAGGGCAGCACCAACAAAATCTTTCACGGGTTTATTATAGGGAGTTACTCGCCGATTTTATAACGGATAAAGCGGCTGACCACCATTTTTTCGCCGATCTTGCCACTGAGGGCTTTAATTAAGCGTTCAACGGTCTGCCCGCCGTCACGGATATATTCCTGAGCCATCAATTCTTTGACGTCTTTGGGGTTCATCGAGGCTACTTGCATGGCGATTTCATTAGCCAATTTTCTAAATTCGGAGTTTTGGGCCACAAAGTCCGTCTCACAGACCAGTTCAACGAGACTCGCTACTTGACCGTTGCCATGCACATAACTGGCCACATAGCCGGTTTTGGTTTCGCGATCAGCGGTCTTCTCGGCTCTAGCCAAACCTTTTTCCTCGACCAATTTTTTGGCTTTGGCGTAATCGCCTTTGGCTTCTTCAAGCGCTCTTTTGGCGTCCATTACTCTGGCACCAGTTTCCTCACGTAAGTTTTTGAGCTCATTCATTGAAAACGACATAACTTCTCTTTTTCAACTTTTAACTTTTAACTTTTAACTTTTAACTTTTAACTTTTAACTTTTAACTGATTTATTTTGCCGCTTTTTTACCCGCCGCGTAAGCACCAGTTAACTCCTTGAGCACCAAGGACACACTGTTGACTGCGTCATCGTTACCAGGAATAACAATGTTGACCGAACCGGGGTCGGTATCAGAATCAACCAGTGCTATAACTGGCACCTCAACCATCTCAGCTTCGGTCACAGTAATTTCTTCCCGTTTTGGATCGATCACCACTAAACAATCTGGTTTACCTTTGAGACCCTTGACACCTTCAAAGAATCGCTCCAATCTACCGTGCTGTTTTTCTAGCTGCACCCGCTCAAACTTGGTGTAGCCATCGAAACGCCCTGAGGCCAAACCTTCTTCAATGTCATTCATCTTGCGGATTGATTTGCTGATCTGGTCCCAATTGGTCAGCATGCCACCCATCCAGCGCTGGGCCACAAAGAAAGCTTCCGCTTTCTGGGCCGCTTCTTTGAGTAAATCCCTGGCCTGTCGCTTAGTGCCAACAAAAATCACTTTTTTACCGGCTTGACCGAGGCTGTAGAGATAGTTGTAAGCAACTCTTAATTGCCGGGCGGTTTTGGCTAAATCAAAAATATGAACCCCATCTTTTTCCATGTGAATATACTCTTTCATCTTGGGGTGCCACTTGGCGCTGGCGTGGCCAAAATGCATGCCGGCCTCCAAGAGGTCTCGCAGATCATATTCCGGCGCTTTGTCAGGTAAATTTGAAATATCAATCATTGTCTGTCCTTATTCGTCCCGCTTAGCGGGACTCGCTGCTCAACGTCAGATGCAGGACCAAAAACGCGAGAGCGAATACCTTGTAAGGGCAGCATTGTATCACACACCGAGCAACCACTCACTATTTTTTTAGAAAATAGTTGTAAGTGCTGGCAAAAAGATAGCCAACCAACCAAGTTCCGGCCGTCGCCGTAATCAAACCTTGGATAAATGATCCCCACGTGACATTAAAAACTGAGATACGACTTAGATCAAGCCCGTGAAACCACGATTGGGCAACACTCATGGTTAGATCTGGCAAAAGGACGACAGCAGCGGCACAAACGACATAGATTACTGCCGTTGTCACTGCCAATGCCTTAGCTGTGGCATTCGGTTCATGTTTCATTTTTACTCACCCCCTTTCAAATCCCAGCGGAAAGTGCGTTCAACAATGCCGCCGATATTTTTTACTATGATAGAGAGACTATTAGGCCTTGGGGAAATAGCGTTAAAAAACAATTCTCCCTCACGATGATGACCTTCAGGTGGTGAACCTTCCCAAGCAATTGGTTGAAACGAATTATCCTGATCGTCGGCCATAGTGATCACTTTGGTCAGATCCTGATTCAATTCTTCAGAATGCGTATCTAAAGCGAGCTTAAACTTCCAAATGGTCGAGCTTACTGAAAGATCAGTGGGAGTAACCTCAATAGTCACGGGTCCTTCTTCACTGGTTTGGGGGGCTAATGCAGTTTGATTGGCCGGAGTTGTTTGAGAAGAAGAAACGCTAGCATCAGTATTCTCCTGTCGAGGCTGGAGGCGAAAGAAAACAACCAACCCTGCAATAACGATCAAAATGACGAAAATTAGATACTTTATTGAGTTTTGTTGAATTTTCGTAGCTGATACAGCATATAGCATAGGCCAGCGAGATTAAATATCAGCCCGAGCCAAAAAAGTTGGATTTGGTATTGTCCAATGACTGTCACAATGCCAACCACACCGAGAATGGGCAAAAAATTAACCAGATAATGAGCGCAACAGGAAACCATAGCCGCGGTGGAGGTAGTCCCAGAAACAACCACTATTCTCCCTGAGATTGCTTGTTTTTCTTTCATGGCCGCTTTCAACTGGCTATAGAGTCCAACCTGAATACCAAAACCCACCGCTAGCGGTACCACAAAATACCAATACCTGGAAAATTGGTCGAGCATAAAACTCCAGCCTGAAACGAGTGAAACAATGGTGACGTACACCAACAACAAAACAGCTGACGCTACTGCGCCCTTGGCCACTGAGGTCATAAAGTTATTCCAATTTGCCGAGAACCCCAACCACAATCTTTCTTATTCGTCTTCGCTTTTTTCTTCTTTCACCACCATCGCCATGCCGCATTGCGGACAATTGCCTGGCTGATCAGAGGTTTCTTCCGGGTGCATCGGGCAAGCATACATTGGTTGATCTCCTTCCATAACGGCCTCCTTTCTTTTACCAATATACATGAAAACAGCTCATTACTGTGTGGGACACGTTACTCACTGACTAATTCAACCGCATTCTCCATGAGACTCACTACAGTCATCGGACCAACTCTGACACATATTGTTAATCGTTAGATTTTTAGTTTTTCAACCATTACTCCGGCCAAAATTATCAAAATTCCACCTAAGATTTGCACTGACGTCATCGTTTCTCCCAATAACGGTATAGCCATCAAAGCCACAAATACTGGAGTAAATGAGAATACCATCGTCACAAAAGAGGCGGAAGCGTGTTTGTAGGCCGTAAATCTAAATTGTGTAAGAAATATATACCCCACAGAAAGAAGTAAAATTAACCAAAAATTAACTGGTAATTGAAGGCTTGTAAAAGCAAGAGCAATCAACACATTTGGTAAAAACCCTAGGATTACACTCCCAGCCGCACTCACATTTGAACTCATTCGGTTAGTTGCCATTTTCCCTAAAACGTTATTCCCCAAAGCAATCAGTGCTGCCTGGATTAGAGTGAAAGTGTCACCTAGAGTTAGCGCTAGTGTTTTACCACTTGTGGTTAACAAATATGCACCAACAAGCAAAACGACTGCCAAGAAAATCTTTTTGTTTGTAATTTTCTCTTTCAGGAAAATGGCGGCAAAAATGACGGTAAAAATAATCACCATTCTGATCAAGAAAGCGTAGTTGATAGCGGGGCTGTATTTGAGCGCTAAAATTTCAGTCAGCTTGACTCCAACTGCGCTTATCCCTGCCATCCACAACAAAATGGAGTAATCTTTTCTGGTCAGCTTTTTAATTTCATCTTTTGATTGAAAAGCCGTAAACAACCAATACGGAAGAGTAAGTAAGGCGGTCCAAAAAAGCACGTTATAAACGTTTTCACCACTCTGAAGAATAATTCTCAATATCACAATGGTAACTGCCCAGGTAAAAGCGCTTAAAAAAGTGAAGTAAAAACCCCTGCTGATCGTCATAAAAACTGGGCTTGATTGTAACACGCCAAGGATATTCTCAATACGCATCAACCCATAGCGAGGGTAATAGCATTTTCCATTAGGCTAACGACGGTCATTGGACCAACACCGCCGGGCACGGGAGTAATGACTGCGGCTTTAGTTGCTACACTCTCAAAATCAAGATCGCCTTTCGGCTCACCAACATCAATGGCAATTACCCCTTCTTTAACCATCTGACCGGTAACCAATTTGTTTCGGCCAGTGGCGCTGACTACAATGTCAGCATCCATTAAAAATTTTTTTTGTTCTATTCGGCTCTTTAGTTCCTGTGAACCAATCATTTCTGCAGTACATTCCTCTGACTGAAGTAGGGCGTAGAGTGGTTGGCCTAGTAAATCAGACTTCCCTAAAATTACAGTTTTGAAATGCTTTTGGCGTAAATGATTAAAAAGCTGGGTGGCGTGGAACGCTTCTTTCAAGAGTTCAATCACCGCCTTACACGTCGCGGGTAAGACTTTGCCCTCTTTTTTCCAAGTGCCGTGCTGAACTGATTCTAAAGTTTTTGGATGGAGACCGTCGACGTCTTTACGCAGAGTGATCGCTGTTACCAACTGCCACCACCATTGTCGGTATTCAAAATCACCTTTTTCTTTAGTCAGTCCCCTAGTGGTCAGCCAGGTTTGGCGCCAGGGTTTTTGGACAATAATGCCTGTCACTTGGCCATCCTGATTGAGCTCATGAATCTTCTTAATGGCTAATTCAACCGGATCGTTGATTGAGAACGAATACACCTGGTAACCGATGCCTAAACTCTCGGCCATTTGACGTTTCAGTTCCGTATATAAAGTACTGCCGGCGTCTTCGACAAACAGCACGGCCGCCACCACTGGCGGCAAACCCTGGGCACGCAGCAAGAGTGCTTTTTGTTCGAGTCGTTTACGGCGTTGTTCGGCTAACTGATGGCCATCGAGAATAATTGCTGACACTCGAGTATTGTAACACCTTTCTAGCCTGGAATTGACTGGTTATACCTTTAAAAACTGATATCGCAAATTTGCTATAAAAAATATCGCAAAAATGCTATATCTGAAAATGAGGACTCAGAAATCTGAAACTTGCATAATTCTATTGAACTATGTCTTTGATTCGCTGAACGTTTTCCGCGTCGGGACCACTACCATTAATCCCCGGAACCTCGGTAATAATCGGCAATTTGGCAATATGTTTATCATTGAGAAAGTGTTTTAAATCCGCCTTGGGGATCTGTCCATCACCAATGTTTTCGTGGCGATCACGACCAGAGTTTAGGGGGTCACGGCTGTCGTTGACGTGAATACACCAGAGTTTATCGAAGATACCCAAGCGGCCTATTTCGCTCAGCGCCTTTTTCAGCGGATGCCCAGCGGCAAAACTATGACAGGTATCAAAGCACCAGCCAAGCCGCGGTGAGTTGACCGCTTTCAGCAACCACGCTACCTCCTCCAATCGCCCACCGACCTTGCCGTTATGCGCCGCGGCGTTTTCGATTAGTAAATGCGAGTCCTTCGGCGTGTCGAGCGAGAGTTCTTTTAGTCGAGAAACCAGCTCTTTTTTGACCACCTCGAATCCCCTGCCCTGATGACTGCCAAGATGAACGATGACCCCAGCGCCACCGATATGCGCGTCAAAATTGAGGTCGTGCTTGAGCGCATTCATGGACTTTTTGATCAGGTCTGGGTTATCAGAAGCAAGATTGACTAAGTAAAGAGCGTGCGTGAAAATTGGTGTAACGTCGTATTTTTCCTGAGCCGCTTTCACCTGCTTGGCGTCAATCCGTTCGAGTGGAGTGCGAAACCACATCCGTGGACTACCGGAAAACACTTGCAGCGTATTCGCACCAATCTCATGGGCGCGCTCCACTGCTTTATCAACTCCACCAACCGTGGACAAATGAGCGCCGATTCGGCGAATGTCTGACATAAAAATTTTATAAAGTTCGGCTACAGTTTCTTAAGTATGTCAAAAAGAATTGGCTGCAGCTCATTTCTACTCCAAAAAATAAAATCAGATTTGTCACTAACCTCATTGCCATTCCACTCAGAAACATGAAAACCAGCTTCTTTGGCAATCACTAAACCAGCGGCGTAATCCCAATAATCTCCAGTGTCTATTAGCGCATCGAATTTTCCTTCCGTCATACCTTTAACCACATAAGCGGTGCTGCCCAGCATTCTTACAATTGGGGTTATCTCCAAAATTCCTTTAAAAACTCCTAATGTTCTTTTTCTCTGTCCAACCGTTTTGCCGAAATTGATGGCAATTGAAGAGCTTTTTATATCTACCCGAACATTGCTTATAGGTTTTCTTTCTCCAATGTACGCACCCAGCCCTTTAACAGCCCAAACATAACTCATATCTATTGGATCAAATATTACTCCAACCACAGGCTCTTGATTTTTTAATACACCAATGGAAGTAACGAACTGAGGCAAACCTCTGACAAAATTTTTGGTGCCGTCAATTGGGTCAATAACCCAAGTATATTCGCCTTTACCAGGATTTTTACCAGATTCTTCTCCCCAAATACTATGATCAGGATATAATTCTTTTATTGTTCTACTAATGACCTCTTCAGCTTGCTTATCAACTTTCGTCACATAATCCATAAGATCAGTGGGTTTTTTGTCGTAAACTTCATTATTCTGCAGATAGTTCTGACGAATAACTACGGCTGCTTTTTTAGCAGCTTCGATGGCAACTTTAACAAGCGCTGAATCAGACATAAAACTTTCCCTTACTTCCACGTAAACAAAGGAAACTTGCTAGCCATTTTCTCCACCTCTTTTCTGATGGCGAGCAGTTGTTTATTTTTACTGGCTTTGGCGCGGAAATCGCGGATAAACTGCTGACGCAGTTTTTTATCCGCCGGCAATTGCTCGTCCTTCACAATTTCAACCACGCGGGCAATCCAGGCCGCGATCTGCCGCATCTCTTTCTCCTTCATGCCACGAGTGGTCACCATCGGTGTACCGAGCCTCACTCCAGAGGGATAAAACGGCGACATCGGCTCATGGGGAATGGTATTGCGGTTGGCGTAGATCCCCGCCACGTCCATGGCGAAGGCGACTTGCAAGCCGAAACCCTGACCATAATTGGTGAGGTCAATGAGCATTAAGTGAGTTTCTGTTCCATCGCCTACCAACTTGAGACCCTGTTTTTGCAAGGCCGCTGCCAGCGCGTCCGCGTTCCGGCGAATCTGTTTGCCGTAGCGTTTAAAAGCCGGAGTCATCGCTTCAGCTGCCGCAATGGCAATCCCCGCCGTAGTGGCATTGTGCGGGCCACCTTGAAGCGCTGGAAAAACGGCTTTATCGATCTTGTCGGATAATTCCGGATCACGTTTCAAACCAGCCGCCGTGACCAAAATCATCGCCCCCCGCGGGCCGCGGAAGGTTTTGTGAGTCGTTGACATGACCACGTCAACATACGGCACAGGATTCGGATGCTCACCCGCGATCACTAAGCCGGTGACGTGGGAAATATCCGCCAACACATAGGCGCCTACTTCCTCAGCAATCTCACGAAACTTTTTGAAATCCATCAAGAATGGATAGGCGGTGTTGCCAATGATCATCAGTTTAGGCTGGTGTTTAAGAGCCAGCTCGCGCACTTGATCAAAATCAATTCTAGCTCGGTCATCCAGGCCATATTGGACTGACCTAAAATAGCGACCGGAAAACGTTACCTTAGGGTGACCATGAGTTAAGTGCCCCCCACTAGCCAGTGCTAAACCCATCATCGTATCGCCTAGCTCAAGCAAGGCAAACTGCACGGCGCTGTTGGCCGGCGAGCCGGAATAGGGTTGGACATTGGCATGTGGCACACCAAACAATTTTTTGATTCGCTCTTTAGCTAAATTTTCAATCTCATCAATAATTTGATTACCCTCATAATACCGCCGACCAGGATACCCCTCCGCGTATTTGCTCGACAAACTACTTGATAAGACTGCCGAAACCTCAGGTGAAATGTGATTCTCAGACGGAATCAAGCCGATCATCTGCCGCTGACGCGCTTCTTCTTTTTTTACTAGCTCAAAAATAATATTTTTTTTCATGGTTCCTTATTGCATTTTACTGTAAAAATTACCAAACAGCTCAAGTACTTAAACCAAGACACAGTTATTAAGGGAAATTAACAAGTGGAGAGGGTAGAGAAAAAAGTGAGACGAGATTTAATCATGACTAAGATTATAAAACCTATGCCGGCGTTTGCTCAAGCCTCTTACGACTGGCCCAATAATGCTCGATGGCTTGTTTACCAAAACCAATCTCGACAAACCGGCGTTTGATTTCTTCTTTGTCTATTCCATTATTTTGCCAGATTTGATCAAGCTCCTCCATCGTTTCTAACGCTTCATAGGCAAAGATAATCCAGTGTGTAGTTTCTTTGACCCAATAGTCTAATGCCGCCGTGGAACGTGGTTTGCGAAAGAGAGCAGCCAAAATCACTCTCTCCACACCCAAACTCTCCAAATATGACTTAACAAGTGTCAACTGTTCGCCAGTGTCAGTTAAGTCATCCACCACTAACACGCTCTTACCTTTCATCTCTGTCTCTTGCTGCTGTGAAAACTGCTGGTTCATCCGTGCCTCACCCTTACGACCAATGCCATCATACGAACCAACACCAAGCGTGGCGGTTTTATCCAGTTTTAAGTGTGAAACGTGCAAATAACCAAACAAACTGCGGGCTACCGTCCAACCACCTTTGGCCAGCGGCACCAAATAATCGATGTTTCTTTCATTACTGACAATTTGTTGAGCCAGCAGAGCAGTCAAGTAGTTGAGTGCTTCATCGTCAACGTAAATATATTTCGTTTCTTCGCCGGGGAAAGCAATGGTTTTAAACTCGGTCGAGTCCATAGCGGATTATAAACACCAAACTCAATTTTTGTCGAGGAGTTCAGTAACTATAACAAATTGTATCATAAAAATGAGTAAATCAAGATTTAAGATAATAAATCACTGCCACTAAATCTTTGGGTAAGTCAGTCTCAAATTTCACAATTTCTTTCTTTCTCGGATGGGTAAACTCCAGCGAGGTGGCGTGCAAAAACTGGCGAGGACACCAAAGGGGATCAACCTTGGCGCGCTTGCGGCCAATGTATTTAGTGTCACCAACAATCGGGTGTTGCTCATGGGCCAGGTGGACACGAATTTGGTGGGTGCGGCCGGTCTTGGGCAGGCACCGCACGAGTGAAAAACCCTGTTCATACAGCCGTTCATTTTCACGAATACTGTGAGCGCTCTCCCCCACTATTTCCTCAAGTTTTGGCCAATTAAATCCACTGAATACCTGCTCAACCGTATATTGGGTTACTGCCGGACGGCCGGTGATATCGGCCGCAAATTTCTGGCGGTCCATTGACGAGCGGGCCAGCGGCACCGACAGCGTCCCCCGCTCTACTCGAAATTTACCATGGGTAAGCGCGAGGTATTCTTTTTGTGTTTGTCGCTGACCAAACTGCGTCAGTAAGTTTAAGAGACTGCCCGGGTGTTTGGCAAAGACCATCACCCCACTAGTGTCCTTATCCAACCGGTGCACCATCCCTTGTCGTCCACGGTAAATTTCCGCTGGCGAACCATACTCAATTGAAAAATCGTCCGGCAGCTGTGATTGCCAGTCATCAGGAAAACTTTTCCCTTGCTGGCGCTTGGCAAACCAATCTTGCAGTGTTTCACCGGCCACTGATTTGGCACGGTTGGTCACCACTCCACTCGGCTTGGCAACGACCACAATGTCTTGGTCTTCAAACAATACCTCAATACTTTGCATACTTATGATTGTAGCGGCGGCGTCACTTCCTCACTCTTGCCTGATTTGGCAAACCGCTCCTTAAATGATTCCGGCAACAGCGGCTTATCCGAGCGGCGCAGCAACACCTGCACTCCCAAGATCGCCCCGAGCAGATACAACCAAATATCCAAATTAAAACCAAACACCGGAAACTCCGGCAAACGGAACAAAAGCATCAGCGCGCTAAAAACAGCAAAGAAAAAAGTAAACGTACTAATCAGAAAACCAGTGTGAGCTGATTTTCTGCCTAGCCGGTACCACTCAAAAATCCGGTAGCGACTCTCGGCCCAATGCAGATACACATACAACAGCAGATAAAAGATGGCAAAATACAGTTGCACCGGGTGAGTTTTCTCGATCGACCCAGGAAAAGTAACCCCGATCGGCAGTTGGGTAAACTTCCCCCGACCGGCACCACTCGTAAAATCAGCGAGCGAACTAAACAGTAACCACACCGCCAAACTCAACGACCAAAAATCCAAGACTTCATAGGCATCCCACTTTTTTCTGACCGCAAAACGATACAAAAACAAGGTTGAGATTACCAAAAACGCCAATTCATGTGTACCCGGTTTATTGACGACACTCAACCACTCAAAAATACTCCAACCAAATTGACCAAAATGAAGCAACACAAAGACCAGCCGCGCCCCAATGGCTCCCACGATAAACGACAAAAGAAAACCGTCAAATAGTTGTAGCTCTGAGTAATGTTCTTCTTTGCCGCGGCGCCAAAAAGTAAAACCACTGACCAAAAAGCCAAGTAGCAATACTACGGTGACGGTGGAAAGGCGCAAAGCGCCCAGTGAAATTAAGGTTGGCCACATATTCGTACAGTATATAATAGCGGTCATGCTTTCTGTTGCACACGCTGCCACCGGCGCTCTGATTGCCAGTAAACTCCCTCACCCCGCACTCTATATTCCCCTGGCCATCGGGGCTCACTACCTCGAAGATTGGACTCCTCACTGGGATGTTGGCACGGGCCTGACCAACGGCACTCGGACCAAACGCACCGCTTTTATCTTGGAAATATTTGACCTGATCCTGACAATCGGGGTGATCTATTTCTTTTGGCAAAATTCAGCCGCAACCTGGCAAACCCATATCTGGGTCGGCGCCCTGGCCGGCTTGACTCCAGATCTGATTGCCACACCAAAGATTTTTTTAAACTGGCAACTATCAATCCTAGAACCTTTCAACGCTTTCCATGAGAGTTTCCACCATTCGATCCCGAAAATTGCCATGGGGTTGTTGCCACAAATTATTCTACTAGTGGTAATTTGGTTCTTGCGTTAAAAAACGAGTGCCAAGAGAGGGAATCGAACCCTCAAGGAGTTGCCTCCATGGGTTTTTGAGACCCACGCGTATACCAGTTCCGCCATCTTGGCTTCGTGGCGCCTCTGGCGCCTGACAGGTTATTGTAACATCTCACTTGCGTTTTTTGACGAACTTCGCCATAGTGAAAGAGCCTATGGAACTATTGCAAAACATCCTCCATCAAGCCTTTGCCATCGACAGTATTTGGTCGGTCGTGACTCGAGGGTTAATCTGGCTAGGCATTGCGCTGGTCATCATCGTCAGTATGGATAAACCGGATCCGCAACAATCCATTAAAGATTTAAAGTCAAACTTGGGTTTTTTCTTGATGTTTCTGCTCGTTGGCGGCGGACTCATCTATCTGCTCTTTGGCTTTACGACTGTGTAGTCCCTTTTTCCATACCGTAGAAGCGCACGCGATCACCGCGGAAGAAAAGTTCTATCTCTCCCAGCGGCCCATTGCGGTGTTTGGCAATCTTGAGCGACACTTGTTCACGAACACTATCATCTTTGTGATAAAGGAACATCACCACATCGGCATCCTGTTCAATCGAACCAGATTCCCGCAGGTCCGACAGCTGTGGTGATTTTTCTCCTCTGCTCTCGATGGCCCGGGACAATTGTGAGAGCGCCAGTACTGGAATCCGCAGTTCGCGGGCGATGTTTTTCAGACCTTGCGAGATCTCACCCACTTCCTGAACCCGATTCTCTTGGTTGCGACCATGCGCCAGCTGTAAATAGTCCACAAATAACAGATCAATATTCTGCTCGGCCATCAGTTTGCGCGCCTTAGTGCGCATTTCGTAAATGCTCATACCAGGGGTGTCGTCAATGAAAATCTGAGCTTCAGCCAGCACTCCCATCGCATCAGACAGTTTCAAAAAGTCCTGCTGGTC
Source organism: Candidatus Pacebacteria bacterium GW2011_GWA1_46_10 (assembly GCA_001002135.1). Taxonomy (GTDB): domain Bacteria; phylum Patescibacteriota; class Microgenomatia; order UBA1400; family PJMF01; genus UBA10119. Next base: position 37,691 of record LCLP01000003.1, read on the forward strand.
CAGCCGGCCGGTCTTCAGTTTCCAAGCATCAATATCAGCCTGAGCGACCAATAACCGGTCAACCAGTTCTTCTCTGCTCATCTCCAACGAGAAAAAACCAATCTTTTTCTTGGCCAACACCGCCGCGTTCTGAGCCATGTTGAGCGAGAGGGCAGTTTTTCCCATACCTGGACGAGACGCCAAGATAATGAGGTTTGAACGCTGTAAACCAGCCAAGAGTCGATCAAGGTCTTGGAAACCGGTCGGGACACCACGCAGCTCACCGCCTGATTTTTGCAGTTCATCAATGCGATCAAAACTCTCAACCAAGGTATCTTTGAGCAGAATAAACGAGCGGTCGGATTGAATTTGTGAAATCGAAAAAACTCGCTGTTCAGCCAAGTCCAAAATATCTTTGACATTACCACCGGCGTCTAGCGCCAAGTCACTTACTTCACTTGCCAAGCTGATCAGTGTCCGTTTGATAAAGTGCTCACGCACGAGTTGAGCGTACGCCGTCACGTTGGCCGCCGTGGACAAAAGGTTGGAAAGCTTAGTAAGTTCCGCCGCTCCGCCGGCCTTGGCCAACAATTTATTTTTCTTCAACTGCGCGGTCAGCGTCACCACGTCGATCGGCTCACGCTTCTCGTACAAATCGCGCATGGCTTGAAAAATAACTTGGTGAGCGGGTGCATAAAACGTCTCCGGACCGACAAACTCGACTGCTTTGACGATCGCGTCTGA
>LCLP01000003.1:38442-164497 GCA_001002135.1 Candidatus Pacebacteria bacterium GW2011_GWA1_46_10
CTCAGCGTCCAAATCATGAGGCGGAAGTTTGGCTTTCGAGCCGGCCATATTAAGTTTTCTCCAACACTACTACTTCCATCTCCTCTGGGAGACGCTCACTTTCCACCTTCAGTTTATCCACCGGGGCCACTCCTTCCGCGCCCAATTCTCTGAGGAATTCATCCACCGTTGCCATCTCACCAAATGCCTTCTGATCGTGCTGTGGTGTGCGATAGTGCATCGGGATCACGTAGTACGGGTCGATCGCTCTAGCCACAGCCACCGCTTGTTTCGCGTCAATCGTGAAAATCCCACCGACCGGTACAAACAACACATCCACACTGCCGATGGCATTCAAAGTGGCTTCATCCAGTTCATGACCCAAGTCTCCTAGGTGGCAAGCCCGCACCCCATCGACCACGATCGTAAAAATCGAGTTCACTCCTTGTTCGCTTCCCTGATTGTTGTCGTGGTACGATTTCACCCCAAAAACCGAAATGCCACGCACCTCATATTCCCCCAGGTGAGCAATGATAAATGGCCGTTCTCGACGGGCAGTGCCAGTCACTTTCGTAATGTGGTTGTGATCATGATGTTGGTGCGAGACAGTGACCATGTCTGCACTCAGACTCGGCAGTGAAAAACCGACGGCATCATCATACGGGTCAGTGACCACGGCACCGACCTTTCCTTGCAGTTTAAAACAGGAGTGACCACGGTAAGTGATTGTCATACTCTATGATAATACCATCCTCGACAAATCCTTTATAATGAATGGGCTTGTTTCAAGCTGTAGCATAGTGTATGGTGGGGTCTTCGCAAGAGTACATACTCGTCGTTACTAGGTCATGAAAAAAGAAGTTATTATCGCCATTTTGATTGGTCTTTCCTTAGGGCTATTTATCACCTATGGCGTTTACCAAGCCAGAACTGGCCGCTCACGCCAAAATACCAGCCCTGATCTGACTGAATCAAATGTCCAAGATGAGTTTAGTGGTGAGCTGGTGATCAACAGTCCACTCGATGAGAGTGTACAGAACCAAAGCACTGTCAGTATTTCCGGCACTACCCTGCCTAACAGTTTTGTGGTGGTATTCGTCGGCAACAAAGAAACCATTACCAGTACCGATAACTCCGGTAACTTCTCGGTGGAGGTTGAACTAGAGGATAGCAGTAACATTATTACCGTCTACGTGATTGATGAAGATGGCCGCTCGCTCTCGGTGGAAAGAGTGGTTTTTGTGACTGATGAAACGTTTGATGAAGCAACCGAGTCAGCGCAACCAGAGGAAAAGTAAACTCATGAAAAACACTCTACGCCAAAAAATCTTGCTGAGCACAGTACTTAGTTTATTCATGCTCTTGCTGTCTCACCCCGTCACGGCAATCCTTGCCCAAGAGGCAGCTGAGGATAATCAGGAAACTACTGAGAGCCTGCGCGAAAGAATCCAAAACATCGTGGAACAGCAAAAAGAAAAAGTCCAATCGGTCCTCGGCGAGATTTCCAACCAGCGTCGCGGCTTTGTCGGTCAAGTAGTGCGCGTCTCCGAAACTACTTTGGGGTTGGATGTACGCGGGGCCACCAGAATCGTCCCCTTAGATGAAACCGTCACCCTGATGCGCAGCGAGGCGGCTATCAAGACGGAAAACATCGAGATTGGCAGTTGGGCAGAGGTCTTAGGTATTGTCGACAACAATGACTCATTCGTCGCCAAGAAAATCACTTTCTCTACTACTTCACCGCTGCCGAAACCACACTTCGTTGCTTTGGGTACTTTGAAAACTATTAAAGCCAGTAGTCTAGATTTCCAGCCGCGCGGGCAAGAAACTGTGCTGACAGTTGAACTCACCCGCAATACAGTTTACCAAGACAATACCGGCGAAGAGACTGACAGTGATGAGTTCGTGGAAGACGATCAAGTGCTCTTGGTCGGCTACCAACAAGACGGAGATACTCTTATCACGGTGGTGCGCTCACTGGCGCCGGCAACTGAAAATGAGCAGTAAAACTGCGAGTATTGCCTCGTTTCAACGACGACTGACTGCGTTCCAAACCCAACTGAAATTAGGTGAAGCCGCACTCATTTCCAAACCAAACGACATTTTTTACTTTACGCTTTTCCCACAGTTAGCGCCAAATGAACGGGAGGCATTTTTACTGGTTTCAGCCAAACAGACTACTCTGTTTCATCACAGTTTCTCCCCCACCCTGCCTAAGACAAACTCCCTCACCAGCGTGCCAAAAACTGATTTGACAGTGGTGGGCAACGCCATCAACGACCTGAAAGTCAAACAGCTACTGATCGATGAAGATACCTTGAGTGTCCGTGAGTATTTCCACCTCAAAAAGCTCGTCTCATGTTCCATTAAACCACTGAACCCGCAGTGGGTGTGGCGGCAACGGACGATCAAAGACGCGGCCGAACTGGCGTTGATGAAGCAGGCTGGCAAAATCGCCACCACAGTTTTTAAACAGATTATCGAAGAACTTCAATCAGGCGTGACTGAACGCCAGGTGGCCAGGCGGATTGCCACTCTTCTCATGGAGCACGGCGCGGACGAGCCGGCCTTCCCAATCATCGTCGCTTTTGGGCCGCATGGCGCCCTACCCCACTACCAACCAACCGAGAACAAGTTAAAACCAGAGACACCAGTCTTGATTGACTTCGGCGCGCGTTACCAGCATTATTTGTCAGACATGACGCGCTCTTTCTGGTTTGGTAAAAAGCCGTCGGCTCGCTTCCAACAAGTTGAACACATTGTGAAAACGGCGTACCAAAAAACGCTTGATCAGCTGGCTACTCGACCACTCACCGCCAAGAACCTTGATGATACTGCCCGTCAATACATTACCAAGCAGGGTTTTGGTGACCAATTTATTCATACCACTGGCCATGGGCTTGGGATCGAAATTCACGAACCACCTTCACTGTCATGGCAAAACAATGCTGTTATTCAACCTGGCACTACCATCACCATTGAACCCGGCATTTACCTGCCAGGTGAGTTTGGTTATCGTCATGAAAACACCATTGTGATCAACCCTAAAAGCATTACAATCTTGACCGAGCTATGATTATTCGTTTGCTCACCACCGATGATGTCGCCCAATATCGAGCGCTGCGGCTTAAGGCTTTGCAAACCAATCCGGAAAGTTATCTTTCCACCTATGAAAGTGAGAAAAATAAGCCGCTTGATTCATTTGCTTGGGAACTGCGGTATGCCACCAGCCAGCCAGTGAATGGGTATTATGGGGTGTTTATTGATGATCAATTAGTTGGCTATACACAACTAGAACGCTCATACTTGGCCAAACAACAACACATTGCCTACCTGTACAGTCTCTATGTCGACCCAGCTTACCGCGGAAAGGGTCACGCCTCCAAGCTTTTGACCTATCTTGGCCAATTGGCTAAGGAAAAGGCTGGTATTGAACGTCTTTTCATCACCTGCAACCGCAAAAATCTCCCCGCCCAGGAGCTTTATAAAAAGCTGGGGTTCAAGCAATACTCCATTCGCGAAAAAAGTGTCAAGTGGGGTAATGAATATGATGACGAGATTGAGATGGTGAAAGAGCTTTGAGTTGACGACATTTCCAACCCTTCCTTGGCCATTTACCACAAGTGAAATTTCTTATTTACAGTTGCCACTGGTGTCTCTCATATTAGGAGCGACACATTTATATGATCCTTCTGAGAATTCTTTTTCTATCCAACATGTGACTTGACCTTCCAAACAACAGTTAAATAAGTCTTCATTTGCCACGTCATCCCCCGCCCAATTCTTTGTTTGACGACAATAGCCAGTATAAGGAGGGTCCACAAACTCATATACCCAGGACCCGCCGCCAGAGTCAACCGGCCGACAGGTAGTAGGATTTGGGCAATAGACTACTTCAGCTCCTCCTTCTCCCCCTTCCCCACCTCCTCTAACTCCTGTGGCGGAGCCGCAACAGATGGCTCCTTTTTTCGCACACGAGCCGGAGATATTAGCTTTATTCACCTCAAGACAGCTTTCAATCCCCTGCTCGCAAGTACCTGGGCAGGTTTCGGTAAAACTGTTTTGACGACTACCACAACTAGCGTCATATCTCTTTTTACACTCTCCGGCTTTTTTATCCCAAGTCCAGCGGTATTTGCTGGAACAACCAGTACACTCTGCTTCAGTTGAAGGTGGTTTGGCCAAAGACCGGATATCAAAACTCCCTAACTGAATGTTGGTTCACTACCAAGCTAGAAAAAACTAAAATATTTTTCTTATTTTTAAACCGCTTATACTTCATTTTGGTAAACATCAATGGTTTAGTTTGAAATAGCTGTGTAAAAACTGTCAAATAAGAAAATAAACCGCCGGCCGTGCCGTAATTTTTTCGCCATTAGTGGACCGTAGGAGAGTCGAACTCCTGACCTTTGCAATGCGAATGCAACGCTCTACCAACTGAGCTAACGGCCCGCGACAAACGTTATTGTAGCATCTGGACGATTCCAACTTGACGAGAAGACCCCATAGTTATAGGATACTCTTATATGAAAACACCACCGATGAGCGCCAGTGCCCATCATGCCCTGCTGTAAGCGGGGTTGTGGTTGTTGTGCTTTTCAATCCCGCTTCCGGCGGGTTTTTTGTATCAAGAAACAAGTTAATGAATAGTTTATAGTTAAGAGCAAGAATCATGACTAAACCCACTCAACCTCTCCAAACTCTTAAAGGTTTTCGCGACCTGCTGCCGACAGAGAAGCGCGCCCGGGATTTTGTGACCAAAAAGATCATTGAGACCTTTGAAAACTTTGGTTTTGCTCCCCTGGAAACACCGACTTTGGAGTACGCTTCTCTCCTGCTGGGTAAGTACGGCAAAGAAGCGGATAAATTACTATACACCTTCAAAGACCGGGGTAAGCGTGAAGTAGGTTTACGGTACGACCAGACCGTTCCGACCGCTCGGGTGCTCGCTCAATACCAAGGAAAACTACCCCAATATTTCCGCCGCTACCAGATTCAGAATGTTTTCCGCGCCGACAAACCTCAGCAAGGCCGTTATCGCGAGTTCACCCAGTGCGATGTCGATATTTTCGGCAGCACTTCCCCACTGGCCGACGCCGAGATCCTGGCCTGTGCTTACCAGGCATTTCAGAGTGTTGGCTTTAAACAAATGATACTCAAGATTAATGATCGCCAAACCTTGATTAAAACCTTAGAACCATTCGCCACCGACCAAGTCAACGTCTATTCCATTATTCAAACCATCGATAAATTGGATAAGCAAACACCCGAACAAGTGACGAAAGAACTGGTGGCTAAAGGGCTTGCTAAACAACCAGCAAATGAGGCTTTATTGAGTATTAAAAAAGCTGAAAAATCAACTAATTTGGCTGAAATTGAACAATTAACTATCTCATTGGGCGTACCGGCCGAAGCACTCGTTTACTCCTCGACCCTCGCCCGCGGCTTAGATTACTACACTGGCATGATTGCCGAGATCATGGTGCCCGAATACCCTGGCGGATCGTGCGGCGGCGGCGGGCGCTTTGACAACCTCATTGGCGATATCGGCGGCCCTCAAACTCCAGCTGTTGGTATCTCGTTTGGTTTTGATCGTATCGTCGAGGCCGCCACCCAACTTGGGTTAATCCCTCCCTCCGGCGGACCGCAAGTGCTGGCCGCGATGGTGAGTAAAGATACTCAAGAGGCGACGCTCAAAGCCGCCGCCAAACTGCGAGCACAAGGCATTGCGGTTGAGGTTTACCCTGCTTTTGATAAACTCACCAAACAGCTGAAATACGCCAACCAAGCCAAGATTCCCTATGTCTTGTTAGTTGGCGAAGAAGAGGTAAAAGCTGGCCAAGTCAGTCTGAAAAACATGGCTACTGGTCAACAACAAACTACTACCCTTAAAAACCTGAAGACCTTTCAGTTTGAAAAGTAAAACCAGCCGCGGGGCATCATTATAAGTAGCGAATCAAGATCCACCAGGGGGTATTAATCGGACCCTCGCCCAACTCAAAGTTATTAGTATCAAGACTGAAAGTAATTTTTGCTACCTTTCCTCGGTGCACAACGCCCTGCCTGACCGGTGGTGGTAAAACATTTTCCAGCGCGCCAGCGTGGGTCTGCTCCATCAGCTGGAGCGAATAAACATGAATTTTATACTCAAGCAAATCGTCGATAAATTGTAAAATGATGTTGCCAAAAACTCTCCAGTCAACCGTGACCTGTCCTTCACCATTTTCCATTTTTTCTGCCAATTGAAAAAACGATTTACCCTGACCCAAAACAACAGTCTCCGGCATCACTTCGTCCTCATAGATTTTCTTCTGATCTTGCTCAAAGTCGCGGACAAACTCATGCTCGCCTAGTATCTGTTGTAGACCAATCACAAACATCCCCAGCTCGTTTTCATAGCCAATCTCAAGTACCGCTTTTTTCTCCAGTGAGTCACTTAATATATCACTCATAATCGGTCGAATTATATCAGCAAACAGTTCATTTTAGCTTCATTGGCCTTTCCCCTACCCCATGCTATAATCGCCTCTCTGATGAAAGCCAATATCCATCCTCAGTGGCATCATGACACAGTCGTGACCTGTAGCTGCGGCAATACTTTTACCACCGGCTCGACGAAGCAAGCGATTCACGTCGATATCTGTAGTGCCTGCCACCCATTTTTCACTGGTGAAATGAAGTTTGTGGACGTCCAGGGCCGGGTCGATAAATTTATGGCCAAGGTCAAACATGCTCAAGTCACACAGACTCAAACCCAGAAAAAAGCTGCCAAGAAAAAAGCCGCTGAGGCCAAATCTTACCAACAGATTTTACGCGAACAAAAAGCCACCCTCCAAGGGGCTAAGCAGACTACTCCCGCTTCTCAAAATTAGCTTTACTCCAGAGGTGATTCACTCCCAACCCGGGAGTTTTTTGCCGTCAGGGCATATATAATGAAGGGACCATCGTATGCATAACCCATACAGTACTCAAATCAGCGAACTGGAAGAGAAAATTAAAGCCAACGAGCAACTCTTGGATGATCCTGAATTGGCTGAACTGGCCAAACAAGAACTGGAGAGCTTAAAAGCGCAAAAACAAGTCTTGGAAGATGCGGCCGCTGAACTGACTCAAGACCACCCAATCGGCAGTGATCCCAGTGATACCACTCAGTCTAACGCGATCCTCGAGATTCGTGGCGGCGCAGGTGGTGATGAAGCCAAAATCTGGGCCAACGACCTGCTGCGGATGTACGTACGATTTGCTGAACGTATTGGGTTAAAATACGAATACCTTGATGATACGGTCATTCAGTTTCGCGGCAAAGCAGAGCTAGACGGCCAAGTGTTGCACCCGTACGAACTGCTCAAATACGAATCAGGCGTGCATCGCGTTCAGCGAGTGCCGGTCACCGAGGCACAAGGTCGAGTCCATACCTCCACCGCCAGTGTGGCCGTCTTGCCTGAAATCGCCCAGAACACCATCGCCATTAAAGACGAAGATCTGGAATGGCAGTTTATGCGCGCGAGCGGTGCCGGCGGGCAGTCGGTCAATAAAACTAGCAGTGCCGTCCGCCTCACTCACACTCCCAGCGGCATTGTCGTGACCTCCAGCCGCGAGCGCAAACAGGCTCAAAACCGGCAAATCGCGCTGGCACTACTGCGAGCTCAGCTCTGGGAAATCGAGGAAGAAAAACGCCTGGAAAAGCTGGGGAAAGCGCGCAGTGTGATCGGCAGAGCGATGCGCGCCGAGAAAATCCGCACCTATAACTACCCCCAAAACCGCGTCACCGATCATCGAATTGCGGTTTCGTGGCACGCGCTCGATACTATTATCGACGGTGATTTAGAAAAAGTACTCTTGGAAGTACGTCAAAAACTGGAAAATCCAGAAAAACTGACCGAGGACTAATATTTACTCCGAATACCTTTGAAAAGAGAATAGAGCAAATTTGCTATATGATAAAAAAAGGAAGGCTCGCTACGCCTTCCTTTTTCGTTATGGTACCGGCATTTGGTTGTCTGCTCCTGCCTGACTTTGCTCAATAACTTGAGGAGCTTCCTGCCTGTCAGGAACGGAGGGTTTAGTCAACACAAACGTCAGCACCAACCGGACAACAATCATCACTTCCATGAAGAGGGTCGCCAGTTGAGTTCTGGAGAATTTCATGACTCTCCTTTCCCCGAGTAATTCAGGCAACAAGCCTGCGTACCACTTACGTTAGAACAAGCTCGTACTCGGTTTCACTTGCTCTCCTCAATTTTTTCTGCTGGAAAACACCAAAGACAACAAATCACCCGCTCGTTTGACCGGGGTTGTGCCTTTGAGTTAACAAAAAGGAAATAACATCACTGCCCCGGCGTTAGAAACGACGGTGCCAATACTTGTTCGCCAGAGTAAAAGCAAACCAGCTGTGATTCATAAGACCATCATTTTAAAACAAAAGTGAAAAAAAGAAAGCTACAAACCCCCTCTTTAAGCTCGCTCATTTACAATTCTTCAATCGCCTTTAACAAAACTTCATCCGCTTCCGTTTCCGGATCATCTTGGGCTTCAATATCCACCGGCAAACCAGTGTCATGAATCCACTCACCTTTGGGCATCAACCAGCGGCCAATCGTCACGTGCAATCCGCCACCGTTAGACAGTTCCCGGCGATCCTGAATCGTGCCTTTGCCAAAGGTTTTTTCACCCACCAATTTGGCGCCAATGTTGTCTTTGAGGGCTCCCGCCACGATCTCTGAAGCTGAGGCACTGCCGCGGTTAACCAACACTATCACCGGCATATTCACTAATCGGCCGCCGCCATTCACTTTGAAATCCTGAGTGTCCACCTTTCCTTGTTGAGAGACCACAATCCCATTGCGGAAAAAGTCGCCCGCCAGATCAATCGACACATCAAAAAATCCGCCTGGGTTGTTACGCATATCCAGCGCGATGCCGGTCAACTGATTCTTTTCTGCGGTAACTTGACTGACAATCTGATCCCATTCACTTTGCGTACGCTCACCAAATTTAGACAATTTAATATGCGCCACTCGTTTACCGGCCGACTCCACAAACTCCAGTTGTGCCGATTTAATAATGATCTCATCCCGAGCCACATCAACCACAAACGGATCCCGACCACTATCAGGCCGAAAGAGCGTCAAACTGACAATATCATTTTTGCCGCCGCGGATCTTGTTGACCGCCTCATCCAAAGACCAGCCAGTGGTATCTTCATCCAAACCTTTTTTTTCATCTTTAACATGCAAAATCAGATCGCCAGCCAAAACGCCAGCTTTCTCAGCCGGACTGTCCGGCAGCGGCGCTACCACCGCCAAAGTCCCATCAATGTACCCCAATTCAATCCCCACCCCGTAAAAAGAACCGGCCAGATCTTCGGCGCTGCGTTGATTTTCCTCTGGTGGTAAATACACTGTGTATGGATCCCCAAGCGAAGCAGTCATACCGGCGATCGCGCCGTCGACCATTTGCTCCGCATCCAGTTTCTCCGGCTCTAAGTAATCCCGCTCCAAGTACCCCCACACCTCCCAAAAAGTATCAAAGTTAATTTTCTCGTTACTGGGCTGGGCACTGCCAATCAATCGATCTGAAGGCTTGCTGATGCCCACCGTCATCAACGGCTGAACAAATGGCAAGCGCTCAAGTCCAAAAAACAGTTTGCCAGTGCGAGCATACCGCACCCCAATCACTCCACCCAACCAAAAAAGCAAAATAATAGCGATAAACTTGGCCACGTTTTTGACCGTGACCAGGCGAAGACGAGGCGGTTTTTCCACCGGGAGAGTAAATTCAGGCTCCTGCATCATGAGTTTCCATTGTAACTGAAGCCAAATGATGAGCAACCAGATAAATCGTTTTTACCCAGGTTAACGTAGTCCATTTACTGAGATAGAATCACTTTTTTGACTTTTTCAACATATATAACAGATATATAAAAATTACATAACAGTTATATAGACTGCAAAACGCTCATTTTGACTATCAGTGGTGCTCAAATAAAACTCATTTGACCGTCACGCTCTTGGCTAAATTTCGGGGTTTATCAGGGTTATTACCCAAATGAACTGCCAAGAAGTATGACAACAACTGGCACGGCACCACTTTGGTGATCACGTCCAAGTCGCCGCCATCTGGTGTCGGCACGTGAAGGTCAAAAAACTCATTGTTTTCGGCTGCGATGCCAATAGTCTTGGCTCCACGCGCTCGCACTTCTGCCAGGGCCACCAACAGATCGTTTTTATACTGGTCATCGCCCAAGATCCCAAACACCGGGGTGCCTTTTTTAATGAGCGTAATCACGCCGTGTTTCAATTCCCCGGCCGAAAAACTCTCACAGTGCATATAGACCGTTTCCTTGAGTTTCAAGGCCGATTCAAAACCGGTATAAAAGTGTTGACCTTTCCCCAACACAAACAAGTGTTGGTCTTTTTCCAACTCTGGAATGAGTTTTTTAATGGTGGTAAAGGTCTTTGGCTGAAAATACGTCTTAAGCTGTTTGGCGAGCGCATGAATCCGCTTTTGCGCCAGCTCGAAACGCCCGGCATAGGTCATCGCCAAAAGATACCCCCAAACTATTTGAGCAGTGTAAGCCTTAGTCGAGACCACACAAATCTCCGGACCAGAGCGGGAGAAGTAAGGGTAGTCAGAGATGCGGCTCAAGGTGGAACCGATCATATTGACAATGCTGGCAATCTTCACCCGCTCAATCTGGGCTTTGCGCACTGCCTCCAGTGTGTCGGCCGTTTCCCCGCTTTGGCTGACCACAATCAATAAGTCATGTGAATCAAAAAACGGCAAATAGCTGTCCACCTCATAAGCCCGCAGTTCCTGGGCAGGCAGGAGCGCGATGGTGCGCAGGAAGTAGGCTACCTGACCGGCCGCATAGGAAGCCGTACCGGAACCAATCGTATAGATGTTCCTGGCATGCTTCAAAGCCGCCACCAGCGGCACCAATTCCTTTTCCGAGTAACTGGCTGCCTCCACCACCGTGTGTTGCTGTTCGACGATTTCTTTGAGCATGAAGTGGTCATAGCCTTCTTTGTCGACTTTTTGTTCCACCAAATCAAGCTTTTGGCGTTTGGGATGGAGCGTTCTACCAGTCTTCACGTCGTAAAACGAAACATCACCATCGACCACCACCAGCTGCATATCATCAATATAGGTAACCGTCTCCGCTTTGCCGGCCAATGGCAGAGTATCAGAGGCCAACAGCACTCCCTTGGGTAAATGACCCAGCACCAGTGGCGAACCATTACGGACCGCCACAATGCTTTTGGTTTGCTGATCTAAGACGATGATGGTGTTGCGGCCGGCCAGTTTTAAGAAAGCTTGCCTGACTGCTTCACGAAAACTGCTGGCTTGCTTGAGTCGATGATGAATGAGATGAACAATCACCTCGGTATCAGTTGGAGTTTTAAACTGATACCCAACCTTGGTGAGCATCGCCTTTAATTCCAGGTAATTCTCGACGATACCGTTTTGAGCGACGACAAACCGACCATCTGACGAGGCATGCGGATGCGCGTTTTCTTGCGTTACACCACCATGAGTGGCCCAGCGCGTGTGAGCAATCCCCATCGTGGCGTCAGCTGGCGGCCGGCTCAGTTTCCCTTCCCCGATCGCCCCGACTTTTTTCTCGAGGAAAATACCGTTTTTTGTCAGGGCTGCTACACCCCACGAGTCGTAGCCGCGGTACTCCATCCGCTTCAAGCCTTCAACTAACTGATCAGTGACTTTACCTTGTCCTTTAAAACCGATAATGCCGCACATACGTATCCTTTCGACACAGATAGACTCTTAAAAGAGTTATTGTTACTGATAAAAATGGAAGTTTAAGACCGTGAGTGAGGGTCTTTGTATATTGGTTGTCAGACTTTGGTCAACCGTCACCGGTTGGTTTCATCCCACAATTTATGGACGTATACTCGCCCAGAGGGTCTCCGTAGATGCTCCCCGCCATGGCGGGGGTCCGAGCTTCTCCCGATGTATCGGGAGAAATCCCTCTTCCTCGTCTTCCCGATTTCGATTCCGTCTTATCGGGACCACACGCTCTAGTGATAGAGACTCTGCTCACCTCCTTTCGTTTAATACCAAGCTTAATATACCACAAACACCTCGTCTTTTCCCGAAAAACGAGGTGTTGTTGTACTGCAAAACCGACTACACGGTCTGCGTAAACGGTAGCATCGCTAGGTGTCGAGCGCGTTTCACGGCAGTCGCCAAGCGGCGTTGTTGCTTTTGTGATAAACCGGTCTTAGCCCGAGGCAGAATGCCACCCTGCTGGGAGAGGTATTTTTTCAGCTCCTCTGGTTTAGTATACGAAAACGTCAGGCTTTTGGGGGCCTTGGCCACGGGCTTGCGCTCATAGCGAGGTTTTCGTTCGTAGTCAGGTTTTTGATCGTACATGTGTATTCCTTCTAGAATGGAATGTCGTCAGAAACGTCTTCGACTGACTCAACTGCCTCATCAGCCGGCAGTTCCTCTTTTACTTCAGCTTTCTTGCCGCGTTTTTTGCCTTTGCCTTTTTTGCTATCATCAGTCGCCGTGTCATCGGTTGAACTGACGCCTGCGCTGTCATCGGCAGGCAGATCGCTCACCGGCGCGCCATTCCCCCTACTGGACAACAACATCATGTTGTCGATGACGATCTCGGTAATCCGACGATCATCGCCTTGTTCGGTTTTCCAGTCACGGGTCTGGATCCTGCCTTCCACAAAGACCTTGTCGCCTTTGTGTAACAGTTGACCACAAATCTCGGCCAACTTGGCCCAAGCCACAATGTTATGGAAATCCACCCGTTCTTGTTTCTCGCCGCCATCAGCGGAGGTCCAAGATCGATTGGTGGCAATGCCAAATGAACAGACTGCAGTGCCATTCGGGGTAAACCGCAAATTGGGATCCCGAGTTAAGTTGCCGATCAGCATGGCTTTATTGAGTGAGCGTGCTGCCATATATTCCTTTCGTCTCTTTGAGAGAGCGTGTTTTGTACTGTTTTTGACTATACGGAGTCAGTCGAACAGTATCTGTAACACCTTACTCTTTTGCTACTGGTTCCTCCCTTAAAACTGCTTCTACAAAGAGATGACGAATGAGGTCATTATCCAAATGCACATCGCGCTCAAACAGCGGCGCTTGGTCAGTGGGAAACTCTAATACTAAATGAAGATAGTAGGCTTCAGTGTGGGTCTTGCCACCCTTGCGTAACGCATACGCCAGGGTTTTCTTCCCCCAACTGTCCTCAGAAGTCATACTACCTTTGTGTTTCTTGACCAGACCCTGCACTGTTTCCTGAACTGTTTTCAGTTCGCTGTCAGTCATATTGCCCGGAGCTAAGTAGGTCAGCTCATAGGCTTTGGTCTTGGCTGTGGTCACCAGCTTCATGAGATTCCTTTGCTGTGCCTCCCGATTGTATCGGGAGAAACCAAGTTATTGTTAAGTGGTGGTATTATACCAGATAGGTTTTTTCTATTCTTTTATTAACCTTTATAATTTAAACCGTGGTGTTAAAAAATCGTTTTCCTCGTCCACGTAAGCGAGTCATTGACCAAGTCACCATTTCCAAATTTCTAAAAACGATCAATTTCAAACCAACTCAAGTTTTTCAAGAATGGCGACACCTACTGGCTTTTGGTGAATACCAGGGAAAACCGGCTGTTTTCAAACTCGCTTCAACCCTGAAAACTGCTCGCTATACCCAAAACGAATACCGCTGGAATGAGGCGGTCAACGCTGTTCCCAACCGTTACCGCCAACATTTCAAGGTTCCCAGCAACTATGCTCAAGGTACTTGGCAGCGGCTGTTCTGGTTTATCGCTGATTGGTTTACCCAACGACCATTCATCGAACGTGACAGTTCAAACACTTCACTAATCGCGCAGAAATTGGCGCTCATTACCCAAGCCAATCGGGAAATCAGTCTTTTGCCTCTCCCAGATCAAAGTGAATTCATGCAACAGCGGCGCTCGGATGAACCAATTGGTGAACGCCTATTCCGTTCCGCTCGTGAGTGGGTTGACCATACTCCAGAGAACTTGACCGAGTTTCTCAATATTATCAAAAACAGACGCCACAACCTCAAAACCTGTGTCAACCACGGTGATTTCGCGCCACGGCAACTGTATGACTTGGGCAGTGCCGTTGGCATAATTGACGGTGAACATGCTGGCGCCTTCGGCCCACTCTATTACGACGTGGCCTATTTTTATATTCGCTTGCGCAACGATCATGACGCTCCAGAGTTAGCCCGCCAATACCTCAAGAAGTACCAAAAACTACTGCCTGCAACCGAGCAGAAAAGTTTCTGGTCAGAACTTAAACCGGTTTTATGCCAACGATATATTGGTGATTTGTGGGGCGACAGTCGCCACAAGCGAAAAGATCCGGTTAAAATGAAAAAACTGTATCAACTGGGTCAAACAATTTTACAAGACACGGTTATTTAATTGTTAGCCTACTATTTGCCAATCGCAAACTCCACTACGTCACCTTCCCGCATTACGTAATCACGGCCTTCCTGGCGGATTTTACCTACTTCCTTAAGGCCATTCCAACCTTTGTATTGCACAAAATCCTCAAAACTGGCAACACGGGCCATAATAAAGTGTTTTGCAAAATCGGTGTGAATGACGCCGGCGGCCTGTGGCGCGGTGGTGCCTTGGCGAATGGTCCAGGCCCGGACTTCTTTCTCGCCGGCAGTGAGAAAGCTTTGCAGATGCAGGGTGTGATAAGCCACCGCGGCCAAGCGTGCCAAACCACTCTGTTTCAGGCCTAGCTGCTTGAGGTATTCAACCTGGTCATCGGTCGACAATGCCGCGATTTCACTTTCAATCTTGGCGCTGATGATAACTATCTGACTGGGGTCAACGCCAAGCTTACTCCCCCACTCGCTCAAGCGGCCAAGTTCATTTTTCAAGTCGTTTTCACCGACATTAATGACGTAAATCTCCGGTTTAGCGGTCAATAAATTGAGTTCACGGGCGATTTGGTTGGCCATTTTACTATCCCCATAGTGCGATATATCAAAAATGATATTCCTTCCAGCCTGGAGGGTTTTTAAAAACTTTTCAATATACTCCCAGCGAATAAACGCCTCTTTTTCTACTCCCCCTTTCGGTGGTTTCTGTTTCTCTAATGTAGCTAAATCAGCTAGCTGCAACTCAGTTCTGATCGCGACCAAGTCCTCTGCCGGCGAAACTGCCCCTTCCCGTACCACGTTTTCATCATGAAAAGCCCGCAACACATGGCAAATGGCGTCGGTTTCTCGGATGTGGGAGAGAAATTGATTGCCCAAACCAGCGCCCTTGCTGGCGCCGCGCACCAGTCCGGCAATGTCGACGAACTCAACCGTCGCCGGCTTAATGACACTCGTGCCAACCAGCTTAGCTAGTACCGCCAACCGGGCATCCGGTACCTCGGCAATCCCCGTGTTTGGCTCAATGGTGGCAAACGGATAATTGGCCGCCAGCGCCACTTGCTTTTGCAAGAGCGCGTTAAACAACGTGGATTTGCCAACGTTGGGAAAACCAACAATGCCAACTGCAAGATTCATGAGTAGGATTATAAATCAAGTTTCTCCAGCACCACCCGGCAAGCGCTGTTGAACGATAAACCATCTTTCAAATGAAACTAAAAAAGACATCAATTGTCTTTAACGCTTAGCCGCTAGCCTTCTAAGATTTGCTGCTAAGCGCCGCAGGAAAGTTTTATGTGCCGGTGTATAGTTTTTTCGCTCCAAAAAATCATCGATGCCAGGCAGAAGAGCTTTTACTTGCTCAATTCGCTCTAATTTTTCTGCTTTCGAAAGTCTGACAATACGAGTAGTAATACCATGTAAAGTGGTGGGATTATTCAAAATGTCACCAAAGACAAGAAAAGGATTAAATTTTAAAACAGAGTAATAGTTTTTTTCCGAAAATCTATAATGACTACTAACTCTTAAAAAGAAAAGCAATTCATCTACTGAAAAGCTAAGCAAACGAGGAAAGTTTTCGACGAACGCCACCGGTTCATAATCAAGATTAAGTACCTTATTAATCACCCTTACCAGTCTAAGGTATTTCCTCACTCTGCCAATGTTATACCCTGCAAATTGTGGAAATTCCGTAATTAAAGAAACAAGGTCATTGAAACCAGCTCCTTTTAAGTCTCCAACCACCCTCTTGATATCGAGAGCTATAAGGTTGGGAAATCTTTCAATCAATGAGGTGGGATCACCAAAACCAGCTTCTGTTAATAAACTTAGCTTTAACTCAAGTGTTTCCTCATTTTTGAAACGCTCCCGAAGGTAACGTTGCGTTTTCTCACTAAACTGAGAAAACGTGGACGATTGTGGTTCTTCTTCTGTTGATCCTGAGGTAAACTGCTTACTAGATTCGTTTTCTGACACAGTAACTCATTGTACATTAAAACCCTTACTTCGGGAAAAAAATGACCACCATTATTGACCAAACAAATCGAGACTGGTGCAACTTCCTAGTCAGTGAGTATACTGATGCAGTGTGACAGTTATCGAGTGGCTGGTGATCATCATTCTCAGTTTATTGTTGGCCGTAATTTGCCTTATTTTCGGGTACCAAATCTCATTTCTAATTCCAATGTTTCACGGGCCGGTGTTTGTCCCCAGTGCCGACGATAAATTGGCAACGATGCTCTCCCTCCCCAAGTTGACTAAGCGCTCAAAAGTGATTGATCTTGGTTCCGGCGACGGCAAGGTGTTGATTGCCCTGGCCGAAAAATTCGGCTTGCAGGGTGTTGGTGTCGAGATTAACGGTATTCTCGTTCGCCGCAGCCGCCGAAACATTGCTCGGGCAGGACTAACCAAAAAATTGACAATTCTCAAACAGAGTTTTTGGGACATCGACCTTTCTCAGTACGACGTGGTGTTTTTTTATGGTACCAGCTATGTAATGCGCAGACTTGAGAAAAAAGTAAAAAAGGAGATGAAAAAAGGTTCGCAGTTCGTATCTAATTATTTTCAATTCCCCACTCTCAAACCAGTCAAAACCGTCAATGACGTGCGATTGTATCGACTTTAAATTGTTCTTACAAAATTGATTTTTGGTGTGTATAATCGTGTGTATGAAAAAGCGAGCGACCTACAAAATTACTCCCCAGCAAGCGCTCGAACTGCGCGACATGGCTGAGGCCGCTCAGTATCATGCCTTACCTACTGATACACGCATCCAAGTCAAAATGCCCAAAGCCGTGGTAAAAACTCTCGATGCCCTATTTCCAGATGTAAACCGGAGTCAACTGCTGACGAAATTAGCCCTCGACGCCATTGTGCGAAAACTGCGGTTTATTGATAACCCAGAATTGGATATGTTGGTGGACAGCGAGCAATCAGATCTGGATGATTTATGGGAGTACCTAGAGGAAAGAGAGCGAAATGTATAAAGCTGGTCAAGTGTTGCTGATCAAATTCCATCCCAGTTCTGGTAACGAACTGAAAAAATACCGACCAGCAATAGTCGTCAGTGATGTCGCTCAAAATGCCGACAAACGCTTTGTCCTTATTTCGCCATTAAGTACTCGCCAACCACGCAAAAAAAACTCCTTAGAAATAGAGCTTACTGACGTTAATTTTTTAAGAGAAAAAAGCTACACCATGCTGTGGTACTTGAGAACTCTTGACACCAGACGCGTGAAATTTGTGCTTGGTTCTCTGCCACCGAAAACAATGAAAACTATCCAAAAACGACTGCAAAAAATGTTTACCTAAACTTACTTGGCCAGCTTATGTAACACCACCTGATTGACCAGCAACAGTGTGAGAGTTTTCTTCCAGCTTTTTAATCGGTGCGGCAATTACAATTCTCTCTGCCGCTATCCTAGCTGTTTCTAACTCCTCACTCGCCTCCTGCAGCGCTTGATTGTATGCATCAGCAACTGCTCGTGACGGTCGCGAGTTCCCTAGTTCTGGATTTGGTTTTCGACCAAACATGTTTATTACTATACATCAAAATAGTTCAAAGTAAAGCAAAAATTCTGTTTTTGATCACTTTATTACAAAGTTTACTTATAGTCTGCAACCACTTTTTTCAAGACAGTTAGCTGCTCTTCTGTACCAATGGAAATTCGCACAAACGACTCGTCCAAACCAATATTGCTGTTGCCATTACCATGACTAATGACAAAGTGATTTTGTTTTAAAAACTCTGCAAAGCGCGTGCCCTTTTCTTTAGAAGAAAAAGTAATTAATACCGCGTTAATCCTTGAAGGCAGTAAAGCAAAACCTTTTTCCTCAAGAAATTTGGCTAAATCCTCTCGCCTACTATTAAGATCCTCCCTGATTTCCTTAAAATATGCTTCATGATCTAAGACAACCATCGCCGCCCCAACTGATAAATACGACACATTGGCCCACTGGGTTTTGTTTTTCACCACATTAATAATGTTTGGGTGCGCAACGAAATACCCGATCCTATTACCAGCCATGGCGTAATCTTTAGAAAAACTTCTAAAGACTGCCAGGTGTGAATACTTTTGCACTTGATCCATTACCGATAATTCAGGCGCAAATTCACTGTAGGCTTCATCAACACAAACAATTGCTTGAGAGTTATTTTCAATCAGCTCAATCACCTTTTCTTTTGAGGTAAAACCAGAGGGATTATTGGGGTTTGCCAAGTAAATCAGGCTAGCGTCAGCAATCTTGCCGGTTGGAATAACATACTGATCATTTTTTACAACATTAATCCGCGTCAACTTGCCACCAAATTCCTCTACATCTTTGTAAACGCTATACGTTGGCGTAAAAACATACGCATTACTGCCATACGCCAGGGCAAAAATCTGGATAGTTTCATCCGTGCCAGCGGTTAAGTAAACCATTTCCCTGGGAACGTGATGTTTTTTGGCTAGTTTCTCAATCAATTCTGGTGGTTGTGGTCGATAGGTATTCGCGCCGGCGGAATAGTGCTTGAGACCTTCATAAATAAAATCAGGTAAAGGGGTCTTGATTGTGGTGTATTGGAGATTTATTTCATCAGGCATGATGTTACGTGCATTTTAGCAGATAGTCAGTTTATACTTTTGGTATGGATCCGTTTATTGCCAAATGGTTGCTTTCACTACTTGTCGGTATCGTTTGGGTAGCGGTTGCCACCACAATTGCTGAGCGGGTGAGTGGTAAATTGGGTGGTTTAATCGTTGGGTTACCTTCCACCGCCGTAGTCAGCCTGCTTTTTATTGGTTTAACCCAAGGCGTTCCTGCCGCGATGACGGCCGCGGTCATCATGCCATACAGTAGTGGTTTATACTGCACTTTTTTTCTAACATATTTATGGCTCACAAAAAAGAGTTTTAGTGTCGGACTCATTTTTTCACTGATTATCTGGCTTCTTTTCGCCAGCTTGGCCGCTGCTTTCCCAGTCAGGGATATTTATCTTTCTGCTTTTGTTTGGTTGGTATTAGTTACTCTAAGTATTGTTTATGCTGTTAAAAAACTGCCAATCAATCATCAACTCATTCCAGCCAAAATTGTCAAAACACCACTGTGACTTAAAGCCACATTAAGCGGTGCGGTGATCAGCGCCATCGTGTTGATCAGTAAACTAGCTGGACCCACTTGGGGTGGTATCTTCGGCACCTTCCTCGCCCTAACTGTTTCTACTTTCTTGGTCACTATTAAATCAGGCGGCACAGAATTCACCAGGCTCATTGCCAAAAATGTTCTTATTAGCACCACTACTACTATTGGGATATATGCCATTTTGAATTACTTCTTGCTGCCAGCGTTTGGCATTATCTTAAGCACGATATTGGCTTACATCGGCTTACTACTCATCAGCCTGCCACTGTATTTTGGGGTGTTTGAAAAAATCAAAGATTAGTTAATCGATCTAAATATTTATATCGATCAGTTTGCGAGCCGCCGCGACATACTCTTGCCCATCATGCCCTCTGGACAAATCTTTTAAAACCTTCACTTCGTACCCTAAATCAAACGCTTCATACGCCGAGGCCAGCACACAGGCATCGGTGTCAATGCCACACAAAAGGAGTTTACTTACTTGATTGTTTTGGGGAAACTATTCCGATTGATTCTGCCTGTGAAACAAAATATCAAATAAAATAATGGTGTCGGTTTGAGGATCGTAAGCCATATTGACCGGGCCATAGTCATAAAAACCAGCTTGCTCAAGTTGTCGGGCGATCTCATTTACCCTACTTCCCAAATCTTTAACATGTTTTTGGAGTGCAGTATTATCAGCAGTTTGTTGACTGGTTTCCGCCAGTTCTCTCAGATAAGTGTTTAAATTCTTAACCAAACGATCATCCCACTCGGCCACAAAGTAATTTTCATTCCAGCTAGTAAAAGCCAGTTGAAAATTCACTACTTCCACTTTGGGATTATCCTTGTACATTTCCTTCAGTCGAGCCAAAGCCCGAAACTCTTCCAAATTCTCTCCCGTCATAATATGGCGCCGAACTTTCACAAAAAAGCTTTTATCTGCCAAAGTCACCTTAAAATACGGGGACGGCTGTACTTTCTCCACCACAATGCCAGATTCCTCTGCTCGTGCGCCCTTTTTATCATGTAGTAAAGCCTTAATCATCACCCGCACTTTTGTCAGTGTACCAGGATGATCCCCAACAAAACTTTTAAACTCAGCGGTATAAGCCAACTGCCTGCTAATGCTTTCTTTACTGGTGATTTCTGATTGGTCTGGCGACATCAGGAAAATTATACAAGGAAAATTGCCTCACCGCTCCTTCACGCCTACAATGGAAAGAAATGCTTTCCACTTTCCTTATTCTCTCCGCTGCTGGGCTATCCAAAGGTTTCTCCGTCATCATCAACAAAACCTTGTCTGCCAAAGGGTTCCGGGCTACTACCTATACTGCGGCCATTCAGCTGCTCAGTGCGATTGTCGCCACTCCACTGCTGTTTATCGACTTTCACATCACCACTAACCCTATTTACTGGCTGCTAATTGCCATCTCAGTAGTCGCCTACGCGTTCACTGTCTACTTCACTTTCAAAGCGTACAAGCTGGAGGATGCTTCCACAGTGGTAATCATTCAGCGGTTGACGGTAGTGCTGGCTTCGCTGGGGGCGATCGTGGTGCTACACGAACCATACTCGACTAAATCGCTGCTAGGCCTACTGTTGGTATTTCTTGGCAGCTTGGTGGTCTCGGTCAGAAAGATGAAGCTCACGCTTAGTCTTGGTCTGATTTTTGCTTTACTGTCCACGGTGATGGGCGCTCCTACCATGATTTTGGACAAAATTATCCTGCAGGATTTTTCGCCGTTTACTTATGTATTCATCAACAACTTGCTGGTAGGGTTGGTGTTTGCCCTCAGAAAAGGGCTGCCGACAGAAACCAAATTACTGATGAAAAAACATCCCAAAGAGCTCTGGTTGACTTCCATTTTAAGTACTTTGAGCTTTGCTTTAATTCTCCTAGCATTAAAGAGCGGCAGTGTCTCGATCGTGATGCCGATGTACAAAAGCCTGTCCTTCATCACGCCGGTTTTCCTAGGAATTCTGCTGCTGAAAGAACGCCATCACCTCAGCCAAAAACTTCTCGGCGCCGGGTTGGGGTTGGCGGGGATATTGTTGTTAACCTGAAAAAAACTATTTTGATTTATTCAACCTGTTGTAAAGCTCAGCTCCTACATAGCCTAAAAACCAGAAAACCAAAACTTCCAAAAACCAAAACACAAAAAATTTCGGTGTAAATTGCTCCGTTACTCGTAACTGCCAACCAATCACAAATTCTGACATCACCATCTCGTACGATTGAGGAGCCAACCATCCCCAGAGGTGAAAAAGCGGATGTAGCACTAAATCAATCAAAGCAAAAGTATTGGCGAGAGCTAAAGAATTGATTTTCACCAAGGAAATTATACAGGGAAAAGGAAGATGCAGGCTTCCTTTTGGTTGGAACTCTATTCTTTATGAAGAGTTTACTTTCCGTTTTATCTGCCAGGTTATCAGGAATAGAATTAAAATCGCTAATCCTGAAAAACCAAGCCTCAACGCAAAGCTGTCTTTTGAAGACAATCCCATCACTATGAAAAATACTCCTGCAGCTAAAACGCCTGCAAAAGTTTCTCTCATAGAGTATCCCTTGCCATCTCTAGGGTGCAATCCCATGATCATTTTAGTGAATATTGTGGCGTTCAGGGTCGTAGGAACTGTCAGCAACTCTGCTGACAAAAACCCGACCTAAACCATCACCGTCATCATGACCCACTGGCATCGGTCCGCCAACTGCTGAACGTTTTCCAGGTTGTTTTTGAGTCACTTGGTCGTCATTGGCTTTTTTAACACCAAACGACAACTTGAGAAAAATCGTAATCATTTGTGAGCCTCCTAGGCTGATAGTGGGTTAACTAGAAAAGCCTGCATCTTCTCTATTAAAGAGCGAACCTGTCAGAGCTTATTCTGATGGTTCACCAGAGCTCAAACTTGTGAAAAGTTTTTTGCTCTCTCTAATAGCTAGTTACTAGAGACAACAAAAAACAGCCATCAAAAAACCCGCCGAAGCGGGGTGATGACTGTTTGACTTTTTATTTTTACTGCACGTTAAATCACCCCGCTCTTAGAGAGGGTGTGATAGCTGACTAAAACTTGCGCATCTTTATTTAACATGCGCCCTATTATAGGGGAAATTAATTGTATGTCAATATGTTAATACGTTAATATATTTATCTCTTTGACTTGCCGTACATTCTCTCCAGTACGGTTGAG
This sequence comes from Candidatus Pacebacteria bacterium GW2011_GWA1_46_10, assembly GCA_001002135.1. GTDB lineage: Bacteria > Patescibacteriota > Microgenomatia > UBA1400 > PJMF01 > UBA10119. The sequence goes on from LCLP01000003.1 coordinate 61,112, forward strand.
TAACCTTGCCACGACTCACGATATAACCACTGCGCTACTCTCGTCACTGTTGTTGTACTAGTGCCAACTTCTTTCGCAATCTCCAGATACGATTTCTCCGTCGTCCACAGCAACTTGGCAATCTGAAAACGTCGGGAAAACTCTTCAATCTCTGCTGGCGTCAGCAAATCCCTCAAAAAACCAGCAATTTCTCGCTCACTCTTTAATTTTGTGAGAGCATTAACCAACTCTTTATCTTGTTTAGAGGGATATTTGGGCATGTTAACAGTTTAACATTTTTGCTTAAACAATCTCCGTAATTTCTGGTTTTACTATTTTTCGATAATCTTCTGCCTTCATCGCCACCGAAAACCGCCGATCGCCGGCGTTAAAAACAATTTTTTCCAGCTTCATGAGACTGGGATCCACAATCACTTTTAAGTCAAACAGATTGCCAAACGGTGGAACACCTCCTGGTTCAACTCCATCAGTGAGCTTCCCCACCTCTTCTGTGGTGGCAAAACGGATGTCCTTGGCACCCAGCAAGGCTTTGAGTTTGACTCCATCAAAACGCTTATCTCCAGGCAATACTAGCATCAGAAACTCTTTATCCTGCTGACTGCGTTTTACCCGAATAATGATCGCCTTAGCGCCCTGCTCCAGTGAGTAACCTGTGCGCACCTTAGCTGCCTCCTCACTCGTCCTCACTGGCTCATGCTCAAAAGTCTCAAACCAGTAACCGCCAGCCTTGAGCAAATCTAGAATTTTTGAGGTAACGGGGTGGTATTGTGGCATGAAGTTTTACTTTCTCGCAAAAACCAGCAAAATAATGCCAATAATGGCCAATATCAATCCCAAGCTTACTTTTCCATAATGCTTTTTTAAATCAATTTCTTTAAATACTAAAATGCCGATGGCGATTGTCCATAAGGCGCTGGTTTGAATCATGGTAAAAGCAATTGAGGCGGCTAAATGTTGATATGAGAAAAGTTGAAACAAGCTTGCACCCAGATATAGAACGCCAGCTGACAAACCTACCCATACTTCTCTTTTTACTGCTCTTCGCAATTCACTAATTTTTCCTCTCAATAAAATATAGGTAGCAATACTGCCGGCAATAGCCAAACTCCAAACGACTTGTTGCAAGTACACGCCGACATGAGAGGTGACGTATTTCTGAATGACAGCAACTGACCCAAACCCTAAGGCTGAGAGTAATGCCAAAGATACTCCTCTGATATTAATTTTCTTTGCTGTCTCGGATGAAGTAGTGAAAAATATCGCTGATAGAAAAATTGCTACAGCGGCCAGTAAAGCAAATACAGGATTGGTGGTAGCAAATTCCTTTAAAACCACCAGGCTCAACACTGCTCCTACTGGTCCTTGTAAATTTTTCCATTGATTGGATCTAGAAAGACCAATTAAATCAATCGAACCGACAAACAATACAAATGATCCTGCCCAGATCAAGCCAGCCAAGACTGACCACCATAAAATAGGCGAAAATGATTCTTGAAAACCTAACAATGGTTTAAAGAGATATAAAACCAATGAACAAACCGAAAAACCCACAGCCATAAAAAAACTGAAAACCACCGGGGAAAGTTTGCTGAGTTTTCTGGGAACAACGTAGAGGCTAAAAAAAACCGAACTGATAAGTGCAAATAGATAACCGCTCACGAAGGAGATTATAACAACAAAAGGAAAAGGAAGATGCAGGCTTCCTTTTTTTGTAATACTACTCAAGATTATTGAACGTTTTATGGTTGTCTGATTTGAATTGAATCCACTTTTTTATCCCCATCAAAAACATCCAGAAAATACTGAGTCTTTGGAGGTTGTACTTCAATATGAGCTCCACCCCATTGCCCCCTACACCCAGTGGCTGAGTAAAGTGTGGCAGTTGTAACTTCAAAACGGCAACCAGGATATTTAGCTTGTAATTGATCCAACGCCTCTTTTTGGGTCGGTAGTCTGTTTTCTGCCATTTCATCTCCTTATACAAGAAAATTTGGTCAGAAAAGCCTGCATCTTCTCTGTGAAAGAGCGAACCAATCCGAAGCAATTTCGGCGGTTCACTAGAGCAAATAAAACTTTTTCAAGGTTGTTTGCTCTCCTCAATTCTCTGAAAAATACTTAAGACAACAAAAAACCCCGAAGACTTCGGGGTATTGCTGTTTGATTGTTTGTTGAAAATAAATCACTTCCCCGAAGTTAGACTTGGGGATAACAATAAGCGCTAGACTTAAATTGAACGTGATTCATTGGGGGAGATTATAACAGATTGTACGAGGGGGTTGTGATTCGTTTTAGAACTTACGGGTAAAAATAACTAAAAGTAAAAACTAGTATTTATGTATAATCAGAACTAGCTCTGGCCGTCAGTATTTTCATTGGGTATCTCGGCTTCCGAGTGGAGAAGAAATGATCAATCCATCCCCTGAAGAAAGCTCAGCAAAAGAGATCGAATTGTATAGAGTTGATTATTATTACTGTCCCCAAAAATACACCGCTGGTTGTCAAGAAATGGCTCCAGGAAGAACCTTCGAAATCGAAGTTAAACAGGATTCAGACATGAAAACGTACTACAACGCCTTTCAAAGCGCTGCTGAAAAAAACGCTCCCCTCTGCCCAGTTCACTCAGAAAAAATGCTTCCTTTATTAAGGAAAGTTTGATTTTCCCAAGAATTTTGCTTACTTCCAAGTATAACCTCGTAGTTTATTTAGTTTATATCGCTCACCAAGCTGTACCCTCGGCCGACGCTCCAGCTTGTATCATCACCCCACAACTTTTACACTGATAAATACAGTAAATGAACGAAACTTCCGCTACTCAACCAGCAGCTGAAAAATATCAAGCCAAAACACCAGAAAAAGCTTGGGGGTTTCCGCGAAAAGGCAGAGTTTTAAGACTCAAACCGAAAGAGGTTATGCCTCTGGAAATAACTCCAACAGAAAGAGATAAACGAATTAAGGAAAAGTATGGTACCGAGCCTCAAACCGGATTAGTAGAGAGGGGTGTACGCTTTGATGGACCAGAGGGACCAGCTTGGGCAGTAGAAGCATATATCCCCATCTCTAAGACCATTAGAAAAATTGTAAAACGAGCGTATGGTGTAAGAATAGATATTCCAGAGAGAATTGCCGGCATTATTTACCTTGATCTTGCCCCTCAGCAATCTATATACCCTATCAAGTACAGAACAATAAAAACCGACTGGCGAACCAAGTCTCGGTTACTGGCCAGACAACCCCTTGATAGACTCAGAACAGCCAGTCAAAAAGACAATCTATTAGATTTCTTTGCCTTCCTTCACTCCATCAATATGGGTGGTCCAAACAACTCACCAGAGGAAAAAAAGGCTCGAGTCTTCACGGACATCCTTCAAAACATCTTTTCAGAACGAAAAGAACTGCAAGAGGAATTTAATGAACTTCTAGCTCAAGGAAAAGGCACTGAATTGGTCATTGTCGATGGCCACGGCGGCGGGAAACCAGAACATATTATGGGCGAGCAGTACTACGATACCGTTAAAAAGGGCGATTATACAGTCCAAAGAGCTGGCAATCGGGTCTTTACCAAAGAAATAGTTGAGATGTACAACGATCCAAAAACTTACGCCGCTGTTATCTTCCACGCCTGTAACATCGAGGGAGTGGACGTTCCTGTTAAAGACGTCCCAATCATTCATCCTCTTGGAGCGTCAACAACAGGGGATTCTCTTCTCGCTGATGTAATTCCTGCATACAAAAATCGGTCATTTATCAAAACTCCCGAAAAATAGCTGCTCTTTTTCTCATTACTGATAGTTTCCTCCTTGAATTTCTGTGTTACACTTACCCCGTCCCGGTGAGAAAGCCACGATCACACGTCTCACAAGTCGCCTTTGAAAACGAGTGGGTCACAGTTAAAGTCGATACCCTCACCTTCGGTCAAAATCGCCAATACTCGTACAGCTATGTGGCCAAACGCCATCCCGGCGTGATGGTCGTGCCATACTTCACCAAAAACGATTCGATCTTAATGACCCAACAGTACCGTCACCCAGTGCACAAAATAGCGCTCGGGTTTCCCGGTGGCGCCATCGAAGACGGTTTCACACCTGAAGCAGCCGGGCGTAAAGAAATGCTGGAAGAAACCGGTTACCAGGCGAAAAAACTGATTGATTTAGGACCGTTCATGCCCGACATTGGTATTCAATCCGACATCGGCCGCATCTTTTTGGCCATCGATCCAGTAAAGGTTGCCGAGCCAACTCAAAACACTGATGAAGAAACCACTATCCCCATTATTAAAACCGTGAACGAAATCAAACAGCTTATTGACGACGGGCAGATCCGAGACGGCTGGTCACTCGGACCGCTGCTCCTCTTTTTGCTCTGGAGAGAAAGTCAAAAGTTAAAAGTTGAAAGTAAAAAGTGATGGTAAAAACAATCGTCAAATCTTCCAGTTGGGAAAAAACCGCACCCAACTTCTTGGCTATCTCGCCGCTGGATGGTCGTAACTACCACAAAGTTGCACCCCTTTCGCAGTATTTTTCCGAATATGCACTCAACCGTGCCCGCGTCTATGTGGAGCTCACTTACTTACTCTATTTGGTAAAAATTCGGGTCGCCCCCAATTTGACTAAAAGACAGTCACAAAAGTTACTCAATATCCATAAAAAATTTGATGAATCAGCGATAAGAGAGGTGCGTACCATCGAGCATTCCACCAACCACGACGTCAAAGCCGTGGAGTATTACCTCAAAATTAAGCTCCAAAAACTTGGCCTCAAGTCCCACCAGGAGTGGTTGCACTGGGCCTTGGCTTCAGAAGATGTTAATAACCTGGCTTACGGCCTACTCCTACGGGACTATCATCGAGAAGTTTTACTCCCACTGGTTAAGAAAGCCCTCGATCAATTAGCTCGAGTAGCCGAGAAAGCAAATATCCCGATGCTTGGCCGCACCCACGGACAACCGGCCAGCGTCACGACATTGGGAAAAGAATTAGCCGTATATCTTTCACGATTCCAGATTACCCTCGATCAGTTCAAGTCAACCAAGTTTTATGGCAAACTCGGTGGCGCCGTTGGTTCGTATGCCGATCAGGCTGCGCTGGACCAAAGTAAAAACTGGCCCAGCTTGCTGGCTGCCTACATCAAATCACTGGGGTTTGAACCCATCCCCATCAGTACTCAAATTGCCCCTTACGAACACCTCGCTTCATACTTCAGTCAACTGAAAATTCTGCAGGAAACCGCCGTGGATCTTACCCAAAACCTCTGGTGGTACATCAGCTTTGAGTATTTTGTCCAAACCAAAAAAACCGGCGAGGTCGGTTCTTCCATCATGCCGCATAAGATTAACCCCATTTACTTGGAGGGAGCCGAGGGTGGCTTTCAACTTGCCAACGCTCTTTTGGGTTTTTACAGCCAGAAATTTCTTCATTCCCGCCTGCAGCGCGACCTGTCCGACACCACTGTGCGCCGCAGCTTCGGCATCGCTTTTGGCTATTCATACCTGTCTTGGCAAAGCTTGATCGAAGCCCTGGAGCGACTGACACCAAACCGAGTAACACTCGAGCGAGACCTTGATCAACATTGGGAGATTTTAGCCGCACCAGTGCAAAATTACCTGCGCACCAAAGGGTATCTAAAACCCTATGAACTGCTGAAAAACAAAACTCGCGGCCAGCGCTTTACCAGAGAAGAATGGGTTAAATTAATCGGTTCGCTGAAACTGGAGACCGCTGACCAAGTCTATGTGTTGTCACTAACTCCACAGACACTCGCTAAAACTTCGACCAAACTGGCTAAACAAGCTATTGCTCGCTACCAAAAGGCATACCAATGAAACCAACCTTGATTACCGGCCTGCAGTGGGGTGATGAGGGTAAGGGTAAGGTGATCGACCTATTGGCCGATAAGTTCGACGTCACCATTCGCTTTAATGGCGGCAACAACGCCGGCCACACCGTCAAGGTCGGTGACACCACCCTGCACTTCAAACTGATGCCCTCCGCAGCGCTCCATGGCAAAAAGGTCCTAATCGCTCAAGCCGTCGTTATCAACCCCAAAGTCATGCTCCAAGAAATTGACCAAATCAAACAATTGGGCGTCAAACTCGACCTTGGCATCGACCCTCGCTGTCATGTGGTCCTCCCTTACCACCAGGCGTTAGACGGCGCTTCTGAAGCCAGCAAAGGCAAAGCCAAGACCGGCTCACTGGGACTAGGGATTGGTTTTTCGTTTGAGGACCGCACCAACCGCGCCGGCATCCGGATGGAAGAGCTTGTCCAACCGACAGTGTTACGGGAAAAGTTAAAAGCCAACTGGGACTTGAAGAAGCGCCGAGTGGTTAACGCCTACCAGCAGCAATTCCCACTCCAGTTTGAAAAAGTTTACCAAGAATATGTGGCCTACGGGCGGAAACTCAAGCCATACTTGCTGTCAGTGGCCGAGTACACTCTTGATCATCTCCCCAAAAAGCGTTTTCTCCTCGAGACCGCTCAAGGCTTTTCCCTCGACTTTGTCTTTGGCACCTACCCGTATACCGTCGCCTACCACACTCTTGCTTCTTCGGCGCTGCCCGACATTGGCCTACCACCGATGGCGCTCAACGTCGTCGGCATCGTCAAAGCCTACACAACGCGGGTTGGTAACGGCCCCTTCCCCACTGAACTTAAAACCAAAATTGGCGATTACCTCCAGGAAAAAGGCCATGAATTTGGCACTGTTTCCGGCCGACGTCGCCGTTGTGGTTGGCTCGATTTGCCAATACTCCAACACGCTGGCCGCCTGAGTGGTATCAACTCGATTATCCTGACTAAATTGGACGTGTTAAGCGGCTTGAAAACCCTCAAAATCAAGACTGCCAAAGGCTACGTCAACTTCCCCGGCTGGCAGGAGGACATCAGCACTGTGAAGCGCTGGGACAAACTCCCTGTCAACTGTCGACGTTATGTTTTGTACCTTGAAAAACAGTTGTACGTTCCGATAAAGTACGTGTCTGTCGGACCAGACCGACGACAAACCATTAGCAGGAAATAAATGCCCACCCAATCCAATATTCCACTCGCCCTGGCTTACGACGATGTCTTACTCGTGCCCCAGCGCTCGCGCATCAAACACCGCGCTGATACCAATACCGCCACCTACTTGACCAGTAAAATCAAACTGGCCTTGCCTTTCCTGTCCGCCAACATGGACACCGTAACAGAAAGCCAGATGGCGATCGCCATGGCTCGCGCCGGAGGCTTGGGAGTCATTCACCGCTTTATGACTATTAAAGATCAGGTAAAAGAGGTTGATAAAGTGGCTCGCTTCGAGGGCTTTTTTATCGACAATCCTTACACTACTCATCCCGACAAACCAGTTCGTCACATCATTGAGAACATTGCCCTTAATGGGGTCAGCAGTTATTTGGTGGTCGATCAGAAAAATAAACTGCTGGGTTTAGTCAGCCGCCGCGATGTCATTTTTGAGACTGATCACAGCCAAAAGGTTTCACAAGTAATGACGCCCCTGAAAAGCTTAATTACCGTCCCTCCAGGCACCACCAAAGACAAAGCTAAAAAACTCTTTGCCAAGTACAAGATTGAGAAACTGCCGGTTATCAAGCGTGATGGCACCCTGGCCGGCCTGATTACCGCTAAATCAATCGAAAACTATGAACTACAGCCACTGGCCACCAAGGACGAACTCGGTCGCCTGCGCTGCGGGGCCGCCGTTGGGGTGGTTGGTGACTACTTGGAACGCGCTGGCGCCTTGCTCACGGCCGGCGCTGATGTCCTGGTCGTCGACGTCGCTCATGGCCAAAACGCCGCCTCACTAGAAGCCATCGCCGCGCTGCGTAAGACCTACCACCAAGCCCAAATTATCGGCGGCAACGTTGCCACACCCCAAGGAGTCAAAGACCTCATTAAGGCTGGTGTCGACGCCGTCAAAGTCGGCATCGGCCCGGGCGGCATTTGTTCCACCCGCATGGTCACTGGCGTTGGTGTCCCGCAGTTCACGGCCGTAATGCAGTGCACCGCGGCCGCCAAAGGCACCAAGGTCAAGGTCATTGCCGACGGCGGCACCAACTACGCTGGCGATATCGCCAAGGCCCTGGCCGCCGGCGCTTCCACCATCATGCTGGCTGGTTGGTTTGCTGGCACCAACGAGAGTCCAGGTGAGATTATCGTCCGCAACAACCGCAAATTTAAGGTTCACCGCGGCTCAGCTTCTTTCAGCTCACAGGTGGATCGGGGTGCGCGCACCGGTACGCTCAAAAACGGGCTGAATACCATCGTGCCAGAAGGAGTGGAATCACTCATCGAATACAAAGGTGGGGTTTCAGACATTATTTACCAACTACTGGGCAGTCTGCGCTCCGCCATGAGTTACTGCAACGCTACTACTATCAAGGAGTTACAGCAAAACGCCAAATTCGTGAGGATTACCTCTGCCGGGTTCAGAGAATCAAAAACGCATAACGTCGATGAGATTTAGCGCGCCGGTTCTTGGCGAGGATTCGCGGGATCTTTGTAAAAAATGATACTGTGGTCAGGCACACCCCCTCTGATGCGAGTGCCGTTCCTGGGATTGTTCTCATCAAACGGTTCACCTTTTAAGATTGAGTTAATACTGGGAAAATTGGTCTGTTGACCATCAGTGTAATAGACTACTGGCACGTGGCCTGCTTCTTCCAATTCCAGCAGATCGTGAACTGCCACCGGGTCAATCGGCACACTCATCCCTGGCCTAAAATCGTCGGTGTTTTTCGATAAAACACCTCTCTCAATCAAAGCTGGAAAAGTGGCAAAACTAATCGGTCGAGCATTTTTATCCAATTTTGGGTCAGCCGTGCAGATAAACAACACATTGGACAAAATCATTGCCAATAACTCAATGTCTTTCGGGTCTGTGGTTCGAGCTAGTTCTTGAGCAAACAACTGTAATAACAAAACCGCCGAGGTATCGGAAGACTGCCCCTCTTTAAGCCAACTGGCGCTGATCACATCGTGAGTGTGGTCGCGGGCCAAAGCGGCAGCCCTCGCAGGACTGTTAGGCACTGCCGATGCCACCTTTAAACCATGTGAGCCGGCCAGCTGACGCAACACCTCAGCATTCTCAAGCATCATATGCTTAGCCAACCGATCTTTGGCACCCGAAGAAATATCGCCAGCAGCCCTTTGGTCTCGGCGAACCCTTGGCCCACCACCAATAATCAAACCAATTTTGGCATAGTGCTCAAGCAAAACCGAGGCAAAGGTGCGGAAAAAATCCTCAAAATAGTCCTGCTTGATTACTCCTGTTTCTGGATCGGTAGCAAACGAACCACCAAACTTCACCACGGCAATGCGCTGTTTTTCTGTCTGCTCGCTGGTATTCGTACTCATACTTTACTTTGCTTGGCCGCCTCAAAGCATAGTGGTTAAACCACCAGATCCCACCTACTTCATCACGGTCGGGCAGATGATACTGTTATCGGTAATAGCTTGACTAATCGGTCAAATTACTACGATAGAAAACTTACTCGGCGAATTCTACTATTTTATAGGACGCATAGCAAGCCTAAAACTTACTTTATCATTGCTATAATGACCCCTGAGTTTATGAAAATCCTGATGGTCACCACCACCTACTCTCCCAGCCTCAACGGGGTGGCTATCTCCACGTACCGCACCGTCCAAGAATTGCGTCGGAAAAAGCACCGAGTCACCGTTATCATGCCTCATCACCCGCAACGAAAGAAAAAACACCCAGACGACATCGAGCTCCCTGCGCTTCCCAATCCGATTCAGAAAGATTACCCCATTCCAGTCCCTGCCAGGTTTTCTATCCCACAACTGGCAAAAAAACGCTTCGATATTGTGCACTTTCATCAACCGGTGTTGATCGATGTTTTGGCTCAATCGATCGCCAAAGACCAAAACATTCCCCTCGTTTTTACCTACCACACCAGATACGAAGACTATGCCAAACAATACGCTTCGTTCCTGCCTAAAAAATTCTTAAGCCAGATCGTCAAAGCCAAAATCCAAACCATCCTCAATCGGTGTGATGGACTAATCGCTACCACCCAAACCTACCAACAACAATTGCAAAAAACTTTCCAGAAACCGGTCTTTTACGTTTCTACTGCCGGTTTGACCAAGCGCATGAAAGTCAGAGTGAGTAAACAAACCCTGCGCCAGCACCATCAAATCCCGTTGGATAAAACGGTGTTACTCAATGTTTCGCGCCAAGTACCCGAAAAAAACCTCCCGCTCATCATCAAAACATTTGCTCTTTTGCCAACCAAATATTTCCTGGTCATGGTTGGTGGTGGTATCAGCACCGAGCCGCTCAAAAAATTGAGTCAGCAACTCAAGGTTAATAGCCGCGTGCTCTTTACCGGTCCTCTCCCCCAAGAAAACCTGCCTGATTGGTTTAGTCTGGCTGATTTTTTTATCTATTCTTCAAAGACCGATACGATCGGCATCAACATTCTGGAAGCGCTGTCTGCCGGTCTGCCGGTGTTTGCTGTCCAAGACCCCAATGTAGCAGAAGTCATCAAACACGGCAGCAATGGCTTTGTGCTGCCAGCCAAGCCAAAAGCCTTCGCTAAAGCCATTCAACAGTTTCCCTGGCGGCGCTATGCCAGTTTCTCGCGCCAAGCGACTACCAGCGCGCATCACTTTTTGATCTCTGAAACCACCAAACAACTAGTTGAGGTATATAAAACCATCATCGCTAACAAACATGTTTGACATCGTCGTCATCGGGGCCGGTATTTCCGGAGCAACACTGGCTGAGCGCTATGCTTCGCTTGACAAAAAAGTGCTGGTGATCGAAAAGCGTGACCACATCGGCGGCAACTGCTACGACTTTTACAACCAAGACGGCATCCTTATCTCCAAGTACGGCGCGCACCTGTTTCACACCAACTACGAAGACGTCTGGGAATACGTCAATCGCTTCGCTGACTGGTATTTTTACGAGCACCGAGTGTTGGCCAAAGTCGACGGTCAACTTGTGCCGATTCCGGTCAACATCACCACGGTTAATAAAGTCTTTGGCTTGAAACTCAAAACCGAACAGGAAATGAAACAATGGCTCAAAAAACACCAGCTCCCCAACCAAAATCCCAAAAACGGTGAGGAGGCGGCGCTGGCTCGGGTTGGCAAAGTGTTATACGAAAAAATGTTTAAAAACTACACCAAAAAACAGTGGCACAAAGATCCATCAGCACTTGATGCCTCGGTCCTCAATCGGATTCCGGTGCGCACCACCTTTGATGACCGCTACTTTAGCGACAAGTATCAATATTTACCGACCGGCGGTTACACTAAGCTCTTTGAAAAAATGCTTGACCGCCCTCATATTACAGTGCGACTCAACACCGATTATTTTGATGTCAAAAACGAGTTGAAAGGATACCAAAAACTCTTTTTCACCGGCCCGATTGACCGGTTTTTCGAGTTTAAATACAGTCTGGAACACCAACTGGAGTACCGCTCACTCAACTTTGTTTGGGAAACACACGATCAAGAGTTTTATCAGCAAAACGCCGTCATTAATTATCCCTCATCTGTCGACGGTGACTTCACGCGGATCGTGGAGTACAAACATTTTACCAAGCAAAAACACCCCAAAACTACTATTTCCAAAGAGTATTCTACCGACTACATTCCAGGCGAAAATGAACCATACTACCCTGTGCCAAATCCCCAGAACCGAGCACTCTACGAAAAATACCAACAGGAGGCCAGTCAATTAACCGACATTTACTTTGTTGGCCGACTGGCTAATTACAAGTATTTCAACATGGACGAAGCCTTCAAAAATGCACTGGATTTATTCACTAGACTAGAAGAAAAATGAGTTCGCAACCTTGGTGAGTTTGAAACAATAATAAAAAACTACAACATATGTTTCTGAAAATGACCCCCAAAATCTGCCATGCATTTGCCATGCAAATATGGGGTATCACTTTCAGAAAACGTATATCTTGGTTTCCTTAAAGTAGGTTAATTAAAAGATGAAACAACTCAATGTTGGTGACCACCGCTACACCCTACCCCTGTTTCTACCTGATGCCACCCGCGGGGTGGTGCGGGGATTGTCCAGCCAACAAGTTCAAGAGGTGGGCATCCAAGGAGTAGTGGTTAATACTTACCATTTGCTGGAACGGCCAGGAACAGTGGTGCTGAAAAAGCTCGGCAGCGTGGGGGCATTGATGAGCTGGCGCGGTTTGATCGTTTCTGATTCCGGCGGTTTTCAACTATTTTCCCTCATTCATAAACATCCCAAACTCGGCAAAATCACCGACGAAGGCGTGGTGCTCTACTCCAGTGAAAAACAACGGCGAAAAACCCTTTTTACTCCCGAAGATTCCATTAAAACCCAGTTTGCCATCGGGGCGGACATCATGATTTGTTTAGACGATTTTTCCCCCGTAAGTGGCTCGGCCAAACGCTTACAGGAAAGTGTGGAAAGAACTACCGCGTGGGCCAAGCGTTGTAAAACCGAGTTTGAAAAACAGTGTCGGAAAAAAGGGTTAAGCAAGCGTAATCGCCCATTGTTGTTTGCCGTCATCCAAGGCCACGACCAACCGGCGCTGCGCCAACAAAGTGCTCAGGAACTAATCGAGCTTGGTTTTGATGGGTTCGGTTTTGGCGGCTGGCCACTTGATAGTAACGGTGATTTTGACTATCATATCGCCCGAGTGATAGCCGACGCCACTCCTAATGATAAGCCCCGCTTCGCCCTGGGAGTCGGCTCACCGGCCAACATCGTCAAACTGCGCTTGATGGGGTACGACCTGTTTGATTGCGTCCTGCCCACCAGAGACGCCCGTCATCAACGGTTGTATGTCTTAAACCAACCACTCAACCAAGTAAATTTCTCCGGTAAAAGACCGTGGTATCAACACCTGTATATAGACCGCGGGCGGTATGTTGCTGATCCCACGCCGGTCGATCAATACTGTGATTGTCCAACTTGTAAAAATTACTCGAAAGCTTACCTCCACCATCTCTTTAAAATTCAGGATAGTTTAGCTTTTCAGCTGGCCATCACCCACAACCTCTGGTTTTATGCCCAATTGATGAAAAAGCTCCAACAAATGTAACGCTTTTTGTCAGTTTCCCTTTTCATCATAAGATCATGAAGCATCGACCCAATATTCGAGAGAAACTGCGGTCTTTTGGACCGCAAAACTTAAGTAACCAAGAATTGTTGGCCTTGATTTTGGGCAGCGGCACTCTTAATCTTTCGGTCATCCAGTTAGCAGCCCAGATCCTGCGCCAGTTTCCACTGGCAATACTTCACCAGCCATCACTCAAAAAACTGACTACAATCAGCGGTCTAGGTCCAGCTAAAGCGGCCCAAATCATGGCCGCGCTGGAACTGGGGAAACGAAACCATCAACCCACTCCAACACCCATCAGAAATCCTCACAGTGTTCTGCCGCATCTAGAAGAAATTCGCCGTAAACGGCGAGAACATACCATCTGTTTATACCTGAATGCCCGCCACGAACTGCTGCATAAAGAGACCGTCGCCGTTGGCGGTTTGAACTACTCTCTCCTAGAGGCTAGAGACGTTTTTGGCCCCGCGCTGCGGCTGCCGGCCGTATCCATTATTTTGGCTCACAATCACCCATCAGGCTCGACTAAACCAAGTCAAGAAGATCTGAGTGTGACTGACAAATTGGCGAAAGCCGGTACATTACTCGGTGTGACTCTCCTCGATCACTTGATTGTTACAAGAACTGCCTATACCTCACTGCGCGAACAAGGGAAGTTAGAGTAATGCTCAATTTATTTCTTTATTTTCGCAGCAACACTTCAAATGAATCAATAAAATCTGACAAAAAAAACCTTTGAAAAATCGTCATTGGTTTTTTGAGAGACTTCAAATTTTCGAGTAGATTTTTCACAGAGCTGGTGGAGGTGCCAGCGCGTTTTGAAGACAGATTTTGTTGATGAATTTCGAGATTCGAGAATGAAAAAATAAAGAAATATATTTGATAAAATTATTGTTTTTTTACTCGCTGCTCACCCGATGCTTCATCAATTACCTGAAAACCAGCTTTTTCAATCTGCTGACGCAGTGTATCTGCTGACTGCCAATCTTGCTTTTCACGAGCAACTTGCCGCTGATCAAGCAACTGCTGAATCTCTGTTGGCACCTCAACCGGTTCAACCTCATGAATCTTGGCTAACCCCAGTCCTAGCACTTCATCAAACTCAAGGAGTAAGTGGTACTTTTGCTCATCAGTGACATTACTCCCTCCCACTAAGTCCCACATCACGGCCAACGCTTCTGGCGTCTTAAGATCATGCTCAATTTGACCAAAGAAACGATGTCGATAGTTTTCGACTGCCGCCAGCTGTGCTTCAGTTGGTTCCGGCGCTTGACCCTTAGTCTCCAAAAATCCCTGAATACGGTCAACTAATTTTTCCCAGGACACTTGTGCGCCCTCCATATTTTCCCAAGTAAAGTTCATTTCTGAGCGGTAGTGAGCCGACAAGAGCAATAAGCGAAACGCCATCGGGTCATACTCTTTTTTCAAAAGGTCATCGATGGTGTAAAAGTTATTGAGCGACTTACTCATCTTCTGGCCATCAACCAGCAAAAAGTTGTGATGAACCCAAAACCGCACAAACGGTTTTCTACCGGTAATTGCTTCACTTTGGGCAATTTCATTGGTGTGATGCACTGGAATGTGGTCGAATCCACCGGTGTGAATATCAAGTTGGTCGCCCAAATGTTCCATGCTGATGGCTGAACACTCGATGTGCCAGCCAGGGAAACTGCGCTGGTGCCAAGGGCTTTCCCAGACCATGGCTCGGTTTTCGCCTGGTCGTTCAAACTTCCAGAGCGCAAAGTCGGCGGGGTGACGTTTACCCACCACCTTCTCAATCCGCGCCCCCTCTTCCAATCCTTCGATGTTCAACCGAGCCAATTTGCCGTAATTAGGTAGTTTACTAGTGTCAAAGTACACCCCGTCTTCCGGAATAACATAGGTATAGCCTTTTTCCTCCAGTTTTTTAACAAGGTCAAGCTGATACGGCACACTTTCCGTCGCTCGCGCCGTGACATTGGGGCGCAAGTTATTCATCAGATCCAAAGAGTAGTGAAAGTAGTCCTCAAACTTCTGGGCTATCTCCCAAGCCGTACCACCATATTTTTTGGCGCTCTTCTCCATTTTGTCCTCACCAGTATCGGCGTCTGAAGCCAGGTGCCCAACGTCAGTCACATTGCGCACAAACTTCACCTCGTACCCTGTATGCCGCAGCGTGCGCACTAGCACATCATCCATGGTGTATTTCCTGAGGTGCCCGATGTGGGTGTAGTCATAGACGGTCGGTCCGCAGGTATAGAGCTTGACCAAACTGGGATCCAGTGGCACAAACTCTTCGATCTGGCGAGAAAGGGTGTTATAGAGTTTCATCAAGCCAACCAATCATTTCTTCTACAGCATTAATTTTTGCTTGATAATCGTTGGGGTCTGCTTGTTGTAAATCACTGCCCAACAAATCTGCATAAACAAACAGCAACAATCCTGGAGCTAAATCGCCCATGGCGTACAAAAGTTCGGCAAAGAAGTCTCGGTCAGATCTTTGCAGCTTTACACTCACCAAACCATGCATATAACCGTGAGCCAACACAAATTGATAAATCCACTCCTTTTCTACTTCAGTCAAATCAACCTGTTGTAAACAGCGCCTGGCCCAACTCACTCCGGTTAATTCATGACCAGGAGCACTAAAATTTCCCAGAGCGGTCTCTATCAGAACTTCTGCTTTGCCCATATCATGAAAAACCGTGGCTAGGAAAATCAGCGTTTGGTGCGAAACTTTATCTAGTTTACTAACTAAATAGGTTTGCAATTTGGCTTTTAATGATTCATTTTTAATAAATGCCAAGGCAAACAACTTTTCCAACCCCTCCAAAACTGCTATCACATGATCATACACTGACTGGTGATTATGATAGGCGCTGTTTTCTTTGGTGTTTTTCAATCGATAAAACTGAGGAAAGACATCGGTAAAATCACCGTCTTTAAGGGATTTGAGGGTAATCGCCTGCGGAGCAAGTTTTACCATTAGTTCATTATAGCGATCCTGACAATCTGGCGGTGATTAATTCGCCCCGGCCACCCGGCCGATTGATTGACGGTCGCGTTCCAGCATCTGTGTCGCCAATTTTTTGCGAGAGAGCGTCCCACCTCCTGGCCCGCCTGGGCCAATCGGGCCTTTGCGCGGTGAACTTGGGGGTGCAATGTCTTGCTGTTCTTTTAGTTCCAGTTCCCGTTTCTTTTTTTCCTTCTCCTCTTCCTCTGCCTTTTCTTTGACCATTTTTGCCTCAAATTTCTTTCTGGCTACTGCCTGCTGGTCTTCGGTTAGTTTTCCAAACCGTTCATTGAGTGCTTTTTTGCGCTGTTGTTCCTCAGGTGTATCTTCTGGATTGATATTCAACAAAGCATGGAGATCAAAAATGCCCGTCAAACCCTTTTTCACGTCTTGTACTGGTCGCTTAATCAACTCATCTTTGACCGTACTGACTTCACGGGGTGGCGACGACTGTTGAGCAGGTGTCCGGCTCGAGTCGCCGGGCTGAGTAGCTGAACCACCAGCACTGTGTTGAGCATTCTGGGTGGTTTGTTGAGTTAATTGTTTTTGCCCAACAGCCGAGGCGGCAGCATTTTGCTCCAAATGCTCTTCGTCAAAGTGACCAAAACCTTGGCGAAACCCGCCGCCTTGGCGCGCCGCTACTCCGGGCAGTGCTGCTTTCATGGACCTTTCTGAATTTTAGTGTGATCGACTTGACGAATCTCAAACCCCGATTGTTCACTCTCTTGAGTGGTCGGTGGTGTTTCTTCCGCTGGCGCCGGCGGTGAGGTTTTGGCCGCGGCCGCACTCGTCACTTGGTGTAAATCCGCCAATTGCGCTTGCAGTGCCGTTTCATCCTCCTGTTGCTGTTTGGCTTCCAAATCAGCCAACTGCTGGCGCTGTTTGGCTTCTTCCGCCGCCGGATCAACCTCTGGCTCAGCTCCAGTCGCAGCATTCCCCGGCTGTTTTTCTTTAATCACATCTTGCAAAGCAGCCAGAGGATCTTGGGTGGTATCGTCAGTCATCTCTTACACAATAACAATCTCAGGCAGACGAAGCAAGCGCAAGCCGTTACCACAGTTTGCCGCGATGGCGTTTCCGGCGGGAAATGGAGATGCGTTTCTCTTTTTCTTTACGCACGTGACGCATGAGAGAGCGCACAGCTTCATTGACAGCCAGGTATAAATCGTGGGCTTGGCTTTTGACCGTCACCTTGCCTTTACCAGGGATATTAGCCTCCATTTGCACCGAAGCGCGGTGGGGATCGCTGTCTTTGCGGGTGATGTTTTCCAGGAAAACTCGCAGGCGCGCAATCGGTACCCCCAACCGTTGTACTTTGTTAACCTGTTCGTCAATAAACCGCCGCAGTGCTCGGGTAGGCTTCATGTTTTTCGCTTGAATAAGAGTCTTCATGCGGGGAACCATGCTGGTATTAGTGTACCACGAGTCATTTTGGGCGAGTTACATTTCCCGCCGGCCTTCTAGGGCGCGGGCCAAGGTCACCCCGTCAGCGTATTCGATGTCGGCCCCGATCGGCAAACCATGGCCAATCCGGGTGATTTTCATTTCCTTCAAATGGGGATCTTTGCTTTGCTTGAGCATTTCAGTGATATACAGTGCCGTCGCTTCCCCTTCCAGTGTTGGGTTAGTAGCCAAAATCAGTTCATCAACTGTCTTTAGACGTTTCAGAATGTCCTTCAAATACAACTGATCAGGCCCAATATTATTTAAGGGTGAAATCGCGCCGTGTAGCACGTGATAGCGGCCGTGATAGGTATCTGACCGTTCTAGTGCCAAGAGATCAAGTGGCTGTTCCACCACGCACAGCATTGTTTCGTCACGTGACTGATCACTACAAATCCCACAAGGATTGTGTTCTGCCACGTTGTGACAGTTATCACACATCACGGTTTCCTTTTTGAGCGCTGTTAATTTGTCAGCAAAGTCAGTCAGTTCATGATCTGGGTTATGAAGCAAGTAAAACACCAAACGCTGGGCAGATTTTGGGCCAATACCAGGCAAGCGTTCAAATTTTTCGATTAGGCGTGTGACTGCCTTGGGCAACTTCTGCATACATCAACCTTACAAAGACAAACTCCATCAAACAATAGGAAAATTATAATCCCAGTTTCTCCTCTACGGTCTGCCAAACGGCTTGCTCAACGTCTGTCACTGGTTTGTTGGCGTCAATCATGACCCAGCGCTCACCTTTATTTTCTTTGGCCAGTTGTACATATGCCTCTCTGACTTTTTGGTGAAAACCGTCATTCTGCATATCCAGCCGATCAACCTTAGCTGTGCCGTTGCGCCGTTTCAGACCGACTTCCACCGGTGCATCAAGTAAAATCGTCAAATTCGGCACAGTCTTTTTGGTCGAAATGTCATTCAACTGTTCAATTAACTCTCGACCAAAACCCCTAACCATCCCTTGATAGACCACACTGCTATCGCGGCTGCGATCCATTAACACAATCTTCCCCTCTTCAAGCGCCGGAATCACTACTTCCCGGTAAATTTGTGCCCGTGCGGCCTGAAACAACAGCACCTCGGTCGTGTCTTTCATGCCGGTATTTTTAGCTGATAACACCACTGCTCGGATCTGCTCACTAATCACTGTGCCGCCTGGTTCACGAACCGCTACCACGTCTTTACCCGCGGCTTGCAGACGCTTCATCAAGAGACCTGCCTGAACTGTTTTCCCGACACCTTCACCACCTTCTAGGGCGATCAGAAATCCTGGTTGAGAGTGGTTGGTTGATGGCTGCATGAAACTGACTGTCTTATTTCATACCGCAATCGCGACCAACACTCAACCAGCAAAAAGACTGGGTGAAGCGATCGGCAATGGATTAGGCAAGGATTTAGTGACGACCGGTGCTGCCAAAACCACCGCGATTTTTGGTGTTAAACTTCGTTTTCTCCACAAACTGGACTGGCTCACGCTGGAGAATAATCGCCTGGACAATGCGCTCGCCTTTTTTGATTGTCACGGCTTTATTGGTAAAATTGAAGAGCACGGCGTGGTACTCGTCACTGTCACCGCGGTAGTCAAAATCCCCCACGCCGATGCCGTTGGGCATCATTAAGCCTTTCTGGTGCAAAGAACTGCGAGCGACGATCAGCACCCAATGATCGGCGGGGATTTGTAAAGCAATGTTGAGTGGGACAAGGGCCGTTTTTTTCGGACCGATAGTGGTTTCTTGCCTGGCATAGAGATCAAAAGCGGCCGCCCCGCTGGTTTTGTACTCTGGTAAAGGTAAATTTTTATCAAAACGCTTAATGGTAATTTTCATCATTCTAGTAATATACCCTACTTCGCAGCAGTCACCTCTCGTTCTTGTCAAATATTGTCCGACAGACTTAAAAAGTCATTTTCTGAAACATATCTCTCTTTTCCAAAACGACTCTCAATTTTTGTAATACAATGTATTACAGATTTAAGGAGTCATTTCCAAAAACCGACATTACTTCCCACCCTTTTTCCATTGACCATTCATTAGCACCGGCGCATAGACATCATCAGCAGGTTCGATCAAGAGAGCCCTTAACTCGATCTCAGTCGGCGGTCGATCTTGCCAAACCACTGGTTGATTGACATCCGTTACCACGGCGAGCGGTCGACGTTCATCGCTCTCTCCCATCTCGAGTGCCGCGGCAATGCCGACTGCCTCGGCCACATTAACCTGCGTCATCTCGAGTCTTTTGCCAAATAAATCCGGCTGACCAATTTTATTAATCAACACTTCAAACCCACAACTAGCGATCGCCGTACCTGTCACTCCCCACTTGAGCGGTACCGTTTTACTGTCGGTGACAATCACCCCCAACTCCCTAACCTTGAACTGCTGGCGGAGAAACTGCCAAATATTATTGGTGGTCACTTGTAGCTTTTCCGGCCACAGTACGTAATGGTTGTCGGCGTTTGACTGATCAATGCCGGCGTTGACCGCGAGAATCGAGTTTTTGATGGTTAACATCAAATCATATTTAGATTGAGTTGGCTCCAAATACAAATCAGCTTCTCTGCGCACTAAGTCGTGTTTTAGATCTCGATCACTGCCGTCAACCGGCACCAGTCTGTTTTGCGCAAAACTGATGATTTTGGAAGTGATGACGACAAAACTTTTCTCTGGCAGTTGAGCAATATTTTGGGCCAAAAATTGGTGGAGGTCTTCACCTGGTTGAAACAGCGGTGTGTGAATGGCAGTCACGTGCATTGGCGGTATTGTACCAATCAAACTGATTACTGGTACAATCTGACCATTCATGATTGACGCAGCTAATGGCCATAAGGTCGCTACTAGCTACCAAGCGGTGAAGCAGTTTATCAAAAACGCTCGACGACTGAAGAAAAAAATCGTCCTCACTCAGGGTTCATTCGACATGCTCCACATTGGCCATGCCCGCTATTGTCGTGAGGCGAAAAAGCACGGCGACACACTGATTGTTGGTGTTGATAGCGACGAGAAAATTCGCGCCCGCAAAGGCGAGGGGCGACCAATCGTGCCTCAAGCAGAACGCTTAGAAATGCTCACTCACCTGGAGTACGTCGACCTCGTTGTCCTCAAAGAACTCAACACCCCCAAATGGGAACTGATCAAAATTGTCCGACCTGATGTCTTGATTGCCACCGCGCAGACATATACCCAACCTCAAATTGAAGAACTCGAGCAAATCTGTGGCCAGGTAGTGGTGTTACAGCCGATGGCGACTACCTCCACCAGCGCCAAGTTGCGCCTGATGCAGATCGAGGCGGCCCAAAAAATTCAGCAGACACTGACGAGCAAATTAATTAGTACCATCGAGGAAACTCTGCGTGAGCTTAAAGGCGAAAAAAAACCAGCCCGTTAAAATTCAATCCAAGAAACAACGGCAAGTCTTGGTGGTCTACGTACCGGTAGTCCATGAGGGGTATCATCAGTTTTTCAGTCGTTTCCCAGATGCAAAAGAATTGTGGCTGATTGGCCGTGATTTGGCCCACGAATTGAGGGCGTTGCAAAAAGATTTACGGGCGCTGGAACCAACTCAAGTGAAAAAACTGCTTGATGCTTGGCAAAGGTTTAACAAAATCGAGGTCCTCACCCCCCAAAACTTACTCCGTTTGCAACAGACTCCTGCTCAACTCGTCTTTGCCAACGATGAAATCAGTCGTCACTTAGTGAAAAAATACTTCGCTGGTCATCGGGTTTTATTCGATACTACTTTTCTGATGTGGGATGAAAAAAGCTCACTGAAAGAGAATGAATTACAGGAATATATCACCATTTCGAGTAAAGAATTTGATCAAAAAATGCTCCAACTGGCGGTGGCCGAGTCAGTTAAAAGCGGTGACTGGTGGCGGCATGTCGGCGGGGTGATTTTAAAAGACGGCGCGGTCCTCCTTAAAGCACACAACCAACATGTGCCAACCGAGTACGAAGTCTATTATGAGGGCGATCCCAGAGCCAACTTTCATAAAGGTGAGTACTTAAAGGTCTCCACCGCTATTCATGTTGAGGCGTATTTGATCGCTCAGGCGGCCAAACAAGGTATTTCCCTCGAGGGGGCCGATCTATACGCTACCCACTTCCCCTGCCCTGTCTGCGCCAAACAGGTGGCCTATAGTGGCATTAAGCGGGTGTTTTTTCGTGAGGGCTACAGTGTCTTAGACGGCGAAAAAGTGCTGCGCGCCAATGGCGTTGAATTGATTAAAGTGAGCTAACTTCCCCTTTACCAATTTTGAAACGGGTGGGTTTGAAACCAGGCTTACCAATGTCCGGAATAATCAGTTGGGCGTGCAGATGTTTAACGGTACCAGCGGAGTAACTGGTATCCCCAAACCGCATCGCCAACCCACCACCGGGAATGTCGAACTCCTTTTCTGCCCAAGAAAGCATCGTAAAGTAATCTGCTCCCTCCTCTGGTGAAAGTTCACTGAGACGCTCTTTGTGGGTTTTGAGAATCAGCATGAAATGATCGCGCGTGTTTTCGTACGGCCAAGCGTTGCGGGTAAACACCCAGTGCTTGGTTTCTTTCAAAATCGGGGTACGGTGATACTTTTTGAGGACATCAAAACAAAATGGACATTCTCCCGCCTCAATGATTTCCTCCATCACTTTGACCTGTTCTGGTTCGCGAGTGTTGTCGATGTCCACGAATTGACTGGGACCGGTAAACTTGGTGGATTTGGCTAATGGTGACATATTTATTTTTGGCCTATATCAAAATTGATATCTCCATTTTTCGATCTATTTTAAACTGAAACAGGGAAATCCCAAATCCCCGGGTGTGGATCATAATCGCTTAACTCAAAATCCGTCGCCCGGTATTGAAAAATGTCCTGGTGTTTTTTCTTCAAGGTCATGGTCGGAAACGCTCGATCTTCGCGCTTCAGCATTTCCTCTACTCTAGAAATCTGGTCTACGTAAATATGAGCATCAGAAATGGTGTGGACGTATTCATAGGGCTCAACCCCCAACACCTGTGCCACAGCGATCAGCAAAGCGGCGTACTGGACCATATTGGCTGGCACACCGACCGGCACGTCACCGGAGCGCTGGAACATGTGGAGAGTGAGTTTGCCATCAAGGATTCGGAAATGAATCCAGCCATGACAGGGACAGACCACCACTTTTTGGGTCTTGCCCTTCCGTTTTCGACGCGCAATATATTGCGGTACCCAAGGAGTAATAAAATGCGTACGCAGATGCGGCAACACTTTCATTTCTTCAATGATGTCCTTAAATTGATTGTGTGTCGGGCCTTCACTGGTCGGAAAATCATGAAACGCCGCACCATAAGAGCCGGGCCCTAAGTCACCTGGAGCCAAACCACGCTTTTTGGTTTTGCGCTCCACCCCCCATGGCGCCCACCAGTAGCAGCCAAACTCCTCGAGTTGTTTGAGCGTTCTGGCGCCATTGATGAAGGCGAAAATCTCACCAATAGCCTGCGTCCACATCTTCTCACTAATCTTGCGTTCAGTGATCATCGGGAAGCCATTAGCAAGCTTAAAGTGCATTGGTTTGGGGCCGATGAGTGTCAATGCGTCAGTTTCTAGTTGAGTGCCAGTGCGCACGCCCTTTTCCAGGATTTCCCGCAACAAATCCTTGTATTGATGATCGGGGGTGCGTTGATTGATGGGAAGATGCTCAAGCATAGCGCCTATTCTAACGTATATGGCACGACGTGCTTGAACCGCGTGCGGTTAATTTGATCGATCACTTGTTTGACTATTTTTTTATCCACACCGGTGACTTCGTCGGGTTTTTTGCTCTGGTCTATGAGTTGCGTCATTACTTTGTCCGCGTCTTCGTACGTAAACCCCAGCTCTTTTTCATCAGTTTGACCGGTCCAAAGACCAGCTGAGGGCACTTGAGTGATGAACTTCTCAGGGATCTTGAGCTTGCGGGCTAACTCTCTCACCTGAGTTTTATAGAGGCCAACAAGTGGTTCCACATCCGAAGCACCATCACCGTAGCGGGTAAAGTACCCAAGATAGTGCTCCGATTTATTCTCTGTGCCACACACCAGTGCAGCCATTTTTTTAGCCAGATCAAAGACCGCGATCATTCTCACCCGCGCCATCACGTTACCTAGTCTGATTTTGTCCGCGGCGTCAATCAAGAGAGTCGCTTGGAACTGATCCACCGTGGAACCAATATTAATCTCACGCCAATTTTGTTTGGGAATTTCATTCCAGGCTGCTATTTCCTTGGCGTCTGTCGTATCTTGCTCGTGGTAAGGCAGAAAAACCGGATACACGTCACCCGCGCCCAGCGCTTGAGTTAATAGCGTTAATGACACCGCGCTATCAATCCCACCAGAAACGGCAATCACTCCCCTCGTTTTTCCAGCCTGCTGATAGGTTTGCTGTAAAAAGCGAACTAACTGGTCACTCATACTGGTTATTATACGGGTCTAACAAATTATGGCTGGTAAAGTTGGTGCTTTTGAATATACTTGGCCACTTTTGGATTAACCAACCGGTCGATCTCTTCACCTCTTTTCACTTTCTCTCGCACCTCTGTCGAGGAGTACATCCATTCCGGCGCGTCTTTTAACGGCATCATGTTCTGGTAAAGTGGTTTAAAAGATGAACCTTCACGAGGATAGACGTAGAAACGGTATTTTTTGAGCATATCAAGGTACGTTCTTTCCTGACTATCCACCCACCGGTGAAAATCCGGCAGTCGATCAGAACCAACGATCCAAGAGAACGTATGCTGTGGGTATTTGGCCGAAAGATAATCAAGCGTCTCGTGCGAGTAGCTTACCCCCTCTTTTTCTTGCTCGTACATCTCTACTTTCACTCGCGGATCATCAACCATTAGCTGAACCATCGCCACCCGGTGCTGCGCCAGACTCATCGGTTTGGCGAAGGGATGCTGTTTGGCCGGCACGTACCGGACTTCGTCGGCGATTTTGTGCTCCAGAAGATAGTGCGTAATTTCCTGATGGCCGCGGTGAGGTGGATCAAAAGCACCACCAAATAAAATGATATTCATAGTTTCATCTTTTCACTTTTTTCTTGGCAAGCCGAACTCGTCCCGCCACGGCGGGACTCAAACATTCGTTTGCGGTAGAAAAAAGGAAAAGATTTCACTCTTTCTTTTTTTCTGCAATCTTCTTTTTCTTTCGCTTGGCTAGAGTCGCCTCTCGTTTCGCCTTGCGCTCAGCGCGCTTCTTTTGCATTGCCACCCACTGAGCCTTAGTCAACTTAAAACCTGGCTCCGGTTTACTCCAACTGGCCCAATCACAATCCGGATAGCGGCTGCAGCCGTAGAAATTGCGGCGCCAACGGGTGGGCTTAATGACAATGTCACCATCACCACACAACGGGCATTTTTGGCCCGCCAGTTTCTCGATAATGTTTTCCGTAAACTTGCAATCTGGGAAGCGACTACAGCTTCTGAATTTCCCAAACTTGCCTGCTCGAATAACCACTTCCCCACCCTCACTCTTACCACACAGCGGGCACTGCTCACCAGTTTTTTCGACCGGAATTTCTGCTCGATCGGCATGCTTCTCAACGTCAGTGATTTTCTTGGCCAGTGGCGTGAAAAAGGTTTTGACAACTTTGCGCCACTCTTTCTCTCCCCTGGCAATACGGTCCAAGTCCTCTTCCATCTCAGCCGTGAAGTCGTAGTCCACAATGTCGGGGAAGTGTTTCAGTAAGAAATCGCTGACTACTTTGCCGATCGTGGTGGCCCAAAAACGTTTTTCGAGCCGCTCCACGTAACCCCGTTCCACAATCACCGAGATAATGCTGGCATAGGTACTCGGGCGACCAATCCCCCGCTTTTCCAATTCTTTGATCAGTGAGGCATCGTTATAACGAGGGGGTGGCGCAGTAAACTTCTGCATGGGATTGAGGTCAGCCCAATACACTGTTTGCCCTTTCTGTAGTGCTGGCACAATGACATCCTGTGAGTTTTTAAAGAGCACTGTCCAACCAGGAAACTGCTGAACCGAACCACCGGCGGTTAATTCAACTATTTCCGCCTGGTGCCTGGCTTCAATTGTGACTTTTGTTTGCTTGTACTGAGCCGGGCTCATCTGGCTGGCAATAAACCGGCGCCAGATCAGATCATAGATTTTCTGGTGCCGCTCAGTTAAACCAACCGCTTTAGTCAGCAATTGATCAGGTTTGAGGGCGGCGGTGGTGGGCCGGATAGCCTCATGAGCTTCTTGGGCGTTTTTCGAACGGTTTACAAACACCCGCGGTTGGTCAGAAAGATATTCCTTGCCAAAGTCCGCTTCGACCACTTTGCGAGCCGCCTCAATTGCCGAGCTGGCCAACGTAAACGAATCGGTACGATGGTAAGTAATTAAACCTTCTTCGTACAGCTGTTGGGCTAAACTCATAGTTTGGCGCGCCGAATAGCCATACCGATTGGCCGCGGCTTGTTGTAAACCAGCAGTCGCAAACGGCGGTAGGCTCTGGCGCTCGCGGTCTTTTTGTTCAACACCGGTGACGGTATAACTTGCTTTCTTCAGTATCTCAACAATCGGGGTAACGTCTTTTTCCGTCTTCGGTTCGTATTTTTTGGCCTTTACCACGGTCACTTGAGCAACAAACGTCCCCTCGGGGAGTTTTTCCAACACCTTACCGTCTTTAAAGATGGTGGCTTTTTCATCTGTTATGTTAAGACCAACCTCAATTTCCCAATATTCGGCCGGCTGAAACGCCTCAATCTCCCGTTCACGCTCCACGATCAGCCGCAAGGCCACTGACTGCACCCGACCAGCCGACAAGCCGCGGCGCACTTTCTTCCACAACACTGGGGAAAGCTTGTAGCCAACCAAACGATCAACCACACGGCGAGCTTGCTGTGCGTCTACCAAAGCCATCGAGATTTTGCCAGGGTGTTCAATCGCCTTGAGCACGGCGCCCTTAGTAATTTGATGGAAAACTGCTCTCAAAAATTCCGGCGCGCCGCCTTTTTGACTGAGTAAATGTTTGACGTGCCAAGCAATCGCCTCCCCTTCACGATCAGGGTCCATAGCCAGATACACTTTGTTTACCTTGGCCGCTTGTTTTTTCAGTTGTGAAACCACTTTTGACTTACCGGGAACCAATTCATACTCTGGTTCAAAGTCATGCTCAAGGTCGATTCCCAAACTGCTTTTGGGTAAATCACGCACGTGCCCGACTGAGGCCTCAACTACATACGTGTCAGCTAAATAACTTCTCAGTTTACGGGCTTTGGTGGGAGATTCCACCACTACTAAGCTGGTTTGCTGGCTAGCCATACTGGAACGACTATACACTATCTGCCCAGTCGGCGGCAGTTTCTGGTGAAGAGAAAACTTGACCTAAATTTTTTTGGATTTCTCCCGACTCTCGAGAAATTCAAGCATCTTTTGACGAATAAAAGGAGTGACGCCTCTCTTTTTTTGAGCGGCAATTTTCCGCAACCGAGCCAAATCAACTACTGAAAAGCGAATAGCCACCACCTTTTCAAGATTCTTGGCATAAACACTTTTAGGCCGCTGGTTAAAATCGATGTAATCAGAAAGGTTGTGAGTCTGCCAAAAACTTTTTTCCTCCTGATAATTTTTGAATTTTGGAATTTGTTTGAAACTCTTCTTGGGCATCTAAACTTTCTCCAAACTTTTAGTTCGCAACACCTTTGTTTGTAGAAATGACTCTCAATTTTTGTAATACAATGTATTACAAATTTAAGGAGTCATTTCTACAAACAGATATCCCTCTCAACCGAAACACCCCGCTAAACCGAGTAACTCATAAAGCAACATCACCCGATGAGATTATTTCAGCGACCATCTATTACCAACTTGCTCGATCAAACCAAGCATCTCGAGTTCAACCAACTGAATAGCCAGTTCCGACGAGTTACAAGCCAGCTTTTCCTGTAAAATATCGGTTGTCATCGACTCGTTCCAGAGTAACTCACACACTTTTCTTTTCAACTCAGGCAGTTGTGCCCAAGTCTGGCGCTGGACTTCAATTTTGCGAAACTGTCGCTTGGTCAAGCCAAACATTTCTCCTGCACTATTCACCAACTGCGCCCCCTCATTGAGGAGTTGTTGCGTTCCTACCGAAAACCGGCTGTAAATCGAGCCTGGGACCGCCCAAACATCTCGGCCTAACTCTGCAGCACAATGAGCGGTAATTAAACTGCCGCTATCCTCAGCTCCCTCAATCACCAGCACTCCTTCACTCATCCCTGCCACCACGGTGTTACGGGCCGGAAAATTACCTGGTTTAGCTGGTACATGTGGTGCAAAAGGACTGAAAAAAGTCGCTCCTCGATCCAAAAACCAATACAGTAAAGCTCGCTGTTCGGGCGGATACATATGATCAAAGCCAAAACCCAAAACCCCCACTGTTTTACCACCAGCTGCCAAGGTGGCACGCTGAGCCGCTACGTCTACTCCATACATAAAACCGGAAACGATCGTTTTGCCAAACTGCACGAGTGGTGGAATAAAGTCTCGCACCACTCGCCGCCCATAATCAGTGATGCTTCTGGTTCCCACCACCGCTAAAAAAGCCTCTTTCCCACTCAGTTGCGGACCGCGCGCGAACAAAAGCGGCGGATGACGGGGCAACTGTTCTAAAAGTGGCGGAAACTCCCCCTCTGCTGGCAATACTACCCGAATACCTTTTTCACTCAAAGACTCAAAATATGAACTACTGGTGTACTCTTTTTTAAACTTTCTAATTGATTGAACAACCTTTTCTTGTAGCTTTATTTTTTGCCAGATATTACCTTTTCCGACCCAAAAATCAGCTTCCGTGCCTTCGGCTTCTGTCAGGGTTTTTAAAACCTGATGAAACGTCACCGCTCCGACGCCATCTAAAGCATAGAGAGCTGTTTGAAATTCCTTTAACCATTGCACTTTTTCAGTGTACTAAGAGCGTGCCAACACTAAGCGTAACAAACCACGTGCAGGGGTTGTTTGGTGTAAAACGTTTTATTTAAGGGGGAGTCGGTCGGCCAACTAGCCAATCCAAGATCGCGCGCGCCACTGGGGCCGCATCTGCCGAACCTTCTCTGAATGGCTGTTCATCATCACTTTCCACCAGCACCAAAATTGTCAGCGTTTCTGGTAAATCGGCGGCTTTCACCTTCCTTAACCAACGCTGGCGTTCTTGATTAAGATCAAGTGCTGTTTCATCGGTCACCATGGCTGAAGTGGTAGCTTCAACTACCTCAGCATCCTCGGTCTTAGCGATTGCCGCTAAATCAGCTTGAATCAAATCATTAATACCCCCGATCACCATGCCAAACCAGGCGTGAGTGCGGCGGCGGCCTTGCGCATCCTCACTGCCAAACTCGGCTGTGCCAGTTTTACACGCCGCCATTCCCCGCCGAATCCGTTCGGCCGGCGACAAACTTATCGGCGACAAACTGACCGGTGATACGTCAGCCGACTGGGGTGATGACTCATCTCTCAATTGGTTTTCAAGTTGTCCCTGGCGAGCGCTGTTCCAGTCAAACAACGGAAAGGCCGTTCCGCCGGCCGAACAAGCCCCAATCATCCCCTCTTGAATCGCCGCCACCGCCTGCTCTGTCAGTCCCAGCGAGCCACACCGAGCGGCCGCCGCCGCCCGATTCTCCGGTGCCACCACCGATAATTCGCAAATCGCCCCCTCATTGCCAAACACACTGACCATTCGCGCCAACTGAACTGGTGTCACCAGTAAATCCCCCTGCCCAATTCCCAAGTGATAGGTATTTCCTAGAAACCAGCGCTCACCCAACGTTTTCTCTTTCCACTCTGGATTTGGCACCAAACCCACTGCTTCACCTGGCACCTCAATCCCGGTTGACTCACCAAAACCAAACTCATGAGCCTTTTGTACTAACGCTTCCACTCCAGTCCATTCTGCTGCCTTGTAAAAGAAAGTGTCATTACTCCTGGTAATAGCTCGCACTAAGGAAATTACCCCCTCTACTCGACCGTATTGGGTGTAATACCAATTAGCAAATTGTGTTCCACCGGCCTCAATAAACCCTTGATCATCGACCAGTGTGTTGAGGTCAAAAGCCCCACTGTCCAAACCAGCCGAGGCCGTGACCAGTTTAAACATCGAACCTGGGGCATATTGACCACTCATCGCCCGATTAAAAAAGAGCTGTCGCTCATCAGTTAATGCCTGTTGTAGAGCGGTTTGACGCTCTTGCTCCTCCAGTATGCTGGTCGAGGCAAAAAGATTGCTGTTGAAACTGGGTGAACTGAGTAGAGTGAGGACCGCCCCCGTTTGCGCATCAAGAATAACCACCGCCCCTTTTTTATCCCCCATCGCCCGCCAAGCAGCTGAAGAAAGGTATGGATCAATGGTCGTCTTCACCGGCTGACCAACCTTGGGTGGTTGACTAAACTCGACAGTCTGCTTTTCTCCCACCGAATTAATCTCAAATTCTTGGTAGCCATCAGTCCCCCGCAGTAAGTTATCGTAGCGTTGCTCCAACCCCATTCTCCCCACTAAATCAGTCATTTTAAGCGAACTGTCTTCAGATAAATCGTCGTTATTGACCACTGAGATGTATCCCAGTAAATGAGCCAGAGAAAAGGGCCTGACGTACTTTCGCTCCAGCGTCCAGCCGATTGAAAATGGGTCGCTCACTTGCGCCGAAAGCGCTTCTTCTTGAGAAACAGGTGTCGTAACCGAAAACAGCTTTAAAGGTTCGGTGTAACGATAGTACTGACGGGTGTTGATCACCAATGGATCGCCAAAACGATCCAAAAACACTCCTCGTTCAGCCGGTATATCTAACCGAAACTGCCGATTTTCTTCAGAAATAAGCCGAAACAGCTGACCGCGCACCACTTGGAGATCCACTACTCTGACCAACAGTAGTCCTAAGCTTAAAAGAGCTGTAATTTTTAAGAAATTGATGAACGTTTGACGTTTGTCATTTGCCATGGAAAGCTCCGTATTCTCCCGCCTAAAAGTTTGAAAAAGAGTCCAAAACTAATCAGCGTTGAAATGATAGTTAAAGAATGAAGCGAGGGTTGAGTCAACACCCCCACTACAATAGCCCCAAACCAGGAAGGTGCCAAGCGCTGCCAAGTATTTTTCCGAGTACGCTCGGTCACCTGCCAAATCAAGATGACCAGTCCCGCCGAGACGCTCAAGGGGAGCGAGTAAGCAACCGAGATCATGATACTGACCACTCCTACACTCACTACGATCGGTGATGGCCGGAAACCGATTAACCATTCTCCCGCCACGTAAAAACTAATCCAAGGTAAACCGACCACCGACTCCAATGTGAGGAGTAAAACCCACACTAGCCAGCGAAAAACCAGCGTGAGCATACTCATCAGCGCACCTCCACTATGCTAGTGGTAAAAAACGACGCATATTGCTCAATGACCGCCGTCTGCACCGACGAGGCTGGTTCATTGATGACACTGACAATCCGGCCAATCGGTAAGTTCTGCTCTATCTGCGGCTGCCCAAGCGTCACTACCCTGTCACCTACTCTGATCACGTCTTCCTTAGACACTTGAGTAAAAAGCACTTTTTTTCCATCGCCCACCACTAAACCTTTCACTCCAGATTCTGTCTGTGCGAGTACCGGCAACGCATTTGCTGTCAAAAGCAGAGTGACTTGTGATTCATAGAGACTCACTCGAGTGACCTGTCCCAACAGAGTGTTTCGACTTAACACGATCGCCCCAACCTCAACACCTGCTTGAGAACCAGCGGCAATCGCTGGTTTTGAAAAGGCAATAATCGGCGCCGCGACCACCGTTCGTTCACTTGGTCGATCAGTGTTCGTCAGTAAAAACCTCAGTTCCTCGTTCTCGCGCCGCAGGGTGGCTAACTCAGCCAAGGACGCTGAAGCCTCGGCTAACCTCAGCTCCAAGTCTTGAATTCTGGCCGCTGATTTGGGCAGTTTTAAGGCACTTTGCCAAATCAAATAGGCTTGGTTTAGCCCCACCACCCACACTTGCCTCACCGGCACCAAGCCCCGGCCGATGACACTATTGACTGACTGAGAAAAACCGGTCACATCCAATACCGCCAAACAGGCAATCAGAAACAGCACCTGCTGCCACCGCGTCAGTCGAAAGCTCATTTTCGTTCGCTCTATGGCATCCACTGTACCCCTCCAATCAACTCAAACTCCGAGTGTAAATACACGGTATTTACTTGATATTTTTCTTGTACTAATTGGTTTAAAAACGCATCACCAATCACCACCCAGTGATTGGGTTGAGCTTGAACAAATAAAGGTAAAGCCATGAGTGGCTGAAGTTCACGCATTAACTGCTGGGTGAAAAATTCTCTGAGAGTTTCAACCATCGATGCTTTCAGAGCAAGGGTGGTCACTTGCTGTGTCTGAATGCTTCTGCCTCGCACCACGTGAGACTGAATCTCTTTTCTTCTACCCATCAACTGATACAGCTCGCGCGCTGTTTCCAAAGAGACCTCGATTTTTCCCTCTTCACGAAGAAACAGCTGGATTTCATGGTCTGCTGCCAACAGCGAGTGTGCCAGCACTACGCCAGCCTGATCTTGAGGGGAAAAGACAACTCCTTCACCAACGTCACTGCCCACATAAAGACCCAGACCGGTGTGGATCGCTTGGCGTTCCCCAAACGCTCTCATCGCCGTAGCGTATGAAACAAGCGTCACTTTTTGAAACCCTGCCTTTTGAAAAACCTCACGAACCACTTTTCGCTCCAAAGGTGAACTGTCAGTCGCCACAAAAACTACGGCCGCGCGAAAAACAAAAGGTTGAGTGGTAGTAAGGCCTTCTTGCTCACCAGTGCTGGTAATGGTAGTAACGGCCTCATGAAAATCACTGACTTGACCATGAGTAAAGCCGGCGTGATGTGTGAGGAGTAAGCGTCTCTTTTTCTTTCGCCAAATAAAGAGTAGTTCCTGACTAGAAAACCAAAAAACGGCTTGCTCCTGGGAGAAAAAAGCGGTAATGAACTTTGGGACACGCAAGAGTTTCATACTATATACCCTCGAGCCTAACAAAAGCTGTTCACAAATACCAGTCAAAGTGAAACTTAGGTAGTCAAAGTATTGAGAAGCTGAGCGCCAGTCTTCCAGCGGCCATGCAAAATGTGCTGTTCAGCCTGCTGGATTTTGGTCATCTCATCAGGCTTAGTGGCGTAATACTCTTTCATCCCAGCCAATCGCTCTTTGACCATGTCTTCCTTGAGCTCTAAGGCTTTTTCTAACATGATTTCTTCGATATCCGGCACCAATTGCTCGACTTTTTGAATTAACTGTTCTTGGCGAGCAGTGTCAGTCAGGTCAGTCTTCTTTCGGAGAGCCTGAATTTCTTTAAGTTGGTTGTCATCAATCAACAATGCCAGATCCTTATCCAAAAAATCTTCCCATAACGCTTGCTGTAATTCATCTAAAAAGGCTTCTTTTTCGTGCTCGTCAGCCTTCATCACCCCCAACAGCTCAAAGATATTTTGTTCTTCAATCGCTTCTTTATCAGCGGCAGGGAAGTCCTTGCCTGCGTCAGACGAGGTCGAGGAACCGGCCACCGGCTGAGCCACTGGCATCGTGTTTGCCGGTGAATTGGGGTGTTTGAGCATGTACTTAAATTCATCCGCCGTCATGGTCTTGTCATCATCTTTCGGCTGAGGCGTCGATTGAGCGGGGGCTGCTGATTGAACAGAGGTTGATCGAGTAGTAGTTGATTGAGCACCCGGCTTTTGCCTGTATTTACGATCGTACTCATCCAACACCCGTTCCAACTCAGCCAAAGGATCTTCTTTCAAATCAGTTGAGGGAATAGTCCCAGCCTGCTTAACGACCGCTTGATGCTTGGCTTGGTTTTGTTTTTGCCTGGCTTCGTATTCACTCAGCGCTTTTTCCAGCTCGGCTAAAGGGTCACTGGTGGTGGAAGAAGTTGGAACTGACCCAGCAGGTTGAGGTGGGGTTGAGGAACCACCAACCGGCTTAACGCTCCCTGAGGCCGGCGGTGAGTACGAATCAACGTATGAGTTTTGAGCAGAAGATTGGTGGTTGGGCAGGCTGGTGTCAGTCATGAATGGCAATAATTATATGCTGCTTTTGAGCAAATATACTATAACAGAAATTGACCCATCAGCTGTAGATGTAAAACGGTACAATAAAAAAATCATGAGTTTTGTTGCCGCCATTACTTTCGCTTTCCACGCCCTTCTCCTTACGCTTCCCTTCGTCTTTACTTGGTCCAACAGTGAGTTGTTTGAGTTTAATAAAATGCTGGCAGTGTATGGCTTTACCGTCGTCATTGGCAGTCTCTGGTTAGCACGGATGATCCGGGAGAAACGTTTTATTTGGCGACAAGATCCAATAGCTCTTTTGGTACTGATCTTTTTAACTGGTCAAGCAGTGGCCACCCTTTTTTCCATTCATTTTCGCACCTCAATCTTTGGCTTTTACAGTCGTCTCAATGGCGGGTTTCTTTCTTCACTCTCGTACACCATATTGGTGCTGGCATTAATTAATAATGTCTCCAAAAAACAAACTTTGCCGTTGCTTCTCACCACGCTGGTCGGAGCTTTTTTGGCTGCACTCTACGCTCTGCCGGAACATTTCGGCGTTTCCCCCAGCTGTTACCTCATTCAAAAAAAATGGGATGTTGCTTGCTGGAAACAAGACGTTCAAGCGCGAGTATTTGGCACCTTCGGCCAACCAAACTGGCTGGCGATGTACCTGATCGGCTCGATACCAATCGCCTGGGTTTTTCTGCAAAAACAAGGTAAGGCCAAAAATTTCTGGCTGGGAACACTAGCAGTATTCCTGCTCGTTTTGTGGTTTACCCAATCACGCTCGGGCTTCGTAGCCTTGGCGGCAGGAGTGGCTACTTTGGCTCTCTTTCACTGGCAAGCCGTCTGGCTTAAGAAAATGAAAGCCCTGCTTCGACCACGCTGGTTAAGAGCAACTGGAGTGGTTGGTATCATTGGCGTACTGCTGGCTGGCGGCGTGCTGTTGGGGAAGGTCATTCCTTCCAGTGAAGGCGGTGAGTCCTTTGACCTGTCGCAAGGCACTGGGTCTGGGTCAATTCGCTTGATTGTTTGGCGTGGGGCGCTCAAGGTATGGCAGCGCGCTCCATGGTTTGGCTCAGGGCCTGGCACTTTTGCTTACAGTTACTATCAAGACCGACCGGTCGAACATAACCTCGTCTCGGAATGGAACTTCCTTTATAACAAAGCTCACAACGAATTCCTTAATTACCTGGCCGAAACCGGTTTAGTTGGTTTGACTACCTATCTAACTTTCCTCATTGGTCTCTTTTGGCTCTTGCAGGTCAAGCAAACCAGAAAATCACCCGTCGTCACTGTTCATCAAGCTGTTTTCGCCAGCTTGGTCGGTCTGTCAGTCACTCACTTCTTCGGCTTCTCCACGGTCACCAGCAACCTGCTACTCTTTCTCCTGCCGGCCATCGCTTTGCTCCAACCGAAAACTGACACTGCCAATTTTCCCAAAAGACTAAAGCCTTGGCAAAAACTGTCATTTGGTGGCTTGGCTTTGGTGGTCATCGCTCTTTTTTGGCAGCTACTGGCCATCTGGGAGGCTGATTGGTGGTACACCAATGGCAAGAAGTTACAAACAGAACTTGAATATGCCGAGGCTGTCACCGCTTTGCAAACAGCGACAAAAATCAAACCAACCGAGGCGCTCTACTATGATGAATTGGCCAATCTCTATTCAAAACTGGCCTTAGAATATTCGCTGGTTGGTGAGACCACTGCCAGTGCACAACTGACTGAGGCAGCCCTGCAAAACACTGACTTCACCTTGCTTTTGAATCCACACCACCTTAACTTCTATAAAACCAGAGTGCGGGTGCTTTTTATGCTGGCCCAAATCGACCAGCAATACCTGGCCCAGGCAGAAAAAACACTCAAAGCTGCCCTAGAGCTTGCCCCGACCGACGCTCAGCTTTGGTATAACCTGGGCATT
The DNA here is from genome assembly GCA_001002135.1 of Candidatus Pacebacteria bacterium GW2011_GWA1_46_10. GTDB lineage: Bacteria > Patescibacteriota > Microgenomatia > UBA1400 > PJMF01 > UBA10119. Next base: position 96,547 of record LCLP01000003.1, read on the forward strand.
GTCCAGCAAGAGTTAAGTAAATATGACGAAGCAGTGCAGACGTTACAGTACACTGTTAATCTCAAACCCAATTATGTTCGCGCTCGCTCACAACTAGGGGACCTCCTCATTCAGCTTGGCCGCATTGAAGAAGGCAAAGCCCAGTACCAATTCATCCTCGAAAAACTGTCTTCCACTGACGAAGAAGTGAGAACCAAGTTAAACGCGCTGGAAACACCAACCACAGAATGAAAATCGACGAAATTTACCGCCGGTACCACCTCCCACCCGGACTCCAGCAACACCAGCTCACTGTGGCCGCGGTGGGTAAATACCTTATCGACTATTGGCAAGGACCAGCAATTGATGAGTCAGCGATTGTCACCGCTTTACTCGTCCATGATCTTGGCAACTTGGTGAAATTTGACCTGACTGGGAGTACAAAGGCGCTCGACCCTACTTTGCTGACCAATGAGTGGCGTGAACAACAAACCCAACTGCGCGCCAAATATGGCTATCACTCACACCAAGCCACTTTACAAATGTTACAAGAACTAGGTCTACCCGAAAAAGTCAGACAACTGGCCGCCAAAATGAACGCTGCCGATGTTTGTCAGATCGCCGAGGACTCACTGGCACAACAAATCTGCGAATACGCCGATCTGAGAGTGATTCCAACTGGCGTAACATCATTACACGATCGATTAGTAGATCTGCGGCACCGCTACTCGCACCATCCTGGTTGGGACAACGAAATAAACTTTCAACAAAATGTCACCTGTGCCAAACAAATCGAAGATAGACTCCAACAACACACCAGTGTCGACATCACTCAGATTCCGCCAGAGAAAATTCAGGCCCTTCTGGTAAAATTACCCCAGTTTGCAATCCAAACAAACTAGGGTATGAAGATTATCACCATTCCCCACCCTACTCTCCGCCAGACGGCCACGAAAGTGACCAAGTTTTCTGATGATCTTCAACGGTTTGTAAAAAACCTGCAAACCACCCTCCAGCAAACCAACAATCCGCGCGGGGTGGGACTAGCCGCTCCGCAAGTTGATCGTCTCATCAGGGTCTTTGCCACTCACATCGAAGAAGACGCTCAAGTCATGCCGCGCATCTTTATCAACCCAGTGGCCACCAAACAGAGTAAAAAACACACCTTTGGCGCTGACCCGGAAAACCCTCGGTTGGAAGGGTGTTTATCAATGCCGCTTTTATACGGTCCTGTACCCCGCTGGGAATGGGTCGAAGTGGAGTATCAAACCTACCAAGACAATCAATTAGTGGAAAAACGAGAGCGTTTCGATGGTTTCCATGCTCGGGTAATCCAACATGAAATCGATCACTTAAACGGCATTCTTTTTACCGATTACTCACTCAAATACGAGCTACCGGTTTACCGCGAAGTAAAAAATGAGCTCGTCGAACTCACCGATCGCAGTATTTTAGAACTCTATTAACTACTCATTTAACTATTAACTTTAAACTACTAACTTTTTAAACCGACCATGTATACCATCGCTGTCGCCGGCTCAACTCAACGCACCGCCAAGGTAGCACAAACACTGCTGAACGATCCCCGATTCCAGGTTTCTTTAGTAGTCACCCCTTCACCAAAACCGGTGGGTCGCAAACAAGTCTTGACTCAAAACCCGCTCCACGAACTAGCGGAAAAGCACCAATTGCCGATTATTTTAGTCAAGGCAAAACTGGATAACGATATTCGCCAACAAATCAAACAAATTCACCAACCAACCCCATTTGATTTTTTCTTGGTGGTCGATTTTGGTTTTCTTGTTCCCCAATGGTTGTTGAACCTGCCCACAATTGCTCCACTTAATATTCACCCTTCCGCGCTTCCCCGCTGGCGCGGCGCCTCACCCGGACAATACGTGCTCTTACACGGCGAAAAAGAGTCAGCGGTTACCTTGATGGTGATGAACGCAAAAATGGACACGGGCCCGATCATCGCTCAACTGGAGTTTAAAGTCGAACCAACTTGGACCCAAACCGAATATTACCAACACAGTTTCGATTTGATCTGCAGCGGTTTGGGCGATCTTCTGGAGCAATTTGCCACAGGCAAACTCACTGCTCGCCCACAACCGGACACCTCGCCAACCCCACTGGCCGACCGACTGAATAAAGCGGAAGCTTTCCGCGACTGGCAAACTATCAAACAGGCCATGAACACAGGCCAGCAAGCCACCGAACTCGAACAAGCCTGTCGCGCTTACTCCCCCTGGCCAAAACTGTGGACAAAACTGCCCACCAAGCAAGGTGAACAGCGGATGATTATCCATCGCTGCCAGCTTAATCAAGCAGGCCAGCTCGAACTTTTAGAGGTACAATTGGCAGGCAAAACCAAGACCACTTGGCACGAAATTAAATCCGTCCTAAAAACGCACCATGACTAAAAAGAGTAGGTCATTGACCTCTCAGTCATAAACTGCAAACGGCCTTTTCTTTGTCCTGATAAATAGGATAAGATTTAAGTATGGAAAAATCTGATACTTGGCCACTAGCTCCTCAAGAACATAAACCTTGGGCCGGCCCTCCGAGCATTAAAAGAGCTATTAGAATGATCTTTAATAAAGGAGGTTATGATTTTTCACTGCCCGATCAACCAGGGCAACAGCAAAACACTCAACCGCTAGTTGATAAAAATAAAAAACCCAAAGAACCTTCCATTAAGCCAGCAGAAACAATAGAGGTTGTTGGTGAAGAACGTCGTAATGAAGAACCACGGCTTGAAACATTGGTTGGCCTAGACCCAACCATCGAAAAACTTGGCGAAAAAGTTTTTTCGTACACTTACAGCGGTTTAGAACTTGTCAAGAAAGGCGCAACCAAGGGTTCTGTGCACCTAGCCAGAATTGATCTCCCTTGGAATGGGAAGGCTCTCTTACTCGAGCGTACTTCCCCCAATCACGAGGCACAAGACTCGATTACGCTGGTGGTTGATTGGCAAAAACAAGTAGTAACCTGGGTCAGAGCTGACGGGGTAACTAAGATTAGACATACGAACCCTGATCAAGCCCGCAAAAATGACTCTGCCACCTTCGCCACTGCCTTGACCAAAAAAGTAGCTACCATTTACCCTCCAAGTGACAAAGACACCTTGGCGGATTGGGAGAAAGAGGAGCAAAAATGGCAAGCCGCTGCCACACAGGGAATCCACAATCTTTCTCAAGTTTTCAACAACCGAGGGTTAGAAGCGGCGGCATCGGTTGACTGTGGGCTCTTAATGAAATATCAAAGCGAAGCGGGAAAATCGTACCGAATTAATAGCCTCCGCATCGGTTCGACGGCTAAAATCGACCAAAAAACCGGCCAGATGAAAACCGGTGATTACGGCGGTCGAGAAGTTTGGGTCCAAATAAACAATCAGTTCCAAAGAGTGCCCACTTGGCCAGTAGATCTCGAGAGAAACTTTGCCGGCTCTGTCGAGAATCAATCAGCAAAGGCCAGACAAAAAAGCGAAAGCTACTCTGCCGACAACGGACTGACTCTGACCAGCTTTACAGACGGCTTAAAACCCATTTCTCAAGGAGTGGAACAAGGAGTAATGGACCGACTGGTAACAATTTTCTCCGGTAATGATATCAGTGGCGAACTTAATAAGGTCGAACTGCAAAAACTCCTCGGGGATGGGCGGTATATTAACAGTGCTGATGATGCTTCGCTGATCGCGATTAGTTTGCCGTCAGCCAGCTAAAGCCCAGCAAAATTACTGCTTAGCTTTTTTCCGAGTGGCTTTCTTTGGCGCCACTTTCTTTTCCACCTTTGCCTCAACCTTGGCTTTCGCCTCAGTCTTAGCTTTCTTTTCAACTGGTTGAGGCACTGGTTGAGCCACCGGTTGAACTACAGGAGCCGCCTTTTTTCTCTGTTTCTCTTCGGGCTTGTAGTGTGTAGTCATACCTGACTTTTTCAGCATCCGTAAAATTTTAGTGGGCACACGCATCCGCTGCTTTTTGCCGTCAACCACGATTGTCACGGTATGTAAGTTGTATTTGAACGCGCGCTTTTTGCGATTCTTGGCGTGGGACACTGTGTGACCAATGTGTGAAACTTTGGGGAATTTATATGAGAAGCCTTTCATAGATAAGTGGGAATTGTAACATTTCCCCCTTTGTTGGGCAAACTACAGTTTAGCAACTGACTCACGTTATAATGTGAGACAGATGTTACAACTCTTAGCCACCAATCCATTGGCTTTCGTGATTATTTTCGGTGGCTTACTGCTCTCCGTCACCATCCACGAGTACGCCCACTGCCTGATCACCGACAAACTGGGTGACCCCACTCCTAGGTCAAAAGGCCGACTGACACTCGATCCGCGAGCTCACCTCGATCCCCTTGGGACCCTGATGATTCTCTTTGCCAATTTTGGCTGGGGCAAACCAGCGCCCTTTGACCCATACAACCTCAAAAACCCCGTTCGCGACACGGCGCTGATTGCGGCCGCCGGACCGGTGACAAACTTGGCCGCTGCCTTACTCTTGGCACTGCTTCTCAACCTTGGGTTAATCCCATTTCTTTGGCTGCAAGTGGCAGTGTTTCAAATCATGGCCATCAACGTGATGCTGGCCGTTTTCAACTTAGTGCCGGTCTATCCCCTGGACGGCAGTAAAATTTTAACCGCGATCTTACCCAAAGAAACAGCCATGGAATATGAAGCCACCATGATGAGGTACGGCACCCTAATTCTTTTGTTCCTCATTTTTCCGTGGAACGGTATCTCGCCAGTTGCCAGACTACTTTCGCCGGTGATTAATATGGTGCTGACTTGGTTAATTTAGTTTTTTTTCTAAATTTTCCGCTTCAAATCAAACCTCCAACCTAAAAGTTACACTTTTTGTCAAATTCCTACCGTACAATCAGTTTAAAGTAAAGCACATTGTTACTTGCAAAATGTGACATATATGGAACAATATGAAGAAAATAATTCACTACGATCAAAAAGCAAAAAAGGAATTTTTAAAATTACCTAACAGCGTACAAAAATATTTTAATTTTGCTTTTGATGTTCTTAGAAAAACCGGCAAGTTGGATTTTCCATTAGGGAGAAGGTTGTAAAATAATCTATTTGAAGTAAGAGTTATAGGAACAACCCAGTGGAGAGCTATCTATGCATACCTGCCAAAAAATATAATCATCATCCTAACTTTCTTTGCCAAGAAAACTCAGAAAACACCCAAAAGAGAGATTGAGCTGGCAATAAAGAGAAGAAGAAAGTATCTATGAAAAACAAAACCAGAAACAAACCACTCACTTTAGAGGAAAAACTTAAGAAATACGCAGTCCCTTTTGAAGATATGCTGGCTGAACTTTCTCCCAAGGAAAGAAAAGAAATTGATTCGCTTTCTAACTATTACATTGCTCTCATGGACATTTTTTCCCTAAGGAAAAATCTTAACCTCACTCAGGCGGAATTAGCCAAAAGGTCATCAGTCCCTCGTAGTACTATTAGCAAAATAGAGTCCGGCGAGAGAAACGCCACCATTCATACATTGATGAAAATTGCTGCAGGTATGGGAAAAGAACTGAGAGTAACCCTAGTTTAATCTAGTCGCTACTATCCTCCCCAAAATGTCACCGTCACCAAAATCGCAAAGAAAGCAAATGCCAACAACATTAGGAGCTTGCGCAACCAGTGCGGTTGATAGGCTTTGGGCAGATGCTTTTTATTAAGCCAATACAACAGTGGAAACGACACCATCATCGCCGCCGCGTTTAAGACCGCCGACAAAGTGAGTAGAAATCGTGGTTCCTGCCAACCGACTAAATAAATCACCACTCCCAAAGCAATTTGTAGCCATAAGGCCGTATAAAACCCAAAAGAAAGATTAGCTTTCCTTTGGTTACTAAAAAACAGAAAAATATTTTCAGAGATAATTCTAGACGAGGATTCCAAAATCCCTAGGTGAGTGGAAAACAACATTGCTCCAGCTACAATCAAGAAAGTATTGCCAAAAAGCGCGTTTGAACGAGCGCCAATCATTTTGGCCTCTGTATAGAGAAATGCCAACCCCTCCCCTACCTCACCACCATAAACCAAGACCTTAGCCAACACTGCCAACACCACGATAGTCAGAAATCCCAACAGCCAAAACACCAGACCATGCTCAATGTTGACCAACCGCCACCACGCTCGCCACAACCGGCGGTTGTGAGCCGTATCGGCAAAACGCTCGCCAACCACGGTCACTCGAGCCGAACCAGCCGCAAACAACGATTTAATCTTAGTGGCGTACTGACCCATACCAAACCCTTTTTCCTTGATGTAATAAGATTGAGCTAAGTTGAGGTTGCCACCACCCCCAGAATAGGCAAAAGCGCCCAAGAAAGCGGTCAGCGCGATGCCTGGTGGAAAAAACCACCAACCATTGCCCTGACCGATCAACCCCCACCCTAGTTCTTGCCACTCACCAACACCAGCTAACAAAATCACCAACAAGGCAATAAAAGGGAGACTAAAAAAGATAATCGTTTTTTGCACTCCTTCCACTGTCTTATACAAAGTTTTCCCTAAGCTCAGTATTACTCCCACCAACAAGAGCAAGCCAATGGCGACCCATTTCTCTGGTAAAAACGGTAGGAAACTGACCGCGATTTGCGCCGCCGCCGAGGAAAAACCCGGCAAAGACCAAGGAATAAAAGTCGAAAAAATAAACCATAACGGAATCAGCCGCGTTAATTTCTTAAAGCCAACAAAGACACTTTCTCCCCAAGCCAAGGTATAGCGCATGGCCTCCGTATTCAGCACAAACTGGAGCGTAATCCCCAGTAGTCCACCCCACAAGAGCCCCAAACCATACTGTGCGGTCAAGTACGGCCATAAAATCAGCTCACCACTGCCCAGCGCCAAACCAAGCAAGATAAACGAAGGACCGAGGGTACGTACAATACTGGGAGGAGTCGGCAAGTTACGCGGCCGGTTGGGCATAGCTCTTACTATACCGATGATTGCAGGCGAAACCAAGTAAGATAAGCCGCTCAACTTTGTCAATGCGCCTTGGTGACTCATTGAGAATTAAAAAGTAATTTTGTAGTTTACTCCCCCGGCCATGAAAATTCTGGTGGTCGGAGTGTCACCACTGCCCGCAATATTACAACAAGCGCTCACAAAGCGGTGCTTGATCACTACGTGTTCTCCAAAAGACAACCTCCTTTCCATCATCGCCACCAAAGAATATGACTGTCTCCTCATCTGGTCGGAGCAAATATCGTATCTCACTTTGAAAAAAATCGTCAAACATCTTTTGGCTCGTTTCCCATCATTGAAAATACTCGTCTGCGGCCAAACCTACTCTTCACCAGCCAGAGCGATGATGTTGATGTTGGGAGTCAAAGACTGTATCGCCGGCAGAATCTGCCCTGACGAGCTAATCGCCAAACTCGCTCTTGTTTGCCAAAACGGTCAAGCCGAACAAAAAACTATTTTTACGAAAGAAGATTTTGCTTTTGATTTCACTCAAGACTTAGCTTCCTATCGCGGTGTTACTATCCCACTCAATAAAAAAGAGTCGCTGATTTTAGGAGCGCTGTTGCGCCGCCGCAACAGTGTGTTAACCAAACAACTGCTCTACAACTTGGTTTGGAGCAGCGCCAGTCCCCCTACTTCAAACAGTTTGGAAGTGTATATCAGCTCGCTGAGAAGGAAAGTCGAGAAACCGTTCGGCTTGAAATTAATCGAGTCGGTTAAAGGCGTTGGCTACCGAGTCAGAGATTAAAACTGCTATACTTTTTCTCATGTCTTGGCTGGTATACGCTTTCCTTGCGACTGCTATTTACTCTCTCCAAATAGTGCTCCAACGCGGCACGGCAGTCGAAAGTAGCAATCCCCGTGTGACCGCTTTTATTTTCAGTTCTTTTGCCATCCTCATCACTGCTTTGATCGTCATCACTAAAGGCACTTATCAGGCCGGCTTTCCCACTGACCCACTCGCTTGGTTGGTGCTCGCTTTTGGTGCTACTACCTACGGTCTTTTTGAGCGCCACCGGTTTAAAGCGGCCAAACTACTTGAGGTGTCGGTCTTTGATACCATTCTCAACTTCGGTGTGGTGATTGCTTTTTTCGGCGGCGCCATTTTGTACCATGAGCCACTAACTCTGGAAACTCTCAGTGGCGGCTTGTTGATTATTACTTCGCTTTTTATTGTTTCATATCAAAAAAAACAAGCGATTACTATCCCGCTCAAAAACATTATTTTTGGCGTTTTAGTCAGCACTGCTCTTGGTTTGGGTTGGCTGGTTGACAAAATGGGCGCGACCTACTTCAACTCTGAGATGTACGGTTTATTAGTTTGGTTTTTCCCCTTACCGCTGATTGCTTATCCCTCGATCACGCTGAGAGATTTTAAAAATGAACCAAAAACAGTCTGGTGTGAGACACTGCTACTGGCTACCCTTAACGCACTGGCCTACTACGCCATGCTCGAAGCTTTGCGGCTCGCGGGAACGCAGTCGGATTCCACAGAAAATTTTAGCCAGTGTACTTGGGGTAATTGGGGTCTATCTATTAGTGTGAGGTCGCGCTACCACTCTGCTCACTGGCACTACCGACTTCTTTGTCACTACCAGTTGTTTAGTACTCTCCACCTCTACCATTGTCATTAATACCTGCCGGCAAAGGTTCTGCTCCTGGCAACGCCCGATACTCACCCTGATCATAAATAGCTCTGTCTCGCGGCTTTTTAGCTCTTTTACCGGTCAAACGCTGATAAATAACATACGGATCTTCTTGCTTAATCACATTTTCTTTGAGTAATTCTCTCATTCGTTCAGGATTCCCGCCGCTGGCTAACAGTGAACGAAGGGTATCGATGGTGAACTCATCAAGATTAAGGAGCTCCACACCCTTGGTGGCCATTTCTCCACTACTGTCAGGCCTTCTCACCTTAGGGTCACTTTTATCTCCTTCCCACCCTCGTCTCTCCAGCGGCAGCGAGTTGCTGGTCATCACCACTTTCACTCTATCGCGATCAAGCAACCGCTGTAACTGAGCATAGTAAGTTGTGCCCGCATAGACTCGGTGAGTGGCAAAAAGAATGACTTCTTTCGCTCCTTTGCCGATAGCCAAATCTGCCGAGTTCCCCAAAGTCCCACCGCTGGCAGCCATGTCATCCAAAATCAACACCGTGGCACCCTTAAGTTTCCCCTCGACCAACTCTTGTCTGGTGATGGTTTTTGTGCCGCCTTCAAGCATCTGGCGCCACTTACGGATAATGGCTCGATCAAAGCCAAACCTTTTCGACACCGCGTCAACGACCGCCAGATTGCCAAAATCAACTCCGGTCACCACTATTCTCTGTTTATCATTCAAGTACCCCCTGGCCATCAATTCATTAACTGCGGCAAAAGCAGCGGTAGTGTTAATCACCTCAATCCCCACTTCTTGAAAGTGAGTGGTTGCCAAATGGCTATGGCCATCAAGTGTCACCACGTTATCAACACCTGCTACATATCTCATCATCGCCGCTAAGGCTTTGGTCGTACTAGCCTGCGCTTTGACAACCGCCATATCATATTTGGAATCCGGAGAAATAAGTTTTCTCTCACGGTGATCCTGACGAAAATCAGCAAACGGCGTGAATACCGTTAACCGATCTACATTCTTCCCTGCTGCGTCCGACGAATCTTGCGTCAAGGTACTGGCCGCGAAAAGATCTGCGATCGTTTCTTTAAAGTTATCGCCATTGAGGATCGCGATCATCACCGCATGGGGTACTTCTCCGGAAAGAAAAAGCGGCATGCCGTTGGAAAAAGCGTGAATATCAAAGCGCAGTTGAGGAAACTCTGCTTGCAACTTGGCGGAAAAAAGTGGTCTGTAATCTCTAAAACTGCGTGGAATATGGAGCTTTGATTCTTGGTCTGAGTTTGGCATTCACGCGATTCTTGGGCGGTAAACGGTCAGCTGGCGCTGATCATAGCAAACGAATTGTTATAAGACAATATTAATTTGGCCGTTTCTGCGCTAGCAACTGCTATACTGAATAATTGTGTCTCGCTGGCAATGGTTTATCCTCGGCGCGCTGATCATTTTGACGACTGGTGTGGTCGCTTTGGCTGTGGTGCAATTCCAAGTGGTTGGTGACCTTGCTGAGTTCAAACAAACTGTTCAAACCCAAACCACTCGAGTTAACGACTCACCTACCCCTGACTTTTCCGAAACCATCGCCTCTCAAGCGGCGACTATCACCGATCTAGTGGCCAGAGTGGAAAGCCTAGAGGAAAAGCCGACTCAACCAACCACAACCACCAGTACCACTCCCCCCTCATTCCAAAAACAGGTCATTTACCTTGGTTCGGCCAGCACGACCAAAACTAGCTGGACTGATACCGGACTGGAAGTGATCTTAGACAGCGCCGACTATCCCGCTACTGTCAATGTAGTTTTTGAGGCTGGTTTATCCATCGTGGGAGGCGAGGCCGGGACGCGACTGATCAACAAAACCACCGGTGCCATCATCACTGCCTCCGAGGTCTCCCATAACACCAATACCGTTACTTGGAAAACCTATAACTCTTTCAAACTTCATGCCGGCAAAAACACCTACGCCGTTCAAGCCCGTTCTACCAGCGGTGAGACTGCTAACATCGCCGGCGCCCGGTTAGTAATCAGCCAGTAGTTTCCAACCAATCACTCACCTACTTCCCTCAAGAAAATTGCCTTTGACTGCTATAATGTGCCTTCTTGTAAACCAATAAACCATGGACAAAAAAGAGCTTCTCATCACCACTACTCCCCGACTCCACCCGGAAATTCCGGTACTGAACCTCGGCCACGAACACCCCAGTAAACGGGTGGTTGAAGTAGTCCAAGCTGTTGAAGGGTATGGTGAAAAAGTGGTCGAGGATGATGGCTTTTGTTTAGTCACTGGTCCTGCTCTCACTTCACACCACCCCGTTCCAAATGAAACGTATGACCTCGTACTCTGGGTAGGCAAATACAACGAAAGCCAAGGGTTAGAACTGCCTTGGGGTGAGGAGAACGTGGTTGCCTTAGCCCAAAACCAGAGTTTTTGGCACCAAGTGGAACAATGGATTGAACTCCAACGACAAACCAAACCCGACCTTCGCTTTTTTCTCTTGCTGGGTCATCCCCTTAATCATCCGCAACTAAGTCATGAAAAAGATGACCATCGCTTTTATCACATGGGCATGCAATCACTCCCCTCCATTCACGGCCACTTGACGGCTCTCATCGACAGACAAATGATCCCCCTAGATCAAATTCAGACCTTTGATCCACAAAACCCCCGACACTTATTTTTGCTGTCCACATTTTTGACCACTGGCTGGGAAAGTTTTGAGAACTTTAACGATGCTTTTGAGTCAACCAACGGCAGCCTCCACACCTACGCTTCCTCTTTCCAGCTACACGGCGAGGAATACAACGTCAATCGGCCATTCATTGGCTTCCCTAGTTTCAGTGAGGCGTTTAAAACTTCGGTTGAGATCCAGCAAGCGATCAAAGATGTTTGGTTAGCCCACGCCATTGCGCTGAGTGAAGAATATATTCCCCTCGCCCTCAACTCGCTCCAGCTCCACCTCAAGCAGTCTTGCATACCCAACATGACACTACTTTCATTGAGTAAACACGATCAGGAAATTTTAGGTGTAAATACAGAAATTAAAGCCGCGATTTTCCCATTCAACCTGGCTAACCCACAAAGTTTGCTCGACGGCATCTTGCTGGATAGAGCAGGAAACTAAGCTCCAAATATCCCTCTCCCAATCCTGACCATGGTGGCTCCTTCTTCAAGAGCTACCTGATAATCATTGGTCATCCCCATCGACAAGTGTGCCAAATTGAGTTGAGGATATTTTTCACTCAAGTATTTTCGCAGCTGTGCTAATTTTTGAAACGTAAGCCGGGCTTTTCTCGGATCATCAACCAGCGGCGCAATCGTCATCAACCCTCTCAAAGCGATATTTTCAAGCTTGTGGATCGCCAACAGTTCCCGCTCAAATTGAGCCGATGGTTGGTAGCCAAATTTGTTTCTTTCTTTAGAAAAACTAACTTGAACCAAGACACTAAGCTTTTTATGCAATTCTGCTGCCCTCGTATCTAACTTCTGAGCCAGTTTCAAACTATCCACCGAATCGACCCAGTCACACAACTTAACCACTCTGGCGGCTTTACGACTTTGCACATGACCGATCATATGGAGAGTAACTTTTCGTCTCATCGTCTGAGGTAATCGAGTCCACTTCTGCTCGACTTCTTCAATTCTATTTTCTCCAAAATGAGTAAAATCGGCATCAATCGCTTCAACAATTTTACCCGGCGGTTGAGTTTTAGAAACCGCAACTACTGTCACACCGGCGGGAATTGCTTTACTCAGTTTCACTGAAGAGATTATAACGGGCTTCAACAACCAAAACCTTTATCCCCTTCGCGAGCCGGTTTTCTTTTTTCGGCGATTTTTGCCTTCTTGGCGATCAAGTTTTTTGGGGCTAACCTTGTTACCCATTTCTAAGCAGCGCAAGTTTTGCAGCGCCAAATACACGTCTGGCGTCAAATTAACATCCATCCGACCATTTTCGTAATTACGAAGCATTGATCGTGCCTGCGCAGCGGTAGTAGGGGGATACTCTCCAAAAAAATCAGCTAAAGCTTGTTCGTCTTCTTTACTAAATAACATGATTTAATTACACCAAAATATATCAATCACTGACTAATTTCAACTTGTAGATACAAAATCTTCCTCCACCCACCCACTTTTACCTTTTCTAAACATATACGCCAACCCGTTGGGTAATTCATATCCAATGTGTCCTTTGGCTGGTGGAGTTTTTCGTAAGTGATGCAACAAAATTCTCAACACCCCTCCATGACAAACAATTAAAATGTGCTGATTTTTGTGGGTTTTTAAAGTGCTCGTAAAAGTACCTATCACTCGAGAAACAAAATCCGTAGGTGGCTCAGTATACATGTCTATCGTCTCGTGACGGGCTGCCAGTTCCTTTTGCACTGCCGGCCACAATCTTCCCTCAAAAATGCCGTAGGACTGCTCGTTAAAACCAGGCTCTTTTTCAACCGGCACCCCTAGTCTTTTGCCAACAATTGCCGCGGTTTGATACGCCCTTTTAAGATTTGAAGCGATGATTGTATCAAGCGAAAAACGCGAAAGATTCTCTGCTAATAATTTTGCTTGCTCGATCCCAACACTCGATAAAGGAATATCTCTTGCCCCTTGTAATCTTTGTTCTTTATTCCAAGTAGTTTCCCCGTGTCGAGCGAGGAAGAGCATTTGAGACATAACCGAATTGTACCAAAAGAGAGCTCCCCTTAGTAGACATTGTTGGAACCTACTTTTTCAAACAATCGCTTACAAATTGCTCTCTTTACTAAAGATGTCATCACTATTCAACTGATTCCCCCCAATTCTTATCAAAATATTATTAGCAACAGTTAATTGATCTTCTGCGGGTAAGAAAGGAAGAAGTGTGAAATATAACTCACTTTCATTATAAAAAGTATCGCCGTATTTTTCATTCAATATACCAATTAGTCTGTCGGTGTTTTTAGTCAAATATATTTCTTTTAATTCATCCTCACCTATATCATCCACTATTTTTTCAATTATTTTCACAAGAACTGGATAACCAAGTTGTGTACTTATATTAAGTTCTTGCTTTATTGCCTTTCTAGCAAAGTATTCAGTTAAACCTTCCTCAAAAAACCCTGGCAAGACAGTTTCTTCGGAAACATAACTCGTATAGTGGAAGTATTCATGTACCAAAGTTGATAAATAATCAGCTAATGTATTACTGCTTGTATAGTCCAAGGCTATTTTGATTATTTGATCTTCTGGCTGAAAAATACCAAGTTCATAGACAGTTTGCCCTTTTTGGGTTTCAATAAGTGTTACATAATATTCAAGATCTTCGTTTATTTGGTTCCATTCTGACGCTTCTGCCTGTGCTTGCCCAAGAATTGCTTGCCATTCTGAAATTTCGTTTTGATATCCAATTACGATTGAATCCCACTGTCCTCTTACATTTTCACACTCTTGATCTGAATAGTATCTGTGAAATCCAGGTTCATAGTAATAAGTATAGTAGCCTGCACTTTTGCAATAATCATAATCAGCTTGTTGTTTATTTCTTGAATCCTGAACATACTGCTCTCCCAAGGTAATATTTTGTTTTGCTTGCGAAATTACCCCGTATATTCTATTTACCTCATTAGTTATTTCTGTTTGGAGATCTCTAACCTCTTTAATTTGTTCATTAAACATCGTCTCTCTATAACTCAGGTATTCTTGTCTTCCTAATACTTCTATTTTTGGTTCACTCTTAACATATCTGTCTTCTAGATAATTTTTAACGTAAAGTTTGCCTAAAACTGGGCTAATTTTTTCTATCTCATCCTCATTTATTTTTCTAAAAACTAAACTATTCTTTACTATGACTAAATCAGAATTATTTTTAACAGTAGTAAAAACAAAATTCTCTGGTATTAAATTCAATACATTATTATTAAAGAATAAATTTTCAGAACTGTTGATTCCTTCATAGGCATCAACAATAGTTTTGCTAAAGTTCTCTTCACCATTTCGAATCGTTGGCAAATTATTACTATCTTTTAAATAATTAACTACCTCATCTGCTCCCCATTTCACCTCAGAGGAATTATTAACCTTTATTGGTGCCCAATTTACTTGAACTAATCCAAATATCAAAGTAATTAACGGTGACAACACCCAAGCAGTTAATAATGTTAAACCCGTAAAACTAATTGCTTTTCTTATATTTTGCTGTTTTCTATAAAGAATAAATACAAGAGCTCCTGATAATAATATTAAGACCAGCAAAATGTCTAATCTGTTAAAGAATGTGAAAAAAGTCGACTTAAAATAAGCTATAAAAATGTTATTTTCACTGCTGGCTTCTAATATTCTTAATGAAACAAATGTGAAAAAAACAGTAAATAATCCTACATAAATTAAAAATATTTTATTATTTAACAATAATCTAAAATCAATATTTTTCACACCTTTCTTAATAGATAAATTTTTTAAATCAGGGAATTTTATTTTTGGCCTAGCTATTTTTTTATATGAAAGATCATATAAGTATCTATCAACAAAAATTGAAATGATTAAAACAACGCCAATTAATAGAAAAAAAGTGTCTTTGTAAAAGAAAGATAACAAGAAAAATATAATTGAAATAATTATTGCAAGAGGATTTAGATTCTTCTTAATTTTCTTCTGTTTTTTTAACATAAAAACTGAAATTTAATGTTTCATCAGTATTAGAGTTGCATTCAAATCTTATTTCACTATCATTATTAGAAAATTTTATCTCTTCAAAATCTGTTTTATTTTTAACTGAGTCAAACGAAGGAGGAACTTTATCCAACTCATTAAGGAAGTCAGCCAGATTGTTTTGGTCTGGATATTCATCTTTATACGAAGAATAAATATTTGTTTTGTACCAAATCAAATTACATACCATTGCTCTGGTTTCCCAAGAAGTAATATGCGGAAGAATTGGATATCGTCCCAAATCATTGTCTGAAAAACTATAAAGCTTATTCAATTTATTAATATTAATGTTAGCAATCTCGCTCTGAAGTCTGTCATGCTCCTCAAATAATTCGTCCATCACCCTATCCCAATCTAAATTGAAATCAGCTTCTTGTCTGGCAATAGCCTCATATTTATATGATGCAGAATCATAATCACCGACTGCTAAATCTTTGAGCATTAAATAAGTATCTCCAAATAATTTTTTCTGCTTAGCTAACGTTTCTGAAAAGTAACTATAATTTTGTTCTATTACATCTTGACCATCAAAAACAAAATCACTCCTAGTATATTTTTCCAACGGAGAAACCATATTAAAATTCTGAGAAATCAAATCTTCACTCTCACCGATATAATTGTCAACGAACTCGTTTAAGATCGCTCTGTCTTTAAAAATTAATGATAGATTTTTAATAACATCACTTTCTATTAATGACCTATTAGAAGCATTAAGCTCCGCATCGTAGTATTGAAAGGCTAGATCAACATATTCATCAATAAATTTTCCGTTTTTTGTTATAAAAAATTTACTAAATGTGTCTATGTTTTGAAAATTTTGACGATTTTCCTGTAAAATGGCTATATATTCTCTCGCCCTTTGGTCATTAATCTTAACTTCATTTGAAACCAGGTTGTATTCGATAACCATTTCAGCAGATGAGGAGCTTTCAAGATGTGAAAAATAGTCGCCGATTAAATTATTAATAGTGTCATTTTCATCCTGTGCATTATTGGCAAAAGAAATTTCTTCTAATTCTACTTCTTTTTGTAGTTCATTTAGCCTGGTGAGTTGATGCCACTCAACAATTCTATATGCAAAAAATAGAATTATTAAAAAACCCAAGAAAGGGAGAATGCCATGATCGTAATTCTTAACACTATTTTTTATATTTGAAAAGACTTTTTTAATATTTTTCATCTTAAATTTATCTAGCTATTCTAACATATTATTGATATTTAGGGCTTTTCTTTATTTGTTCAACAAAGATATTAAATAACAACTCCGCAGTTTCAATGTCTTTGATTAATTCATCATCCGATATATTTTCAACATCTTTGTCTAAAATTATTTTCGCAGTGTTTAAATCCATGATTGATTATTTTTTATTTTTAAACCACTGATAGCCACCATATCCAACTCCTCCCAAAGCAAGTAGTCTCATGAGCCAATCATCATCCGAAGAATTGTTGGTTTGTTGTGTAATATCAGTTGAAGAACTTCTTTTTGGAACTGAGCTTGGAATTGAAGTGGGTTTAGGGGTGGAAGTTGGCTTAAGAGTGGGCTTGGGTGCTGAAGTGACTACTGGAAGCGGAATGGTTTCTACAACACCTCCACCATGACAATGCCTTGCTCCTTCAACCTCTCCCCACTTCGCACAATTAGTACGACAATAATGGCAACCGTCTGAAGCAGTATTGCCAGGATGAGCAAAAACTTTTGATATCGAGAAAACAGTAAGTAATGAACAAATAGATAAACCAAATAAAAATGACTTCACAAAACTCATTTTACCAGAGAAAGAGGTTCTAACGTACTACAGAGCAGGCTCACTAGGACTCGAACCTAGGCGAAGGGTTTTGGAGACCCTCATGCTACCACTACATCATGAGCCTAAAAACGCTCGTCATTATACCGTATTCCTCTTGCTCTGGCTCACAAAAACCTCTAGTCTAAGATACACATTTATGCTTAACCCCGCCCTAAAAAAAACCTGGTTAAAAGACCGTGAAGCACTGCAAAAAACCGCCGTGCCGATCGTGACCATCTCTGGCACCTATCGGGAAGACCTCAAGGGAGTCCATGATTTGCCAGAAGAGGACCTCACCCAAGACGTGGTTTTTTCCCGCGCTCACTACTCCATGGCCATTGGGGTAGCTGTCCAGGCCTGGGGTAAAACCATTGATCCCCAAAAAGCTTGGCTCATTGACCCCACCAACTATGTGACCGGCGAGAGCTGGGCCAGTGTGATGATCACCGAGAAACTGGGCAAACTGGTAGCTCGCCACTTTGCCCTGAAAATCCTCAAAAACTTAGTGGACAAATTCGGCCGGCGAAAAATCCCCCTACTAATGAGCGTTACCCCACCGTTACTGCGACTGGCACGAGGAGTAAACTCCCCCATTTTGTCTTTCCATATCACGGCCGGCAACATCCTGCTGGAACATGGCAAAGCCGTTGTCGAGATGGTCACCGATCCTCACGTGCGCGGCGATTACCTGGCCAACTGTGACAACCCCCAGGCTTACTACTTGGTGTTTGACGAGCGAACCAAAGTCGAGTTTTTGGAAAAGGCTCATAAAATCGATAAAAAAATTGATAGTGAGCGCATTTTTGTTACCGGCCCCCCGATCGACCCCAGAATCATCGCTGCCAGGAAAAACAAGCACGTCTGGACTGAAAAAAGGCCACTGCGCATCTGCTTGACCACCGGGGGCCTGGGCACCAACAAACAAGAGATTCACACCATCATTGACCAACTCGTCCCCACCCTGCGCGCGAGAAAACCCAAGGTAGAGTTGATGGTCTATGCCGGCACTCATGCTGATATTAAAAACACTGTCATTGCTAAAGCCAGAAAAGAAGGCGTACCCTACCAGGAAATTAATCCACCGGACCCGGCTCAGTTTGAGATCGGTCAAAAATTAAGCGTAGAGGAATTCAAGGCCGATCACCTTTCAACAGCCTTGACCATCATCTACCACCCCCAAATTATTGACGCCAATGAACTGCTCATCCACTACGCCTTCCCTTGGGCCGACGGCTTCATCACCAAGCCCTCCGGCGACATGGCTTATGACGCCGTTGCCAGCGGCGCTTTTCTCTTAACTCTCAAAGAATGGGGTGAGTGGGAAACCAATATTTTTGCCAAGTTCAAAACTCACGAGATAGCTAAAACTGCTGAAACCCAAAACATTATTCGTCAACTCGAGCAACTCACTCAAATTGAAAACGACACTTGTTGGATTAGCGATGCCATGCACCGAGCCAGAGCCATCGAGCATGAGGATCCGTTTTTTCTCCAGGGAGCAAAAAATATTTTGCAAGCGTATAAGAAAATAGCGGCAAGTTTATAGTTCATAGTTAACAGAATCTATAAACTATGAACTATTAACTCATTTAACTTACTTCAACTTCTTCATCACTTTGTGAATTTGGTGCTGTTTGCAGATTTTGCAGTATTTTTTAATCGGGAAAGTACTTTCACCCGTCGTCTGTTTCTTGAGCTGTTCTTGAACTTTGTTGTACTCGGTCACATAGCCAAAGTGCTTACACACTGTGCACTGCAGCCCGACAATTTGACGTGGTCCTTTTTTCTTTTTGGCCATTTTTACTTTCCAGAATTTCAGTATTGTATCACACGTGACAGGAGCCACCTCTGGGATTCGGACCCAGGACCTACGGTTTACAAAACCGTCGCTCTAACCAACTGAGCTAAGGTGGCTTTTTGGCCGCGACTACTCACACGAGTGTGCCAGGAGCAGGGTTCGAACCTACGAAGGCGAATGCCAGCAGTTTTACAGACTGCCCCGTTTGACCACTTCGGTATCCTGGCTTACTTGATCGCGCTACTCACTCAAGGATGAGCCCACGACCAATGAGCCTTTGTCGGGAATTGAACCCGAGACCTCGTTCTTACCAAGAACGCGCTCTGCCAACTGAGCTACAAAGGCATTACAGTTCAGATATTATACCGTTGTCTTTGCTCAAAACCAGATTATGAATAAATAAAAGACCCATTAAAGGTGGCGTCTTGAAAGCAGGGTGGGTTCGTCAGGAGAACCAATCTCTTCCATCTCAAGCTCTCCTCGAAGTTGAGCTAGCCGAGGTAAAAGCATTCTGTTCCACAAGGCATTAATGCCCTCTCCAAGGTTGGAAATCTGTTCATGAGTTGCCGTCGGAATCAAGTCAAACACACTTTCGATAGCTTTATCTTCAGTCCCAAATTGGTTTTTCCCTTGATTGTCGTACATACGGATCTTGTATTTAATAATCGCAATTTGACCGATTTGAATCAAGGAAAGCCCCATCATTTTGGCTAAGGAACGAATCAGTTTTTCATAGATCACTGCAGCGTCAGGGTCAGTCTTTTGGAGGTGAAAAAGGTTATAAAAAATATCAGATACCTCAGAATAAAGAGTGGGGAGAGTGTGATTTTCTTTCCCCTCTAAATAACCAGATATTTCTGGCATCACTTCAAAAACCTCCGGAACTTTGAAATATGGAGCTGGCTTTGTTCTTACTGGAGTTTGATCGAGATTCCTGGTGCGACGCAGGTCATTGGTTACATTATCCCCAATCATGAAATAGATTTTAGTTTCTTTTCGAACTGGTTGACCACCGCGATAAGTTTCATCTTCCTTTGCTAATAAAAGCTCGTTGATAACGAAAATAACTTTCTCTTCTGTATCAATGAGTTGCACAATTTCCCGAGGAGACAAAGAACTGAGGTGTTCGTGAGTCAACTGAGGTTCTTTTTCTGTCATCACTAAGAAATTATCTTAGAAAAAGGAGTAATTAACAACTGCGCGCGAGGGGCGAAACCAGTTCCCCGGAAATAATCCAGGTGGGTGAAGTGATACCCACCCCACGAGATGGGCATACGACTAGACCCTTTCAAAAGCTGTTGAGGAAATATATGCTCGCCCCTCTTGCTCAGCTGTTAACGTGCTTAAATTACATAGATAGCGTAGCGAAAAAAACCAGCTGGCGCAAGAGGATTTCCAGAGGTAAATTTGAAAAAAAGAACCACAGACAAGGAAAGTTTTGCCAATTTACAAAGACTGCTGTAGTGCGTCCAACACTGTCACTATTCTACACTTTTTTAAATTCATTCAACCAGCCCAAAATTTTGGCCCCGTATTTCTCTTTTTCCAGGACGTACTTCAAGTGAGCACGGAAATAGTTTTCCGGATCACCCGTCGTCAACCATTCACCTCTGGTTTGCTCCACCAGCACTTTCTTCTGTTTGGCCACCTGAGTGATGGCGTCCACCGTCCATAACTCACCGTCTTTGCCAGTGCCGTTGGGGTTGAGGAACTTGAAAATCGAAGGCTTTAAAAGATAACGACCGTAAGAGGCCAAACGAGAAGGTGCTTTACCTAGTTCCGGCTTTTCAATAATGTTGTCCAGCACGTTCTCTGTTCCTTTTTTAAAAGAAATAATGCCGTACTTATTCACCACCTCTGGACTAACCGTTTGCGCCATGATCACCCCCTCTACTTGAGGATTCTGGTCATAGGTATCAACCAGCGTCTTGGCGTCACTCGGGCTGCCAAACACCACGTCGTCACTATAGAGCACGAGAAAAGCCTCCTCGCCTTCCACATAACGCATTGCGGAGGCCACCGGCGCGCCGTTCCCATACGGCAGACTCTCGTCCTGGGTAATAACCGTGATCTTACTGGGGTAGTCCAAAATATCCTGGACTGACTGATAACGCTCGATCTTTTCTTGCGCGGCCAACTGTTTCTTGATGCGAATAACGCTATTGTGGAAATAGTCCTCGTAAATCGGTTTTCCCTCTGGGGTGGAGACAATAATAATCTCGGTAATGCCCGCTTCCAAACACTCCTCCACCATAAACTGCATGATCGGCCGGTTCCCGAGGGGCAACATGGCTTTTGGCAGAGTTTTAGTAATGGGGAGATAGCGGCTGGCAAACCCAGCATCGGTGATGATTGCTTTACGGACACGCTTGTTTTGAACCATCATAGCTTCACTCCTTGTCTTAATGGTGTTTATTGTAAGCCGTTTGCCGGCCGTTTGTAAAATCGTTTCTTCACTCAACTCAAAAAAATCTGCACGCAGTATACTATACAAAAGTGAAAAACAAGCTCTTCTGAAAGATCGCGCTTTTTCTGATAGAATACCCACTCTAACAAGATTGACGCTATGAAGCAGGTGCTCCAATACTTTCGCGAAGTGGTGCAGGAATTACAGAAAGTTTCTTGGCCAACCAAGGAGCAAACGTATACCTTAACCGCGGTGGTGATCAGCGTCACGCTGATTGCGGCACTCTATATCGGGGGTTTGGATTTTCTGTTTCAGCGTTTGATGAGTTTCGTTTTAGGAAAATAAATCATGACTGACAACGACACACAACACAACAACCAATCAGTAGTCGATGACCAAGTTGATTCCACTGCTCAGTCAACCGATACAGTATCAACTACCCCAGTCGCGGATGAGCAAACTGAACCCGTTGTTGAGCAATCGGCTGACCAAGTACCCAGCCAAGCAACCGACCAACCAACCGAATCCCAAGCACCAGTCACTCCGCCGGAGAAACAAGAGGTCAAGGTCGACGCCACCAATGTAGTCATCATCTCAGATGAGGAGAATAAAAAAGCCCGCTGGTACGTCGTGCACGCTTATTCTGGTCATGAGCGTAAGGTGGCCGAAGCCCTGAAACAGCGGGCGCAAACTCTTCACCTCACCAACAAAATTTTGGCCGTTCTCATCCCCACCCAGGAAAAAATTCAAATCCGCCGCGGTCAGCGCAAAACCGTCAAAGAAAAGATTTTCCCCGGCTACATGCTGGTCAACATGGAAATGACTGATGACGCTTGGCTGGCAGTGCGCACCACACAGGGTGTCACTGGCTTTGTCGGCATGAGCAGTAAACCAACTCCTCTCCCCAAGCACGAAGTCGAGGCCATTCAGAAGTACATGAGCCAAGCCGAACCACAATTTAAGGCCGACTTTGTCGAGGGTGAAGCAGTCAAGATTACTGATGGACCATTCGCTGATTTCTTGGGTACCGTGGACTCAATTGATGAAGGAAAAGGGCAAGTCAAAGTACTGATTAATATCTTTGGCCGTGAAACACCGGTCGAGATGGATTTCCTCCAAGTACAGAAAGTGTAAAAGAAAGTTAATAGTTTAAAGTTAATAGTAAATTTTTAAAAAATGGACGTGTTAAAATACCCCTTTCGAAACATCTATTAACTATCAACTATTAACTAACCAACTATGGCAAAAAAAGTACAACAAGTTCTCAAACTCAATCTGCCGGCTGGGGCGGCTACTCCCGCACCCCCGATTGGTCCGATTTTAGGCCAAGCCGGCATCAACATGATGGAGTTTCTGAAACAATATAACGATGAAACCAAAGACAAACGCGGTCAGGTTATTCCGGCTGAAGTCACTGTTTACCAAGACAAATCATTTACGTTTGTCCTCAAGTTACCGCCTGTTTCTGACCTCATCAAACAGCAACTCAAACTCCAAAAAGGCAGCAGTGACCCCAAGAAAGACATTGTTGGTGAACTGACTATAGATCAAGTCAAGGCTATTGCGGAAAAAAAGCTCCCTGACCTGAACACTACCAATCTCGAAAACGCCATTAATACAGTCAGCGGCACTGCCCGGAGTATGGGGGTGAAAGTCAAGGAGTAAGGAACACGATGGGTACAACTCGCAATGTAGACATGTCCAGCCAAGAGGTGAAAGTGAAAAAAGTCACCGCTCCGGCGGGCACAACCGAGGAAACTCCGGTTGAAGACGAAAAAGCGGCTAAGACCCCAGCCAAGCCCCGCAAAATCCACGTCCGCAGTCAAAAGTACACCGCGATCAAGTCTAAAGTCGACCGCAACCGCAAGTATGACGCTTTGTCTGCCGTCGAGCTGATCAAACAACTCTCCTATGCCAAATTTGGAGGGACTGTCACAGCCGACGTAGAAGTCATTAGTACTGACGTCACGGCAGAGGTTACCCTCCCTCACCTTACTGGTAAACAGCAAAAAGTGGTGATTGCCGACGACACAATCCTCAAACAAATCGAGGCCGGTCAGCTGGACTTCGACGTGCTGGTGAGCTCCCCGCAGTTCATGCCAAAACTGGCCAAATATGCCCGAATCTTGGGTCCCAAAGGTCTGATGCCTAATCCAAAAAATGGCACCCTGAGCCCTAACCCAGAGCGCGCAGTTAAGGAGCTTGCCGCCGGCAAACAAATTATCAAAACCGAGAAGAAACAACCGTTGATGCACATTTCACTGGGGAAAACCTCAACCGAGACAAAAGCACTGATTGAAAACCTGCGCGCGCTCTATTCCCCACTCAAAAATAAAGTAATCAGCATCACCATCTCGTCCACCATGAGTCCTGGGGTAAAAATCGACACCGAGACCCTCTGACTTCCTCCTCTGCTAGAATACTGTCATGACCTCACAGTTACTCTGCGATGGATGTGTGCTGGATCAGACTGGTCAACCCTATAGTCTATGGGAGGGCCTTAACAAAACACACCAACAACAACTTTTTGATTTTTCCCAAAGCGACCAAGAAATTATCGCCAATACCGGCGATGCTACCCGTTTTGCCACCACCGAAAAAATGAAAAATTGGCTCTCCGGCCCACGGATCTTTTACGTTCTCACACCCCAACAAAAACCAAACGAAATGTCAGGTTTTATCTGGTTTTCATCAGAGCCACTGCCGATCAAAACCGCTGAGGAACAAGCCAAAAACAGTCACTGGACCTTTGCTGTTCGCTTGTACCAAAAAGCCCGCGGTCGACATTTGTCTTTCCCCTACATGAAAAAAGCTTTTGAGCACTTTTGGCAAAAACAGCCGAGCGAACCAGTTTGGCTCAGTACCAGAGCCACCAATACCATCGCGCAGAAAATTTACACCAAGTTCGGTTTCACGCTGCTTGGCCAGAAAGATGATAGACTGTACTACGTCATTCGCCCAGAGTAATCGTTATGCCTGACCCAACCAATAATCAAAAACAGTTTTCCATTACCCGCGATCCCCGGATTAGTGCCAGAGTCGCACTCCCCACCCTCAGTACCATCATTTCAACGTTGATCATTGCTTTCTTGATCTACGCTTTTGTTTCCGGTTTAAGCTTTCAGTTTTACGCCAGCTTTTTGTTTTTGTTTTACGGTATTACGAAAACGATGTGGGTCTCAGTGATGTTGTTGGGTCTTTTCCAGACACTCTTGATGATCCCGTTTCGCATCATTCGGGTGGTCAAAACCAATAATATTAAAGAGTTTCAACGCACTGTTGAGCGGTTGGAAGATGAAGAAAAACAAGGTTTTACTCTTAAAACTCGCTTCCGTGAGGGCAACGTCACTTTTTTGTTTTATGCGGTTGATTTTGTGATGCAGTTGGTCTCCTATGTCTCGATTGGACGACTCTTTTTAACTGATTTTTACTCGCGCGCCCTCAATCCGGCGGTGCTGTATGACTGGGTTCCCTATCCAGCCTACCCCATTCGGGATATTTTCTTTAAAATTCCCTACCCTCAGGTCACTGAGAGCGTGGATTTGGGTTGGAAAGTGGTTATTCCAGTCTGGATTGTCTTAGTGGCCGTCCAAATGATCATTCTGATTGCTCGCCGCTCCATCCGCAGTCAACATGGTCAAGCAACCGAAAAACAATTGTTCACCGGAGAATGGACTCGCTACACCTCTGGGTACTTGCTCTTCTTCATGGGCTTAGCTTACTTCCTTGTCCGCCACTTTCCCCTCCACTGGCAACTCAGTATTTTCAGTGGAGACGTCAGTATTCCTAATCGTACTTTCAACACTGTGACGGCCATCGCCACCTTTCTGGTACTGGTGTACCACGGTATCCCTCGAATCTTACGCAAAGGCCGATTGGCTCATTCCCTGGGAATCGACCAAAAAGTGATCGACACCACCCAAAAAGAGATGTTCAAAGACACGCTGTTTAGCGCCACCTTGATTGGTCTTGGCGCCTTTTATATCACCAACCATATTCCCAGCGCCTTCGAGTTATCGATCTTTACTTTGGAAGTCATCTCATTGGCTGCCCCTTTTACTTTAGATCGGTTAGTACTAAAAGGCATTAACGTTACCCGCAGCAGTGAAGACAATAAAGAGGATGTTATCCACGAGTTTGGCAGCGGCCAACTGCCAGCAGAAAAATCAGGCGAAGAATCACCACCACCTTCAACCGAAGTAAAAGTCAAAGCGGAACAACCAGAAACCTCACAAAAAAACCCAGAAAATAAATCCTAGTGAAAAGAAATATCAAGGTGATAACCGTAAAGCGGAAAATCTTCTAGTTTTTCTGGATGCATAACGATCGGTCGAAGTGACTCTCGTGCAAAGGTTTCCCCCCTGGTTGGAAACTGCGCTTCTATCACTCCACCCTCTTTAAGAGCCCTTGCTGAAATTACTCCTGCAAAATTTTTAAGTACCTCGCGCGAATCTCCCTCAATATCAACTAACACCAGGGTACCCTGAAACTCCAGAAGTGAAGCAGAGGTTTTTATACCTCGCTTTCTCCCCTCCTTTTCTACCCAATGCTTGAACCCCAGCGCTTTTTGCTCATGTTCTGGCCGAGGCCGTTGGTCTGCTTCCATAATCTAGGGTTAGTGTTTATCAACCACTTTTTGCCGAATTTCCTTGACAAGAGTGGCTACTTTCAGCGTTTTTTGTGAACCATCTTTCTGACGGACATTAATGCTTTTACTGTCCATTTCTTTATCACCAACGATGAGCATGTAGGGGATTTTTTCCAGTTGCGCGTCACGGATTTTGGCTGGCAGGCGCTCCGGTCGATCATCGATTTCAACCCGAATTTGATTTTCTGCCAAACTTTGCCGCAATTCTCGGGCATATTTCAGATGCCGATCAGCAATCGGTAAGATCCGCGCTTGCACAGGCGAGAGCCACACTGGAAACGCGCCGGCGTAGTGCTCGATGAGAATTGATAAAAAGCGCTCGATCGAGCCCATCACGGCCACGTGAATCATCACCACCCGTTCCTGTTCGCCTTTTTCATTAATACAAAACAAATCAAAGCGCTCCGGCATGTTAAAGTCGAGCTGAATGGTGGCCACTTGCCACTCGCGGCCAAGCGAGTCATAAGCCATAAAGTCTAATTTGGGACCGTAAAAAGCGGCCTCCCCGATGGCTTCGATCGGTTTCACGCCGCGGGCCTTGGCCAACTCTCGCAGTTGTTTTTCGGCTGCTCGCCACTTCTCTTCTCCACCAAGATACTTTTCTGGTTCGGCTGGATCATGGAGCGACAGGCGTGGCCGCAACTCAAAGTCAAAGACCTTATAAAAAGCCTCCACCACATCCCAAACCGCATTGACTTCAGCTACCACTTGGTTCGGGCGACAAAAAACGTGGGAATCATCTTGGGTAATCGACCGTACCCGAGACAAACCGCTCAGTTCACCTGTCTGCTCGTCACGATAAACCATCGTCGTGGTGGCGTAGCGCTGTGGCATCTCACGGTAACTAAATTGCCTACGAGCAAAGATCTGGGTGTGATGCGGACAGTTCATCGGTTTCATCACAAATTGATGACCCTCTTTGGTAGTCATCCTAAAAAGCTCGTCGCCGAACTTGTCCCAATGACCGCTGACTTCGTAGAGATCTTTTTTGGTAATGTGTGGTATCTCAACTTGCTCATACCCTTTGGCTTGTCGCAGTGACCAGACAAACTCATCCAGTAGATTGCGGACAATCGTACCTTTGGGCGACCACAAGGGTAAACCGGGTCCCACCAGATCAGAAAAGCTAAATAAATCCAGTTCGCGGCCTAGTTTTTTATGATCGCGCTTTTTGGCTTCCTCAATTTTGAAGATGTAACTGTCTAACTCCTCTGGTGATGTAAAGGCGGTGCCGTAAATGCGAGTGAGCATTTTATTCTTTTCATCCCCGCGCCAATAGGCGCCGGCAATGCTCAATAGCTTAAAGGCTTTAATTTCACTGGTTGAGCGCGCGTGTGGTCCATCACAGAGGTCCATGAAAGGAGAAGTGATCTTTAGTTCGCCTTTTTTGAGGGTTTTTTTATCAGCTTCGATTTGTTCTTTCGTGCCGGTCAAATAGACTTTTGGCTGTTTCCCCTCTTTTTCAATCTCAGCCAACCATTCTTGTTTATACAAGTTGTCGGCAAACAGGTCGCGAGCCACGGCCAGTTTTACTTCCACCGGGTGCATCACTAAACCTTGATTGATGATGCGCTGCATCACTTTTTCAATTTTTGGAAAATCACCCTCAGAAATTTTGAAGTCTTCCGGACTGTCAAAATCAAAGTAAAAGCCTTCATCCGTGGCCGGACCCATAGCCATCACTACTCTGTCCGCGCCAAAAAGCTCGTGCATGGCCATCGTCAACACATGCTCCGCGGTGTGGCGAATCTTTAATAAATGATCTGGGTCATTTTCTTGCTTGACCATAGTAGCTCCTTTCATTGTACTTGAGTTTTACGCTTGTTCCAATCTCGTTCCAATCGCCCATTTTTAAGCACTAAAAAACCCTCCGATTTCTCTGGAGGGCCGTGTCTCTCTACAACAACCACACCCCCCCCTTAGCGGGTGGTAGTGGTGGCAGCAAGAGAGAGTCTGATTAACATTGAGTGAATTGTATACCAAGTATCAAGCAAAAGAAAAGTAGTATCTGTGTAGTCAACCCTGTGCGGGTTGCAGTTTTTTCCTTTTACGAAGATAAAGTTGTAAACAAATTGTCGCAAAAACAGCAATTAAGACAAAATAAACCACTGCCCCACCCCAAACCAACATCACCGATAACTGATCTGTCGCCACATACCACCCATTATCTCTCGCTATTTTCCATAACCAACTCGAACTACCCCAGGAATGACCGGCTGTAAAGAGAAAAACAAAAAAGAAGCTGAATGGCTCCTTGAGTCTTTTCATCGCCCAATACCAAAAACCAAACCAGACTAATGAACCAAAAAGAAATAACCAAGGAGAAAATAACAAAGCGTAATAAGCGGGACTCGCCTCATTGACCACTCTCCCCGACCAATACTGCGCATCTTGACCCACTAAAGTCACAATTCCATCAACCAGTGCCGGCAATAAAAAGGCAAAAAAGAGCGGGTTTTTGGTAAGTAACTTCATCACCCCGCTCCGCCGCCGCCTCCCCCACCGCCGCCACCACCACCACCGGAAGAACCACCCGATGAACCGGAGCCAGAGGCGCCAAAGCTGCTGGTGGTTGAGCTAGAAAGTGAAGACAGTGCTGACGAAACCGAGCCTAAGGCTTGCCCCAACGAGGCAGTTTGACCAGCCGCAAACCCTGGAGAACTGCCGGTCGTAACGCCCCAATAGGTCGCGGCACGGTTAAATTCTTTTTGATTAAATTCGATGGGCAGCTGCGACAAGGCCTTGGCCGACACGCCAAACAATGTGCCATACACTAGGTATTTTTCCCACAAAATCACCGAGTCGATGGGATATTTTTTCGTCTGCTGGTAGTCAATCATGTGTCGCTTAAACGCTCGCCACAATGATGCTTCACGCAGACCCTGCTCAGTCCGCCACAGGGCATTGGTGCGCAAAACAGCAATGATCAGTAACACTACCCCTGGAAAAATCAACTGAAACTGAATGAGTAGCGGTAAAAACACTCCCGAGGATTCAATGTATCGACTGTCGGCTGCCATCAGGCCATACACCACATACACGCCGATCATCACCAACACCAACTTGCCAAACTTTCGCAGTGGTGTAAAAAACTTCACCGCTCGCTTTGGCTCAAACATCCCCTGTGCCACGTTGTCCTCGAATGCCTCCCTACCAAGTCCTTGCAAGAAATAGTAGGCGCCGTTGCGATGACTTTTGCTGTACTTGGTTAACTGATTAAACCAAACCGTCTTCGTTCCACCGCCAACGGTGTTAAAAATATAGTCAAATACTTTTTGCTGCACAGCCGTCAAAACTTTCTGCTTCCCCGTTTGTGCAAAACCGTATTCGTATTGCTTCACCAACCACCCTTTTTGTTCACTACTGCGAGTAATCTTGACCACTTTTTGCTGAACGAGTGAGAGAGCAGTGGCCGTAAAAACCTTGGCTGATAGGTTTTTGGAGCCAGAAAGCAACTGCTCCACTAACGCCGGCTCCAAATCACTGGGCGGTTCCCAAAACCGATCGGCTTGATTAGCTGGCGGGATACGCTGCACATCAAAACGCAGATAATGCACAATTTCCCAGATCACTACCACCCAGACTGCCAGCAGTAGTCCACTCGCGATCAGCGTAAACCAACCTTGCATTTTGTTGGCTTGAATAGTGCGGGCAATAAACTCACTTTCCTGATCGGCAATTAATTCCCGGGAAGCGCTGCCGGCTGCCCCACCGGTCATGATCGATTTTGGAAAAATAACTCTCCCCTCAGTAAACCGGCCAGCTGGATTTCGATCCAGTTGAAACGTGACTGTCTGATCATCGACAATCGTCACCGTCCCACCCTGTACCTCATGCATCCACGACTGGATCAGTGTCCCATCAATTCCCTCTGGGAGTGTGACGGTGATGAAGATATTTTGCTGGCTGATTTCCCACTCACTTCCAATAAACTGCCAGTAAAGCTCCGCCACGTTTTCATGAAGAGTAATGGCGTTATCGACGATATAGCTCAACGTAAATGTCTTGGGTTCGAAGTTCGCACTGAAGTGCCACTGAAGATAGGTTCGCTCATTATCTTGAACCACCGTAAACGTGCCGGGCGGATTCTCACGCCGCTCCTCTAGATTGACCTCACTGGCAGGTAAAAACGAATAGCACCCCAGTTCATCACACACACTTTTAACTCTGATTTGGTAAGGTTCTGAGCGATGTGGATCAAGCGCTTGATCCGGCCGGTGGTAAATATCTTCGTAAGCAAATTTGAAATCATCCTGGAAATCATAGACACGCTGCTCGGTCACCTCCATCGAGCCGTCAGGCTGCACTATGGCATTAATCAAAACCGAGTCAATGCTGTACTCTTTCGCTTGTACTTGAGGAGAAAAAACGAGCGCGGCGCCAAGGAAAAGAGCGACCAAAAAAATCATTTTCTGCCACCAACTAACCCCGTTGCGCACCATAAACTTCATGATACAATACTTTTCGTTTCCGAAGACAGTGTGTCCCCGATGAAATCGGGGTGAAATACCACACCGAGGAGAAATCAGTACGCCTCCGCGTTTTATTTCCCTCTTTTTGTATTTCACTCTCTTCGCCAACAGCACATTAAAGTAACAGTTAAGTAAAGGATTTGTATGCCAAGTAAACGTAACTTGGAGGGTGTCAAAACCCTGCAAGAAAAGTTTGCTCAAGCTAAATCAGCGGTGTTGGTCAATTACGAAGGCACTTCCGTCAATGATCAGGTGGAACTGCGATCAGCCCTGACAGTGGTCGGTGGTGAAATGTTTGTCACCAAAAACACCCTGATTGATCATGCTCTCGGGAAAGGGAAATGGACTGATTCCCTGAAAGGCATGAATGCGATCGTCTTCTCGTACCAGGACGCCATTGCCGCCATCAAAGCGCTTTTCCAGTTCCATGAGGACCGCGAAAAACTCGAGATTAAGCAAGGTGTGATGGCTGACAAAATTTTGTCAGCTGAGGAGATCGAAGCCTTGAGTAAACTGCCAAGTAGACAAGAACTTATGAGTATGTTGGTCATGCGTTTGAAAGGTCCCTTGTATGGCCTGACAAACGTCTTGAAAGCCGGCCCCAGAGATCTTGTTTATGCCCTGCGCGCGATTCGTGATAATAAAAGCGAATCAGCCGTGTAAAAGTAAAAGTTAAAAGTGAATAGTTAATAGAATCTATCAACTATCAACTATGAACTGAAAGGATTTATGTCAGATACCCAAAAAGCCGCAGCCCTCAAGGCTGAAGAGGCCAAGACTGAAGAGGTCAAAGAAGAAAAAGCTCAAGCTCCCGCGGCGCAAGCTCCAAAAGCTGAAGTAAAAGTGGAAGCTAAAGCCGAAGAAAAAGTAGCAAAAACGGAGAAAAAAGAAAGTAAGAAACTCTCCGCGCCAGTCAAGAAAATCGTTGACGCTGTCAAGGAAATGTCCTTGATGGAAGTCTCGCAGCTCGTCTCGGCTCTCGAGGATGAGTTTGGCGTCAGTGCAGCCGCACCGATGATGATGGGCGCCATGCCCGCCGGAGCAGGTGCCAACGGCGCTGCCCCCGCCGCCGAAGCGCAGACTGAGTTCGACGTTATCCTAAAAGATGGTGGTGCCAATAAAATCGGTGCCATCAAGGCCGTCAGAACCCTCAAACAAGAGCTTGGTCTGGGTGAGGCTAAAGCCTTCGTCGAGTCTGCTCCTAAAACCCTTTTAGAGGGTGTGAGTAAGGAAGAAGCCGAGGCTGCCAAGAAAACCTTGGAAGAAGCCGGCTGTGTGGTGGAACTGAAGTAAGTTCGACTCAAAGCGAAAAAGAAAACCCCGTTGCTGGAAACAGCGCGGGGTTTTTGTTTCTCTCTTGATCGCTTTCGATCTTTTTTGAAATCCCCTATTGACCCAGTTGCGCATACTCTGCTACTTTTATTAATAGTTGCGAAAATTTTTTAAGTAGTATGCTCACTTCATTCAAGTGGGATCAGAAGGAAAGGACGCATGAACGATATGTCTGCCACTCCCGTCGGCGATTCAGACAGCAAGCGCACTGGTAGGGCTACTGACGCCGCGAAACTGGACATCAATAACCTGCCTGACCTCTTAACAGTCCGTGAGGTGGCAGATTTATTGCGTGTTTCTCCGCTGACTATTAAGCGCTGGGGTAAACGCGGCAAGTTGCCCGCTATCCGGATTAACTCCCGCGGCGATCGCCGCTACAAGAAAGAAGCGGTGCTTTGGTTGTTGGGGGTGAACCCCAATGGTGAGGAATAAGTTTTCAACTTAAAAAAATCAGGTCGCGGCTTTTTCTTGCTGTGACCGCTTTTTTTCTTCAATAAAGGCCTGAATAACTGGCCCTACTGCCTTTAAGGCTTCTTCCTTAGGAATACTGGCGTAAATACTCTTTAAAACCACCTCTCCTGTTGGGGAAAAGGAGCCGTCTACTCTTACTATCGAACCATCTCCCAAATTTACCACCACATTAGCAAATTGCTCTGAACCTAAAATCCTACCTTCAAAAATCTTAAGCTCTCCTTTTTCCTTCGCCGCTTTTACCGCCTCTGAAACTTGATTTATAACTGCCTCAGGAGGAGTATCAATACCAGTATCTTCTGGTCCTTTGTATATATCCCCCCAATGGTAAAGCCAATCTTCTTCATGTCGTTCCCAAGAAGTCATTGTCACATCCATCCAATATTTGGTAATCTCTTCGATTGATTGTCCTTCATTCGCACGCTGCATTACCCCCTCGGTAATCCACCCCATCTCCCCCAACATCCTTAAAGTCCTGCTGGCGAGGGTACTAACCTTACCTTTCACATATTCAAGCACCGTCGTGGCAACCGGCTCGTTCTCAACGCGAACACTCCTGGTTTCTTGACTGGAAACATCATCCACTGTTGGCTTAGGCGCCTCGCCTGCTGCTGGTTTGACGGTTGGTGGTGGTTGTTCTTCTTGGTTCTCAACGGTGGGCTGGTCTGCTGGTCGCTCTGAACTTTGTTCTGGATTTGCTTTTAAACCAGCTACCACCTTGTTTGCCTCAACCAAAAGAGCCTCTAGGTCCTCAGGATTTAAGGCTTGTTGGCCGTCATCCAGCAAAGAGATAACCTCTTTAAGTGTATTAATTGAAGCTGTTACTTTTTCTCTATTCTCGGCCTCTTTAATCCGAGCCCAATCGTAAGGGCTCATGTCTTCTATTGCGACTTCTTCATTCATAAAACTCTTCCTTGGTTGACTAGATTTATTCCAGTCTGTCTTTAGTATGGTCTGTTTTTTCCTCGCTTGTCAATCTTAACGGTGAAAAATAAATCAGGCCGCGGTTTTTTCTGGTTGTGGCTGTCTTTTTTCTTCAATAAAAGCCTGAATAGCCGGCTCAACTGCTTTTAAGGCTTCTTCCATAGGAATGTCGACGGAAATCCTCTCCAAGACCACCTCTCCTTCCGGGGAAAAGGAGCCGTCTACTCTTACTCTCGAACCATCTCCTAAATCCACCCTCGCGAAGTTTAACTCCTCTAACTCCTCCGAATCTAAGAACTTCCTTCTAATTTCAAGCTTTCCCCCTTCTCTCGCTACTTTCACTGCCTTTGAAACTTGGTTTATGACTGCCTCAGGAGGAGTGCTAGTACCTGTACCTTTTTTCCATTTGAATACCTCTCCAAATGTCTCACCCAGTATCACCCCCTCATAGTAAAATTTACCTTGTTCAGGCCGTTCCGAATAAGCCAGCTCTGTATCCGCCCAATATTTGGCAATTTGTTCGACCGATTGTCCCTCATTCGCAAGCTGCATAACTCTGTCGGCAAAAGACGTCCGCAAGTAGAAGCGCACCATGCGATCGTGAACCTTATCTTTTACATATTCAAGAACCGTTGTGGCAATAGGCTCGTTCTCTGCGCGAACATCCCCGATTTCTTGATTGGGAACATTGTCTGCCGCTGGCTCAGGCGCGTCGTCTTCTTTCGGAAGGGATTTATAAGTCTGTTCCGACATGTGTTCAGTATGATCTACTTTTTCTTCACTTGTCAATTTATGAACAACAACGGCTTTTCGTGCGGATGGCAGTTTTCACCATAGACTTACTCTACTTTATTATTAATTAAAGTATCAAAATATACAGTAATAAATCAGTTTTGTTTTGCTCTTTCCCGAGGATATCTTTTGAAAAACTGATATAGCAAAACTGCTATATCCCAAAAACAAATACCTTTAATCACTCTACTTCCTCAAGGGCTCGCGGAGAGTCAGACCAATAAACTTCAGTAACGCCAGCTGGCGGCGCCAACGAGCTGGTTCTTGCACTAACCGGTACAACCACTCCAAACCCAAGCCCCGCAGCCACCACGGCGCGCGCTTCAGCTTACCAAAGAGCGTGTCAAACGAGCCGCCCACGACCATCACGATTTTGGCCCGCGATTTTTTCAGTAAGTTAAAATGCTCAATCACCCATCGTTCTTGCTGTGGTGCACCAAACGCCACCAACACCAATTGAGGTTTGAGTTTGGTGAGTGTAGCCACAACCATTGTCTCTTCACTCTTCGTTGGTCGACTGACATTTTCATAACCCATGAGCCACTGTAAACGCAGTTTTCCGGTCGAATTGCCGTTGGCGATCAACTCTACCCTTCTTCCTCCAGCCTGGTGGTAACCCTTTCCCCCCAAGAGCAACACTCGCCACCGCTCTTTTTTGGCCCACTCGAGTAAATCAACCGCGAGGTCAATGCCGGCAATTCGCTCTGAAATAGCCTCACCGCGGCCAAAGAGTTTCAGCCACCGTGAGGCCCAAACCAAGCCAATTCCGTCTGGAATCAACACATCTGCCTGTTGCAAAAGGCGCTGAAAATGAGGGTTTTTTCGGGCTAAAACCAGTTGTTCGGGGTTCGGAGTGAATAAAACCTGCGGTGATTGTGTCCTATAAACTGAATGCTGTAACCATTTTAGCAGTTGAGACTTTGGTCTGCTAAAAATCGGTGTTTTGAATAAAAGGACTGTCTGATCGCTCTTTTTCATAGTTTCGTTTCTCAAAATCCGTCGGAGCGGACTGAAAATAGGCCGAAACTGACGGCGCTTTTTTTGTTATTTTAACAGCTTCGAGTGGTTTCCACAGCGTGACTTTAACAAAAAGTTCATACAAACATCATATTTTGGGTTATTTTTGGGTATTTTTTCTAGCTCACTCCCTTCACCCAAAACACCACGGAAAGTAGCACCAAAAGTCGCGTCCAAAGTGTGACCCAAAATCTGCTCTTTTTAGCTGTTTTCGAACACTTTTTTACTTGAGAAAATTAAGTTTAAATTAAAAAATCATACTTTTCCAAAAATGCCGAAATGTGACCACTGATTTTACCCGAACAAACGAGCCGCAAAATCAGTTTTTTCGCCCGAACAAAACGCTCCAATTTTACCAACCAAACTGACATATAATAGTCGTATGACACTAAGCCAGCTGCGAGCCAAACACCCGCGTTTCCTCTATCGAAAAGCTAGTTGGAGCCACCAAAATAATATCCTTTCAGTCACGTTCGATTTTTTGTTGGAGCCGGATCTTGTTTTCTCGCCAATTCTCACCATAGAACCAATCAACCAAACGGTACTCGAGTCAGTTGCTCAATCAACCGTGCAAAACTGGGTTTTTCACTTGGGGCTGATTGAGCTTTTCAGCTACTGGAAAGCTAGTGCGCCGGCCGAAATTGTGGTGCAGGCCGGCTCCCTTAACAACGCCCAATTAGCCTGGTGGAAGAAGTTACTCATCAAAAGTATGGGTGAGTTTTTCTATACCAACCAAATCGATTTTACGTCGCCAGACTTCGTCAAATTCAGCTGTGACCACCCTCAATCGTCGACTCAGTCACCCACCCAACTACCCACTCAACCAACCAGTGTTCCGCCTTATCTCGTCCCCGTTGGCGGCGGCAAGGACTCGGCGCTGGTCATCGAATTACTTGAGGAAAACGCCCTACCGTACGATATTTTGCTTTCTCACCCCCAGTCTCCTGCCGCCGCCAAAATTACTCAGTTGAGCCGCACCCAAAACGTCTTTGAGATCAAGCGGATACTCGATCCCAAGCTGCTTGAACTTAATAAAGCCGGCTACCTCAACGGCCACACCCCTTTTAGCGCCCGGCTCGCTTTTGAATCCAGCCTGGTAGCGCTGCTCGCCGGTTATCAGCAGGTGCTGGTTGGCAACGAGTTCTCGGCCAACGAGGGCAACGTGCCATTCCATGGCGCGATAATCAATCATCAGTACTCCAAAACTTTCGAGTTTGAGCAATTATTTAGGGCGTATGTTCAAGAGTACCTCTCCCCAGCGCCAGCGTATCTGTCGCTCTTACGACCCATTCACGAATTGCAGATTGCCGGCCTGTTCGCGAAGTACCCCCGCTACCACTCGCTTTTCAAAAGCTGTAACCGTAACCAACAGCAGGAAACTTGGTGTTGTCAGTGTGCCAAATGCTTGTTTGTGTTCACCGTCCTTTACCCATTCCTCGAGGAAAAACAGCTCATCGGCCCGATTTTCCCCACTCATCTCTTTGAAAATGCTTCACTCAATCCGCTCGCGTTGGCCCTGTTGGGTAAAGACGCCCACAAACCTTTCGAGTGTGTCGGCACGTACGACGAAACACTGACCGCTTTTGCCCTGAGTGTCGCCAAGTTCCGCCAACACCACCCTGGCCAATCATTGCCGCCGGTGCTTGATTTTGTCGAAAAAAACGTACTCACTAAAGAGCAAAATCTCGAGCAAACCGCTGAAAATGTGCTGTGTTTCTGGCATAGTGAAAACAACTTGCCAGAAAAGCTGAAAGTCATCGTTAAGGGAGGTCAAGAACGACTCTGTGAGTGGTATAAGACCGAACTGGCCAGACTGTTATGAAAGACTCGCTCTCAAACCTCACCAACCAAAAAATCCTGATTCTAGGCCTGGGAAACGAAGGCTGGTCAACGTATCGGTTCCTGCGCCGTCAACTGCCCGATAACCAACTGGCGGTGGCCGATCAGCGTGACTTCAAAGAGTTTGCCTTTCAGCAACAAACTAGCTTGCAGCAAGACGCCAAGCTCACCCTGTTTCTCGGCAAGCAGTACCTCAAGAAAATCACGAATTATTCGGTCATTTTTAAAGCCCCCGGCATCCCCAAGAGCAAACCCGAGATCAAGCACGCGGTCGACAACGGCGCTCAATTGACCTCCAACACCCAACTTTTCTTTGAGCTTTGCCCCGGCCAAATCATCGGCGTCACCGGCACCAAGGGCAAAAGCACCACGGCCGCGGTCATTCATCACGTGCTGAAAACTCACGGTTTAGACGCACACTTGGTGGGCAACATTGGCCAGCCAGCCCTCGATTTCCTCGAGAAAATTAATCAAGCTACACTCGTTGTTTTCGAACTTTCTAGTCACCAGCTGGAAACCCTCACTATGAGCCCCCACATTGCTGTGGTGCAAAACATCAGTAGCGAGCACTTGGATTACTACTCGAGTACCGAAGAGTACCAAACTGCTAAATCAGCCATCACTCGCTACCAAACAACAGACGACATCGTCATCTACAACCCTGCTTTTAGTGTTGCGGCTCAAATTGCCTCACTAAGTTCGGGAAAACACCTACGGCACAGTTTGGACGAGGGACCGGAATCGGTGGCTTTTATCAGGCAAGGAAGCATTGTTTACAAAGGTCCACAGGGCAAAGCTTATGAAATCATCCAAACCAACAAACTGCCGCTGATAGGCAAGCACAACTGGCATAATGTCTTACCGGCGGTGATCATCGGTGGACTGTTTAATGTCGAACCCGATGAAATCGGTCAGGCACTGTCAAACTTCAAACCACTCCCTCATCGCTTAGAACTTGTCCTTGAGAAAAACAGTGTGCGGTACTTTGATGACTCACTGTCAACGTTGCCCGACGCAACTATTCAAGCTCTAGAAAACTTCACCGAACCGGTGGTGCTGATCGCGGGGGGGTATGAGCGCCACCAAGATTTCACCCAGCTAGCCACCGTCATCCTCGAGAAAAACGTGGTTGGTCTCGTGCTTTTCCACCCCACCGGCCAGCGGTTAGCCGAAGCGATTAAGCAAGCCGCCGGTCCACACCACGCGTTGCCTACCATTAAGTTCGCCGAGACCATGGCCGAGGCCGTTGAGAAAGCCCACCCAATGGTCCCTTCAACCGGTGGTGTGATGCTGATGAGTCCAGGGAGTGCCAGTTTCGGTCGGTTTAAAGACTATCAAGATCGGGGTGAACAATTTCAGGCAGCAGTGAAAAAAACAAAAAAGCAGTAAAAAAAGTGAGCCAGCGCCGGAAAAAAATGAGGTTTAGCTATTAAGCCGGTACTTTTTCGGTTTTTATTGCCACTAACACATCGAATAAAATCCCGGTCGCCGGTCGACCAAGCTCTAAAGCTTTAGCATTGGCCGTCTCAACAATTTGTCCTAATTCTTCCTTAGTTGCTGTCATTCCTATCACCTCTGCCATTTTTTGAGTGGTAGCAATATCAAGGTTGTCCAAACGCTCTTCAACCTCAGTGGTTCCGGTTAACTCCCCCGATTCCTGAAGCGCATCTTCACCAATTGGAGAAATTACCTTTTCTTCACTCATGAGAACAGTTTAACATAGGTTAAACTTGATAACTCAAGCTTCTTCGAAACTCATCGAGGTGGTCCACAATCGTGCCCAGGCCGCGAATAACCGCGCGCTCAGGCTCGTCCACCACAGAGACCGGCACGCCGAGTTTGGGCACCAAATACTCCTCCAAACCGGTTAGTTTAGCCCCGCCGCCGGCCAAAAGCAGACCTTTATCAACAATGTCGACGGTCAATTCAGTCGGAATTTTAGTCAACAATTTCTTGACCAACTGCACATACCCTTCTGCCATTTGCTTGGCCGGCTGGCGTAAGTTTTCGGCCGAGACTTGAATTTCTTTGGGCGCGGCGGTTTTTTCATGCTTGCCCGTGACCAAAACCGAGCCAGTTGAAGCCTCGCTGAGGGTAACTAAAGTTTGAATCAGCATCCGAGCTACTTCCATACTGACCGACACGCGATGAGATTCTTTGAGCGCCGTGATGACTAACTGTTCAAAATATTCCCCCGCCTGCTGACTAGCCTCCACCCCGACCAAACTCCCCAGTGACACTACTCCAGCTTCATTGACACCCGCGCCCAACTGAAGGATAAAACCGCCAGAGGCATCCGCCACTCTCATCCCGGCACCAATGGCTGCTGCCAGTGGAGCGGCGGCTGTCAGCACCTCACGAGCACCCAGTGAGTACCCCAGCTGCACTGTTTCATCTTCGATGGCATGACTGAGGGTGGCCGGTACACTGAGTAGTAAAGTCGGACTAAAAAAGCTCTTGCCCAAAACATCTTTCAGCGCGGCTTGTAAAAAGGCTTTTTCGACAGCCACATCCCAGACTTGGCCGCGTTGCACCGGCCGAAACACTTTAACATTGGCCGCCACCCGGCCCAACATCTCTTGTGCATCTTTACCAAAGGCTAAAATCTTTTGTGAAGTGGTATCAACCGCCAAGTAATGAGGGTGCTCTGCCACTAACCCTTTGCCTCTTTCCCACACCCGCACCGTACTCGTGCCAAGATCGACAGCCACTGTTTTACTTAAAACATCCAGACGTTGCAGTACCATTACTGATATAATAACGGCTGAACTACCGAAGAGCAATTTACTTCTTTCGTCAAATGTCGCCAATCTTTGTGCCCAAAAAACTATTTGCCGGTGTCAACATGGGTATCTTGTACACCTTATTCTCGGCCGTGGTCGTGGTGCTGGGGGCGATGATCGCCATCCAATACGCCAAAGGCGGTCTGCGTTTTACCCGTCAAGGTTTTCAGCCGGAGACCGGCTTACTCAACGCGAATTCTTTTCCGACTGGCGCTGAGGTCTATGTAGACGGTGAGCTCGTCAGTGCCACCGATAACACCGTTTACTTGGAACCCGGTCAATATACAGTGGAAATTCGCAAAGAGGGTTATTCTCCCTGGCAAAAAACCTTGATCATCCAGGAAGAACTGGTCACTCAAACTAATGCCAAGCTGTTTCCTACTGCCCCTCGCTTGTCCCCACTTTCTTTAAGCGGCGCGAGTAACATCGTGACTTCTCCAGACGGGCAAAAAGTGGTTTTCTACACCAATAACTCCCACAGCGAAACCGGCAATGGTCTCTATCTCCTGGAGCTTACGAGCAACCTACTGCCGATCAACCGCAGTCCAAAACTAATCGCCGAAGATGTCCCCAACTTACTGCTGGATCAAGCGAGTTTTATCTGGTCCCCTAACAGCGCCGAGCTGATGATCCTGACGCCGACCAAAGAGATGGTGATCGAGGTTGGCAGCAAGGTAAATTTAGAAACTCAACCGGACATTGCCTGGAAACGTCAACAGGTTTTGTCTGAATGGGAGGAAGAAATGTACCAGCGCGAGCGCGAGTTTTTACGTGAATTTCCGCCAGAAATGATCGAAGTGGCCACGGCTTCGGCTAAAAATGTCTATCTCTCGCCTGACAAAAAACGGATGATGTACACCGCCGCGGTTAGTCTCGTTTTGCCCGATACCATGGTGCCGCCGGTACCCTCCAGCAACACTCAACCACAAGAAAGAACTCTCACACCTAACTCAATTTATATCTACGATGCGGAAGAAGACCGCAATTTCTTGGTGGGAACGGAATTGGGGGACCGGATGGTCGCTAAACACTTGTTGGCTACCGACCTGTTTGGGCCGGCGCGGTCACTCGAAAGTTCCCCCAGCGCGTTCTCTCGCCTTCAAGCGACCTCTTCGGCTGAAACTGCCCGCCGCTTCCAAGTTCATCACACCTCGCTGGCGATCGACACCCTGCAGTGGTTCCCCGACTCCAAACATTTGCTCTTCGCCACTGATGACCAAATTCACATCATAGAGTACGACGGCGCCAACGACACCGTGATTTACTCCGGTCCCTTCCAACCCGGCT
This sequence comes from Candidatus Pacebacteria bacterium GW2011_GWA1_46_10, assembly GCA_001002135.1. GTDB lineage: Bacteria > Patescibacteriota > Microgenomatia > UBA1400 > PJMF01 > UBA10119. Next base: position 137,376 of record LCLP01000003.1, read on the forward strand.
TTGTCTACCCTTGGCCGGACGGCAGTAAAATTCTGATTTTAACCTCTTTTAGCCCCGATTCACCGCAGAATTTGTACGCGGTTGAGCTGCAGTAAATATTTTCGTCCGACCGTCATTTTAATCTATTTACATCAGGTATTAGGTATTAAGTTGTATAATGTCGTACTTTTTGGTTTTCCCGCAGGAAATGCTCTTGCCCGGAAAGCTCTTTAAGAAATTGGGGAGGAAACTTCCGAAGGTTTCAACCTAACTGGGTTGCAAAAGTGAAGTGGTCAATCAACCATTTCCCTCTCGCAGCCCAATCCTGGGTTGACACCATTTTTCGGAGGCAGAAAAAATGTCCTACAGTATAGAAGATCTGCGTGCAGCACGAAGGGGGAAAGGACTTAATCCTGACCTCACTGGGCTCGTTCTCAACCTTATTATCGAGAATGCAGAGCCAACCATGGGCGTTTTTTTGATCATCTCGGACAACGGTGATCAACTTTCTCTTATCCGCGTGGATAAGGGAGATGGCAAGTCCGAGATCATCCAACGGCCAGACAGATTGACCATCGATCAGATCATACAAGATCCGCAACCGGCCAAGTTGCCGGCGCTGGAAAGCGCCATGGCCTGGCTACCTTAATTTCCTTCCCCACCCTAAAGATGCCCCCGACAAGTCGGGGGCATTTTACTTTTTACTCACTTTCCGCCCAGACAAAACTTACAAGAGAAACTATAATTGTGGGGCTTGAAACGGGGATTAGCGCAGGTGGTAGCGCGCACGGTTCGGGACCGTGAGGTCGGCAGTTCGAGTCTGCCATCCCCGACTATAAAATAAAGCGAAATATTTGTTTTTACCTGGAGAGTCTGCTTCAATGGTAGTGTGGAGTGTAGTATCTATAAAGTCTGGAAAACGATCGTTAAGTTCAAGAGTAAGTTTCTTGCCACTCTGCTGATTCTTGTCCTGCTTTTTACCCAGTTTTCCGTACTTGTTCCGATTGTCCTTGCTGCCAGTTCTCCCTGGACACAAACCGATTGGTTGGGAGGATCGGGCCAAACAAACTGGTCGGACAATACCCAATTTGACTCCTCTTCAAGTGTGGTCACTGCTACCGCCGGGCAAGTGACGCTAACGAGTACCGAAGAACTCTCCAATACTGGTTTTGAGGCTGACTTAACTGGTTGGGACACCGGAGCACAACCAGACTCTCTCACTGATCTTACCCTGTGGCTCAAGGCCGACGCAATTACTGGATTAAACGACGGCGACGGTGTTACCACTTGGAGCGACCAAAGCGGTCAAGGTTTTAACGCCAGCCAAACTGACGCAACCAGAAAACCAATTTTTAAAACAAACATCATCAATAGCCAACCAATCATTAGGTTCGATGGCAGTAATGATTACCTAGATGTAGGAACCATCAGAAGCACTCAAGGCGGTTTGGATACTTTTGTTGTTTCTCAGAGACCATCAGCCAGTGGTACTCAATGGCAAAGGCTTGTGAGTGCTTGGGATGGATCAAGCGGTGATGATTTTCAAGGGGCCGGCTGGATAATATCCGGCGCTTGGGACGGCAGCGGCAACCCGCTCGTATACAGCCCTGATATTCGGACCGCCTCAGCTGCTTCTGGAAAAGAGATTAGCAACCTTCAATTTGGTAGAAACTCAAAATATGCCTCTCAGTACTTTTTTGGCGATGTCGCCGAAGTAATTGTTTACAGCACTCAACTCTCATCTGCCGATAATGCTCGGGTTAAAAATTATCTGCGAGACAAATACGCCGTATCAGTCACTGCCGGCATTACTTCCGTAACTCAAGACACTACCACCACCTACAACGGCAGTGCCGGCAGCGCTAAGCTGGTGACAGCCACCTCCGACACTGGCGAGTTTACCCAGTTGGTCAACGTCGGCGATACCAATTCTTATAACTTGTCTGCCTACGTTTACACAGACGGATTAGTAGTGACTTCATCTGACGCAGAGTTATTTGCCAACGGCAACACCGTCACTACCACTTACACCAGCGCTGGCGGCGGCTGGTATCAACTGACTGGCACAGTCACCGGAGTAGCCTCATCAGTCCAATACGGAGTTCAAGTCAAAGCCAACAAAACCGTTTACCTGGATGATCTCAGTCTGAACAGTTACTCTGCTTCTGGCTCACTGACTAGTTCAATTTTTGACACCGAGTTTACTGCCGGAGCAGCCTGGGGAACCTTAACCTACACAGCCATAACGCCGACCAATACTGCCGTCACCGTCAAAGTCAGGACCAGCAACTCTTCGTCAATGACTGGGGCTACCGATTTTAGTTCATGTACCACAGTTACTTCTGGTGATGATATCTCCTCAAATGGCTGTGCCACTGACTCTCATCGCTATATCCAATACCAGTTAAACCTAACGAGCACCGATTTAGTATCCACCCCCACCTTTCAAGATATTTCAGTCACTTTTGAAACCTACGATACTAACGCACCAACCCTTGTCTTAACAGCTGTTTCACCAGATCCCGGAACTGATGACACACCAACGTTAACGGGTACTGCCACCGAGGGAACTGGCACAGTGACAACAGTGGAATTCCAAATGGATGCGACTGCTGGTTCATGGAGTAGTTGTACGGCTGATGATGGCAGTTTTGATGAAGCTGTAGAGACTTTTGCCTGCACGCCGTCCACTGTCCTGTCTGACGGTAGTCACATCATGTATGTCAGGGCCACAGATAGTAATGGCAATACTACCGGCAGCGGCTCTGAATCTTCCGACACTTTTACTATCGATACCACCGCGCCAACTTCAATAAATTTAGATAGCCCGGGAAATAACAGTTACACCAATAACGAGCGGCCAAGTCTTAAGTGGAAAGCAACCAGTGATGCCACGGCCGGACTTTCAAAGTATGTTTTGGAAATAGACAATCCTGCCATCGGCAACGACCAACCGAGTGGAGACTTTACGATCGACGACATTCCAGTTTCCAGAACCACCGATTATGAAACCAATAAATATGTTATTCACTACGAAAACTTTGCTGATTCAGACTCGACTAACGATTACATCTCTGTTTACACCAAATCACACAGTGACTGGGGATCTTCTGAAAATGACGGGCAGTTACGAGAAGGCAAAGTAAGTTGGAAAGTCAAAGCAGTTGATAACACCGGCAATGAAACCAGTTCATCAAGAACGCTATTTGTTGACCGAACTAGCCCTAAAGTAGAACTGACGCAGATTAATGATATTCCTTTCTCTACCGCTAACTTCTCAACCACCGATAAAACGCCTACCATCTATGGAAAGATCATTGATTCTCTTTCCGGCGGTGATTCATCACAGACCCAGGATGAAAACGGACCAAAAATTGCCTCCGGTCCTAAACAAGTAGAAATCACGGTCGAGAAAAAGGAGAGCTTAGGTTACAAAATCATCATCCTTTACACCATTAACATAGATGAATTTTGGTACTCTTGCGACAATAAAGAGATTTCAGACAACTCCAAGCAAAAGTGCGATAAATACCTCCCTTTCGAATATACCTCCAAAGAAAATCTCGACTTGGGAACCTACAGAATCACGCTCACTGGCAAAGACGGGGTGGAAAACACCAATCAGACAAGCCTGACTTTGAATATTAGTACCCTAGCCGAAATTGCTACCCCAGAAGAACTGGAAACCATTGAAAAAGAGCTTAAACAGTTGTCCACAGAGGAACAGGGAATAGTCGAGGAAAAACTGGTAATCACTAAACCAACTGAGCCAAGTACTCTGGAAAAAGTCAGCACACAGCTGGCTCAAGTTGCAAAGAGTATTTTTAACTCTCTATCAAATGCAGCTCAAGCAACAGGGAAACTCGTCAGCGAAGTCCTGGATGGAGTGAGTAATGGAGTCAAATATACTGCTCAGATAACAAGTAAGGCCATGGTTTTTGTTGAAAACACGATCCTTCGACCGGCCCAGGACGCAGCCGGCCAAATACTAGTGTTTGTCGGCAAAGCCGCGTCAAACACAGCCAACGCAGTGAGTCAAAAACTGGTATTTTCCGGAGGAGAGATCCTTCAAACAACTCAGAACATGGTTGGACAGGGTACTTCAATTATCACCCAAAGAACTGAAAACTGGCTGGTGTCAGTCAGCCGAAATATCAGCAACACTGAAAAAGCCATTGATGATACGAGTGAAACCATTGGGGATGGATACAACCAGTTAGCTGACAATGCTTCAGGAGTTACCAAAACAATCTTAACTGGAATAGGGCAAGGGATATCGACGACAACTCGCTCGGTGGCCAGCACGACCAATACAGTCGTCAATACAACGGGTAGGGTTGCACAAAACACTGCTTCTAGAATCAGCAATCTCTCCCACAGTGTTAGTACAACCACTACAACTATTACTCAAGGAGTCACGGTCGTGTCGAACATGGTTAAAACAAGCGCGACTGCTAGCGGTAAGGCTATCACTCAAGCAGCTACTCTTACAGCAAAATCCGTACTCACCAACGCCACCACTCTTGCTAAAAGTGCTGGATCAGCCGCGTCAAACACAGCCAAAGCAATTACCAGCGCCACCAAAAACGGGGTCAACAGCACCAAAAAGGGAATAGCTGATTTAGCCTTTACTATTGGAGAAAAGACAGAAGATGTTTCTTATGAAGTGGGCACCATGATTATCAAATTCGGGTACTTATTCATTCCGGAACCAACCAGAATATCCAACGTCCGCGCCGTTGTCCTTTCTCCTACATCCGTAAAAATCACCTGGGATACCAACCATCCGGCCAACGGCAAAGTTAATTGGGGGTACGAAGATGGAATTTACGAATTTGAACAACAAACTGACAAACGAACCAGTGAACATGAATTTACCCTGACTGGTCTTCAGCCAGACACGGAATACCACTATGAAGTGATGAGTCAAAACAGAAATTATGTCTATGATGCTAACCGGAAATTTCAGACGCCGGCTGAGTAGTTACTCTGCCACCGCCTCGGTTGACTCCGTCGCTGTTTCCTCCAGGTTTTGGACCAAGAGCGTGCCAACATTAACGATGATATTTCTAGAGGGCGAGTAAATGATGCTACGGCCGGCGCGCGGATAAATCAGCACTTTATCGCCATTGACGGCGTTGCGGAAAAAGGCTTGAGCTTGCGCTAAGGCGGCGGCGTTCTCAATGTCAAAAATGAGTGGATCTTCTCCTTCGGGCAAAACCATCAAGCGACCCACACGAGCAATCAGCTCTTGGCGGGCTTGTTGAGCTTGCTCAGCTGAGTCGAGAGCGTCTGTCAGTGTGTCAAGCTGGCGTTTCGTTTCCCGGTATTGCCAGAAAGACCAGGCCGAAAAACCGAGTAAAAGTAAAACTACCAGTAATCGCAGAATGGTTTTCAGTAAAGAGTTTGTAAACATTTTGCCCCTATTTTAAAGCCAGTATACTACAATACACGCTGTCCGCTCCCATAGTTTAACGGATAGAACGGGGGTTTCCTAAACCCTAAATCCAGGTTCGATTCCTGGTGGGGGCACATCTACCTACTCAATATTTCTACCACGCCCTCGTTTGCGTTTACTCTCAATTTCTGTCCTGTTTTAATCAGCTTTGTGGCCAAACCAGTACCGATGATGCAGGGTATGCCCAACTCTCTTGAAACAATGGCAGAGTGAGATGCCATACCGCCCTCATCAGTCACAATTGCCGAAGCTTTTTTAATGGCTGGCATCAGGTGAGGTAAGGTTTGGCCAACTACAAGAATAGAGCCTTTTGGCATCTTATCCATATCTTCATTTAAGTTTGGCGAATTCCAGCGAAGAATGAAAGCTTTTCCTGTCACTAACCCCACTTGAGCTACTTGTCCTGACAACTCTTTTACGTTTTTGGGCAGAGGCGGCACATTTTTTTCCGCCAATTTTCTGCCAGCAGGACCAGTAATTATCGAGGTTCGACCGTCATCATGTCGGTAAAAAAGAAACCGACTTCTCTGTTCTAACTCTTTGAGATCAACTTGTTTGCTCGTCAAAAATTGCAGCAGTTCCACAAAGGTTAACTGCATACTTAAATGAGTTGGCAACCCATAACGCTTTTCGAGTGTAGGGAATAAAGCACTCAAAAACCAAAAATACAGTGGCATCCAACCCTGAAGTCTCAATTCAAATCGGTTATAACCGACATCAGCAATAATGTTTCCTATTTTTACAGCTTGGCTTGATATTTTTAATTTTCGAGCCAAGCGGCGCTTTTCTGCAGCCACCGATAGCCAATATTTTTTCTTCTTTTTGAACTCTTGTGCGGCTTCCTGCTTATTTCTCTTTTTGAACAATTTTTGATAATATTCCAGATCAAATTTTGCCGAACCAGCTGTGCCAATAATGCCATACATATCTGCGTGTTTTTGCAGTAAAGGAATCGCCTCTTTCTCAGTCACATTCATTGAACACAACCCCAGCCAATCAAGCTGCTCTCTTTCAATAGTCGTCATTTGAGTCGGCCGATTTAGCTCAGCCACTATTTTAGGAATTTCTAGAGAAGAAATGTTTCCCTGTAATTCCATTTGCAACGTATTTTCCAAATCTGCCGTGCACTGAGGCTGACACATCGTAAAGTAGGCAAATAATTCAGCCAGCAAATCTCCTGCCTTCTGAGTAGCTGTATACAATTCGTCACGAGAAAAATTCTGCAAAGTAGAAAATGAATGCTTCTTAACAAAAGAGCCTGCAGATTGATAGCTTTTTTTACTTCGAGCAAAGTATTCTTTGCACCAAGCAGGATTAAGAAAGTCTTTCTTACCCCATTTAGCAGCCTGTTTCATTTCCTCTCGACTGTAATACATAGCGCATTGCGTTTTCTCCGAAGTCAGAAACCAGTTTTTTTCTGAAAAAGAAGAAAATTCCTTGCGGAACCTCAAGCTTTCCACCACAGCGACACTGACGCCAAAAGCACCGAAACCAGCTGTCTCCCACATTTGTTTGTAAGTGTGTTTTGGGGGCTCTAGGACCTCTTTTTGTATGCCTGTGATTGGCCGAGACTGCAAAATATAAATCTTGCCTTTCGCTACCGCCCATTCAATATCACAAGGATGGCCAAAGTGCTTTTCTACGAGGATCATTTGCTTCGCCAGTTCTTTGATTAACTGGTCACTTAATTTCTGTTTCGATCCTTGTTTTTGAGTCAGCGTCTGCTTAACCACACCCACACTTCCCCGTTTGAGAAGAAATGCCTGATGAGAAATTGTTTTGTCTAGAATTTCAAAGCTATATTTGTCGACCACATAGTTGTCAGGAGTAATTTGACCTGAAACTAAGCTCTCGCCTAATCCCAATCCCGCTTCAATGACGAGCTGTTCCGCATCATGAGTGACTGGGTTGAGAGTAAAACCGACTCCCGCCACTTCACTGGGAATCATGGTCTGCACAATTACAGCCATACCAATATTTTTAGGGTTAATTTTTTGTTCTTTTTGGTAAACGAGCGCTCTGGGATTGAAACGTGACGCCCAGCACCTCTGGATATCTTTTCCAATTGTTTTGGATGAGCGATGAAGAAAAGTATCAAATTCTCCCGCCCAGCTTGCTTCCTGGGCGTCTTCCACTATGCCCGAAGAACGGACGGCAAAGGTGTTACCAGGAAGACGAGACGCACTTTCTTTTACTTGGGTTACTATCGATTGGGGTATCGTCTTGCTGAGGATCAGCTGTTTGATTTTTTGGGCTGATTTTCCAACGGAAACTGAGGATGAATGGTCGATTGAGCTGAGAATTTTAATAACTTCAGGTCTTATTTTTGCCGATTCGAGAAAAAGGTTGAAAGCTTCAGTCGTAACTACAAAACCAGGAGACGTGCGCACTCCGCTGCCCAACAATTTTCCGAGCTGACTTGCCTTGCCACCAACTGATAATGTCGTTTGATTTTTCAATCGATTCAGAGGCAAAACAAATTGCATTGGCGTGGATTTTACCCCCTGTATCAGTTTTATACAATCGTTCTCTTTTGGTTCAATTCCCCCTACTGAGTAACAAGCCCGAGTTGGCGCACATCTGGTAGAAAGACATTGAATAGCTCAACCAGGTTGGTAATCACCTGGTTCGGTTGCGGAAGGTCTAGGGGCACAAAGTAAAAAGATTAGGTCAGTTGGGAAAGACCACTCTTCATCGCTTCAATCTGTTTTTTTGTTTCAGGCAGATGCTCCGACACAATTGTCCAGATTTCCTCTAAATTCACCTCGTCGTACTCGTGAGTAATGATATTGCGCAAACCAATAATACTTTTCCAAGGAATGCTGTCATTCTGAGCGCGAATATCTTCTGGTAATTTTTTAGCTGCTTCAGCAATTATTTCCAGTCGGCGCAAAATTTTATCCTGTTCTTCAAAACTATTTTCAAATTGAGAAAAAGACAAACCGTCAATATATTGTTCTATCAAATCAATGGAAAATAGAATGTCATTGATATAAATTTCCGGATCTTTCTGCATGTTAGTAAATCGGCATTTGGGTCGGTAAAATGTACGATTTTAAACTCGGTTTAATGAGTTTGTACTCCACCACATCGACATCTCTACCAAGGGATTTCTTCAGCTCGTCCTCCAAATCTAACTTGAGAGCAATATAGTCAAAACCGTGTACATCGTTGGGCAGTTCAACCAAAAAATCAACGTCGCTTTCAGCCGTCATTTCTCCTTGAACAGCAGAACCAAACACAGCGGCCCTAGACACGCGGTGTTTTTTCAGCACAGGCAAAGCTTGCTGTTTGATAGTTTGTAAATCCATAGTCTTTATTCTAAAGGATACTCAAATGATTAGCTACAACAGGAGATTTCCTAAACCCTAAATTCAGGTTTGGTTCACTGGTGAGAACTCAACCAGGTTGCTAATCACTTGGTTCAGATGCAGAAGGTGCGAGAGGCGCAATGATAAAATAGTCATTAAACCAATCATATGGACAGAAAAGAGCGACTTAATAAGACTCCAGAAGAACTCAGTCAACTTGAACGCACGCTTGGTATTCCCCCATTATCAGAAGCTCGTGAGGCAGTTATTCAAACTCTGTTTGTAAAAGGACACACATTACCTGGTGTCGACCTTAGCGCTCCTAAAATCATGCAATTCATGGAAGAATTAGGACCGATAGTTGGCATGAATACCTTTTATGGTCCAGTTGTCAAAACCCCAGACTCATATGATGAAGAAACAAAACAGCGGTTGGGTGGACGGCCGCCAGAAGACATCAATTCTATCCTAATGTGGGATGACTCTGGGAGCCAAATGTATATTTTCCCCAATCAAGACAACTGGTTCACCATTTCTGTTTATGCCTGCAAAACCTTTAATGAACAGGCTGTGCTCAAATACATTTACGACAAACTTAATCTTCGTGAGGATCTGCAATTTGCTAGCCAAAATCAGTCTGGCAACGAACAGCCTGGGTGGCTAAGTTACGCTGAAACACAAGAACAAACACTTACTCCAGAAAAAAGTGTTTATGAACCATTGGCCCAGGTTTTGAATGTTGAGAGAACAAACCTGCCGGCAGTCATACAAGCCGGACAGGACATTGAAAGAATTGTTTTTCAAGCCAATCGTGAGGGCTGGGGAGATCGTTTAGGAGCGATGTTCACTCCAGAGTATGCTCAACGATTTCAAGCTATACACAGCCAATTCGAAATCGCCACAGATCGACAATTCGCTGATGACGTACTGGCCGGAAAAATCACTAACCCTGATGAATATCCATTCCAAAAAACGTACGATCGATTAGCGCACATGGAAGCCCAAGCAGCCGAAATGCAACCCGGAAATCAGGTCGTCCACATCGGCACTGGTCACTTTCCAGGCACAGCCTACGGATTATTGAAACTAGGTATTCCCGTGGTATGCGTTGAAATGGATTCAGCCGTCGCAAAAACCTCTGCCGAGGTATTGCAACGTCTTAATCTCCTTGGAAATGAGAAACTAATGGTCGTTCCCATCGACGGTTCTCAACTCGACACCTCTCAATTCACCAATGTAATTATTTCCGCCATGGTCACCACGGAGGACAAAATACGCATTTTACAAATTCTCGAGGATCTTACAGTAGACGAAAAACAGGTTGTTTTGCGAACAACTGCCGGCGCCAGAAAACTCATTTACCCACCTCTCCCCAGGGAAGTAACAACCAATATCCGGGGAACACTAATCGCCAAAACCCGGCCTGGAACAGAAGATCCCATAGAATCTCTTGTGTACCGTTTACGACCTTCAGCCGAAATTGGTAGAGGATTAGATCGAATTTTATTCGAAACTAAAAGAAAGCTTAAGGCCCCCCAACCTCTTACTGTAGAGTAAATTAACTAAAAAGAGAAAACTTCTTCGTCAGCTGTTTAGCCAGGTAGTCTTCAGCAAAAAAGCAAATGCCAAAGTACTCCAGATCAACTTCCTTCGTTTTATTGGTCCTTTGATGTTGCTCAAAATACGTTCCTTCAACCATAGTATTGATGAAATCAGTAAAAGGAATATTTTTTTCTATCAATTCTTCCTTCAAAGTACGAAGCTTATTGCTGTTTTTGGCGCTTAAAACAATAAATGGATTATCGGAAATGTTTTTGTGAGCGTTTCCATCAGCGTCCACATAATCTCGAAATCTAAAATCGTCATTCTTGCCAATAAGACCCACTAGTCCGGCGGCCATGTGGCCAAGAGCATTAAGCGCTCTCCCATTCTCTATTTTTTTGCTTAAAACACAAACAAATCTGTGAGTAGTAACGCCATCGCCTTGCATAACGAAGTGAATTATAACACCTCAAGATTCAGTCCCTAATGAGAGCATCAGTAATTTGCTAGTTTATAATTAACTAATCATTATGGAACAGGAGATCAGAAAAAATCCCGACCACTACTCAATAATTTTTTTAGGGCCAAGTGGCGAGGTTGGTGGTAGGTCAATGGTTGGCAATACTCTGGAAGAAGCTAGAGAGGTTGGTGGGGGGTTTAACACATTTTGGGGAGTTTCGCGTCACCCCACAGAAGATAAATTTATCGTCGGGCCTAACGAACACAAAGTTCATATGTATGTGATGGTTGACGAATCTTTATTTTTCCCAAGTACTCTTGTGGGCCTTCCTAGGGTTAACAAGCGTGGAGAATTAGTTGGGGTGAGAAATGATGGACGCGAAGGTTGGAAACCATCTGAAATCGATGAGCTAATCCAAAAAAAAGGAACTATCGTCATCAACCAAGTTGGTAATCATTCGACCCAGTTACTGAAACCCTAAGGGCACTTTCGACTGCCGCTCGCATTAGAGTATTTCAACCGCGCTCGTAGTCGGCGTAGATCACTTGATCTTGGACGCTGGAGTAATCAGCCAATTCTTGCTCGTCAAAAATGATCTTAATTTCCCGCGCGGCATCCTCATCGCTGCTGGAAGCGTGAATCAAGTTATACTGCTGACTCATGCCGTAATCGCCGCGAATCGAGCCAGCCTCCGCCTCACGCCCGAGCGTGGTACCAACCAGCTTGCGGACCACCGGCACGGCATCAATCCCTTGCCAAACCATCGCCACCACCGGCAATGAGCCCATAAAGCTCTTCAGATCGCCAAAAAAAGCCTTATCTTTGTGCTCAGCGTACCATTGTGAAAGCATTTCATCGGTTAAGTTGACCATCTTGAGGCCCACCAGCTTGAGGCCTTTGCGCTCAAAGCGGCTGATGATCTCCCCAATCAGGCCTCGCTGCAGACCATCGGGCTTGACTAAAACGGCAGTACGAGTGTGTTTCATATGTAGTTTCCTTTTTGGTTATTCGTCAATCTTATCACCTTTGAAAACCCGCACAAACTGTTTTTGATATGTAAAACTTTTAGATCAAAATGTAAATTAATGATTAGTACTTGATATATATTTAAGTATTAAAAGTTAGTAAAGTAGCTTTTGAAAAGAATTTAAATTCAAACAAAGTGATCAAAAACCTGCTTACTATCAAAATATAGCAAAATTGCTATACCCAAAAAATAAGGTCACACTAAAAAAGTTAAAGTCTCCCTCACAACTTTAATAACCTCACAACCTGAGTAACCTAGGATCTAACTTTGAGGGGGAAGGTTAAATTTGTTGGCCTCATCGTCCTCTTCAAAACGAAAAACTTCTTCCAAGTGAGTGGACTGAGCAACCTCATAAAACTGGACCCTCACCCCCAAGTCAAAGGCTTTCGCTATCCGTTTGAGTAAAGCTAAAGAGGGCGTGTGCCAGCCACTTTCCAAGCGCGCAATCACCGATTGGGTCGTACCAATTTCTTGAGCCAATTCTGCCTGAGTCCAATCCCTTGAAAACCTCAAAAGACCAACCGTTTCGGCTATTTCGATTTCAAGCGAGTTTTCCTTGTGGGGATCACGCTTTCTGATTCGGTAGCCCTGTCGGCGAAAGTAGTTTTTGAGACTGGGTCGCAGCATACTTCTGGAAATACGTTTACCAAAGTTTTCCAAAATACATTCGAAATATATTCGAAAAATCGATATAGCAAAATTGCTATATTTCGCTTTTTAGCATTTCAAAAACCAGGATAAAAGATTTTTAGTAACAAAAACCTTACACATCCGCAATCAATTTCTTAACCCAGGGTAAAAAACTTCTCTAACAAGAAACTTATAAATCTTTGATCAGTTTACTAAAACGCTCTCGGTCTTGATAGGGACCAATCAGCGCCAACCGTGCTTTACCAGGCACAATCAGCCGCTTGGCCAAGTGGTGAACATCATCCAGTGTGACCGCCTGAATCCGCTCCATCACCGCCTGTACACTAGTCACTTCGTCCAGTAAAATTTTGCGCAAACCGGCAAACTCTGCCATCGCGTCACTATCCTCCGTGCTCAACGCCCATTTCCCCACCAAGTACTCTTGAGCCCGCTTAAGCTCGATTTTGGTCACTTTTTTCCGGCCTGTAGCCAGTTTATGAAATTCGCCCGCTGAAACGGTAATCGCTTCATCAATGCGGGCAGGATCCACCCCCGCCGCCACTCCGACAATTCCTTTGTCGTGAAACTGATCGGTAGTGGAGCGCACGTAGTAACTTAAACCCCGTTTCTCGCGCACTTGAATAAACAACCGCGAACTCATGTACCCCCCGATCAGGGCCGACAACACTGCCAGCGCATACCGGTCGGGATCTTTGGCCTTCATTCCCGGCCAGGCCAGCACAAAATGCGCCTGCTGGATGTGTCGAGATTCCAGGTGGAGGCGTGCTTTAGCCAACATCCCTTCAGAAAGAAATGGCTTTACCGCCGCCAACCGCGCCACCCGATCGCCGCCATCTTTACTGAACAACTCACGGACCGTGGTCAGTATTTGGGGATCCTCCACCAGAGATCTTTTCCCGGCCAATACCAGGACCATATTCGGCAAGCCATACCATTGCCTCAGGAAAGCTCGAAAATCGGCGGCAGTGACACCTGCCACGGTTTCTTTGGTGCCGACCACATCATGCCCTAAACCAGACCCCTGATAGACCATACGGCCAAAAAGATCGCTGATATAGCGAGCCGGCAGATCGTGGTACATGTTGATTTCTTCGGCAATGACACTTTTCTCCCGCTCCACGTCACTGTCACGGATCATCGGAACCAACAACATATCGGACACCACGTCCAACGCTGTGCGAGCATGTTTAGCAGCAGCCTTCACGTAGTAACCGGTATATTCGTGGCTCGTGAAGGCGTTAAAGTCCGCACCCAAACCATCGACCGCGGCGGATAACTTTTGGGCAGTGGGATAACGCCTCGTCCCTTTGAAAACGATGTGTTCAAAAAAATGAGCAATGCCTTCTTTGCCTTTTGGCTCAAAGCGCGAACCAGTATTGACAATCGCCATTACGGTCAGCGATTCTATTCCCGGCATCGGCACACTGATCACTGGTAAACCAATGTCAAGCTGAGTCAGAGTTGGTTGCATGCTGTGCATTGTAACACGCCCGGCCTTATCCCCAATATCCGAACACTACCCGAATAATATTGAGTACCTTTTTTACTCTTAGTATTTTTAGAAAAAAGGCTAAAAAAGCTATAAATATGGCGTCAAAATATGTTCAATTCTGGCCGTTTGGAAAATAAAAAGTATTTTGAACTAAAACACCCCTCGTTCGATCTTTTTTCCCAAAACAGTCAGCAATTGGTTTATAAACTGTTTTCAAACGGTAACCGCGAGCCAAAATGTCAACCAAAAATGGTTGGTTTTAGAACGTAAGCGAAATCGAACTGACGAGCTAAACTTAAAAAAATTTTCAGTAACAAGCAGCAGTGACCGTCGAAATTGGACGGAGCGTGGAGCGGCCAAAACTGCTTTGTCAATCACCCGCCTACCAACCCACCATTTGAACACATTTCTACTCGAGGAAATTAGCCTGGTAAAGTACGTTGGTGGTTAATTTTTACTCACGCAAACCGGTTGACTGCACCCAAATTGTCTCTCCGTCAGTTGCCAATTCAATGTCACCCAATTGGTCGGTACGCAAAACCGCACTGCCCACAGCAGCCAAATTTTCCAACACCGATTGAGCTGGATGACCATAGCTATTTTTCCTACCGGCACTGATGACTGCCAAGCTTGGGCTGATTTTCTCGAGGAAAACCAGGCTGGAACTGGTCGCTGAGCCATGGTGACCGACTTTGAGCACGTCTACTTGAGGAAGTAGCCCACTGGCCACCAGCCATAACTCTCCTTTTTCCTCGAGATCACCGGTAAACAACCAGCTGGTTCGCCCGTACTCGAGTAAAAACACGATGGAGCGGTCATTTTTACTCTGTGCGGCCGGGTTTTCGCCTGGTTTCTCGAGGAAAGTGAGCCAGCCTCCTTCCGGCAAACGAACTGACTGGCCTAAAATCGGCTGTTTCAAGGCGGCGCCGTTGGCTTGTTCCTGCAAAATTGCCTCTTTTAAAGCCTGGAGAGTGGCAGTATCCTTATTTGTAGCTGGGAAAAACAGGTATTTTGTGTCATAAAGACCCAAAATTTCCTCGAAAAAACCGATGTGATCCTCGTCGCCGTGGGTCAAAATCATCACCTCAATCGTTCGATCCCACGCCGGCAGAAACTTTCCCAAACAGCCTAGCACTCGATCATCCTTTCCGCTATCAATCAGCACTTGAAAAAAGTCTTGCTGTATCAGAATAGAATCACCCTGACCAACATCACAAAAGATAACTTTTATTGATGAATCAGGCCATTTTTTATAGACAAAATAACCCAAAAAAGCCAAAATTGCGGCGGTGTAAAAAAGGCGTTTTTTAAACTTTTTCATGAAAAAAGTGCGTTTTTACTTCTCTTTTTCTACGGGTCAAAATAGCAAAAATACCTATAATTCCCGCCCAAATTGCTAGATATCGCTGCTCCAACCCTTCAGCCACAGTTTGATTAAGAAAATACCAAGGCTGCCACCAGGCTACAGCAGCTAAATAGAGCCGCAAAACGCCAGTCATCAGCGAGGAAGTTACCTCGAGTATCACTCGCACTGGCCAATATTGCTCAAAGAAAGCCAGGAGAAACTGTAACCCTGCCGCCTGGGTAATACCGCCAATCCAGGGTAAAAGCAGTGGGTTAGCCAGGAAACTCACCAAGTTGAGTGAGTGAAAAAACCAGATCAGCAGGGGAAAAATCAGTGCCTGAGCTGAGAGAGAAACTGCTCCCTCCTCGAGAAAAATGCGTGAAAC
Organism: Candidatus Pacebacteria bacterium GW2011_GWA1_46_10; assembly: GCA_001002135.1. Lineage (GTDB taxonomy): Bacteria > Patescibacteriota > Microgenomatia > UBA1400 > PJMF01 > UBA10119. The sequence continues at coordinate 153,026 of LCLP01000003.1, forward strand.
CCTCTTTAACTGTGGCTCCCCATTTTTTGGCCATCCCTCCTGCCAAAAGAGCGATAAACGCCTAGAGAAAACCATAATCCCGAGGGTAGCCAGCACTGACAACCAGAGGGAAAGTGAGGCAACCAGGGCGGGTTGAAAGCTGAGGATAATCACCACTGACCAGGCTAAAACACGCACTCTTTGAGTCTTTTGGCCCAAAAACTTGAGCAGGAAAACCAGCGAAAACATCCAAGCCGCCCGTAATAATGGTGGTTGAAACTTGAGAAGAATGACATAGGTCCAAACAACTGCTAAAATGAGAGTAAGTTGCATTTTTCTCGAGAAAAACCGAGTTAGTCGACGAGCCGCACCGGCTACCAGAGCGACGTTAAAACCAGAGGCCACCAGCACGTGCAGCATACCGGCATTAGTAAAATCGGGATAAAAACTGGCTTCGGGAGATTTTTCTCCTAAAACTAAACCTCTCGTGAACTGAAGGTTATCTTGAGAAAAGTAGAGTTTAAGCACGTTAATTTTTTTAGCCTGGATTTCCTCAAGAAAATTTTCCAAGCGAAAAAACCGATATTTAAACAAAGCCAACCAAAAATTTAAAAGACTTTTAGATTGATTAATCAATCCTTTTACAGTAAAAACCTGCTTGTCAATCAGTCCACTTTGATTGCTAAATTTCAGCTCGTTTTGGCTTTCTACCAGGCTAAACATCTGGTTTTTTGACCTCTCCAAACATTCATAACAAAGTGTATCAAAGTAGGTATTTTCTGAGAGTGATTTTGAGCTATTTCGGTTTCTGTTCGCTAGCCAAAACTGATCTATTAATATTTTTGAAATAATTATGGTTAATATAAATAGTATTAAGTAAATCAAAAACATATTTTGTGATACTAGCCCGTTTTCTTTAAGATGAATGAACATTGAGTCTTTTTAAGCTATTTATAAGAGTGAGGCTAAAATCAACCTCAACTTTGCTGAAATTCGTGTCAGTTGCTGTTGAAAATTAGAGAGAAATCAATTCCTTTATCTCGTCAAAAATCCCCTCCGTCAGCACTTTTCTCACCACGAGCTCGTCCAGGGTGTGGTACGGCCTGTTTTCGATGATTTTAGTTGCTCTAGTCTCACCTATTCCCGGCAAAGTCTCTAGTGATTCAGCAGTAGCAGTATTCACCGAGATCTTATCGGCAACCGAGTCAACGGATGATTGTTCACTGGCATTGCCAGCGGTTGCCTGCTGCTCTGGCTTTTCACCGGCAAACGGCACGTAAATCTTTTGCCCATCCTTGACCGGATCTGCCAGGTTCAGACCTTTAACGGTAAAATCACGGTCTGCTCGTTGGGAAAAGCCGCCGGCCTTTTCAATCGCCAGGGCCACCCTGGAGCCAACTGGCAGCTGCCATACTCCAGGATTGACCACCGCTCCGGCCACCTCGACCGTCAGCTGCTGCTCCTTGAGAAAACTTTGTTCGCCTACCGCCGCCAAAACCTCAGCCGAGCACAGCGGCACCTCTGCTCGTTCCACCATCAAAACCTGCAGACCGTAGGCTATCCCGATGAGCCCTACGGTTCCTGAGAGCAGTTGGAGCGCCGCGCCCCAATTACCGCTGAAGTTTTTGAAGAGGTGAGCGCCCCACTGCATAACTTTACTATGCGGGTGGAAACGAACAAAAAATGTAACTTTTTGGAGAGGAAATTAAAACATCTCGGGAAAAAATGAATTTTAAAACATCAAAAAACCCCCGATAAAATCTGGGGGTCTTTGACTTTCCTAAAGCTCTGACTGGAACTTTAAGCGGCTTTGTCACTCCGCAGTTAAAGCGAATATAGTGTCGGAAAATTAAATTGTCAAGGTTTCATTTATGCCCTGGAGCTGCTGGAGGGACTTGCACCCTCTCCTACGGAGTGACAATTCCGCCGCTCCACTATCAGAGCTTCAGCAGCACCTCACAGGGCAATTTGAGTATGCCAACTGAAACTGAACGTTAAGTGTAACTTTGGAAAACTACTTTGTCGCAAAACTGACTATTTTGCCGGGAATGTAAATTTCTTTAACAATCTGTTTATCTTTGAGCCATTTTTCTACCCCAGCAAGCTTTCTAGCCTCAACCAAGATAGTCGTTTGATCCTCAAGCTGACCATGCTCGACCGTCAACTGCCCCCTCAGCTTACCATCCACTTGAACAGCCACCGCCACTCGCTCTTCCTGAGCGAGCTTGGCGTCAAATTTCGGCCAGGGTTGAACGTGAACGCCTTGGTATTGTTTGGTTCCCTTAACTGACACTAACTGCCCATAGAGCTCCTCTGCCATAAACGGCGCGAACGGGGCCAGCATCTTTATAAACATCACCAAATCCTGACTGGTTAGAGCCGTTTCATCACTGTCGCGAGCGGTTTTCTCCCAAAGATTGAGAAACTCCATCATCGCCGCAATGGCTGTATTAAATTTCAGCGCCGGAATATCGGCCGTCACTTTTTTGAGGGTTTGATGGAGTTTTCGTGCCAACGCCGGATCAGTTTGACTCGAGACTTTTAATTGGTATACAGCAAAAACCCGTTTTAAGAACCGTGCCACTCCCGCCACCGCCCGGTCATCCCAAGGCTTAGCCGCCTCCAGTGGCCCCATGAACATCTCATAAATACGCAAAGTGTCGGCGCCAAACTTACTAATAATCTCATCAGGATTAATCACATTGCCCTTGCTTTTGCTCATCTTCTTGCCATCTGGCCCCAGAATCATGCCCTGGTGGCGCATTTTGGTGAAAGGCTCGTTAATGGTCAAATACCCCTCGTCACGCAAAAACTTAGTGAAAAAACGGGCGTACAGCAAGTGCAAAACAATGTGTTCCGGACCAATAAGGTACAAATCCACTGGCAGCCAAGCTTTCAGTTGCTTGGGATCAGCAAAAGCCTTGGTATTGCGAGCATCCAAGTAGCGAAGGAAGTACCAGCTGGAGTCGACAAATGTATCCATGGTGTCAAACTCCGGCCGCCACCCCTTGCCATAGAGTTTCTCTGTGCGCGCCACAAATTCCTGGGAAGACTTGAGCGGCGATTCACCGGTCGGCTTAAAGTCCACGTCGGTGGGCAGTGTCCACGGCAGATGTTCCTCTTTTACCGGATGTGGTTTGCCGTCAGGATCATAGACAATCGGAATCGGTGCCCCCCAGTACCGCTGACGGGAAATCAGCCAGTCACGGAGTTTGTACGTCGTCTCCCAGCGTGCAAAGCCTTGTTCAATCATCCAGGCAGCCATATTCTCCTTGCCTGCTCCCCAGGCCTCTTGGCCATCAAACTGCCCAGAATTCACGAGTTTACCAGGACCCTCGAACGAACGCTCGCTGTTTCTAACCGCCTGATCGATCTTAGAATCGTCGTAAGAAACAACTTGCGTAATCGGCAAACTATATTTCTTAGCAAAGGCAAAATCACGCTCATCATGTGCTGGCACACCCATCACGATCGCCGTGCCAACTCCCATCAAGATATAATCAGCCACAAACAGTGGTACCTCTTGGCCATTGACCAGATTCACCACAGTCAAGCCAGTGTTAACGCCGGTTTTGTCTTTCTCACCAATCCGGCGCTCTTCTTCGGTTTTATGTTTGGCCTGATCAAGATAATCAGCCACAGCCTGCTGTCTGTCAGCGGCCACTAAATTACCCAACTTCAACGCCTCGAATTTCTCTGGCGCCATCACCACAAATGTGGCCCCATACACCGTCTCCCAAAACTTGGTCCAGACAGGCAGCGCTTGACTATTTTTTTTAAGGGTGAAATCAATCGTTAAGCCTTTGACTTTGCCTATCCAATTGCGTTGGTGTTGTTTGGTGGCCTCTGGCCAGTCAACCTGGTTAAGCCCGTCGAGTAACTCATCTTGATACTGCGTAATCTTGAAATACCACTGCTCCAGTTCCTTTTGGACCACCTTAGTACCGCAGCGCTCGCAGTGGCCCTCGACTACTTGTTCATTGGCCAACACTGTCTGGTCCTTGGGGCACCAATTGACTACACCGATCCCTCGGTAAGCCAAACCCTTTTTATACAACTGGAGAAACAACCACTGGGTCCAACGATAGTACCCAGGGTGGTTGGTGGCCAGTTCATTAGCCCAATCGTAGGAAATACCTAGCCGTTGAATTTGGCCGCGAAAAGTGTCAATCGCCTCCCTGGTGGTGACTGCCGGGTGAACGCCGGTTTTGATAGCGTAGTTTTCTGCTGGCAGACCAAACGCGTCCCACCCGACCGGAAAGTAAACATCCTGGCCGGTCATCCGGTAGAAACGCGTCAACATATCTAGTGCGGTCTTTGACTCCACATGACCAACATGGAGCCCAGAGCCAGACGGGTACGCAAAAGCAAATAAGAGATATTGCTTATTTTTTGGTAAGACAGCAACTTGATCTTGAAACAACCCAACTGTCGCCCAGTATTTTTGCCACTTGGCTTCTATTTTGGCGTGATCGTACTGCATTTTCTTCATCGTTCAGTCTATTTTAACTACCAACCACTAACTATCAACTATGAACTCTAAACTATTCAACTTTCTTTTTGTGCAAAACTGGTGGAAAAGTAACCTTCCATAAGTAACTTCGGCTATTATTCACGCATCATTACAAGGACTATAGTGACTTAGCAAAATCGGTCTTTATTACCGCATTATTCACGATTTATTACCGAATAATCTGGTACATCGATTAACGCAAAAATAAAAATATTGATATTAATACTATTTTGTATATCTTACTGTTTTTACTTTTCTTACATTTTCAAAAACCCGAAGTAACTTTCTAACATACCGAAAAAGAATCAGAAAAAAGAAAAAGAAAAACCAGAGTAAAAATAACCTTAAAATAAGTCAATCAAAAGGAATCAAACCAAATTATGAATATTACTTACTCTCTGGAACTTAAGTTTTGAAGCTGAAAAAGCAGTTCAACTCCGTTTGGAACTTGAGGAAAATAAAAATGTTGTAGACCATAATCCAGCTTTAACGCCGAGAAGAGCCGATCAAAGACTGAAAAGAAGCGTAATTTAGCTTGATTTGTGAGTGAATTTAACGAACTATCCCCTGTTAGCAAACTGTCAATCTCTTTGCTAATACCAGAGTAAGTCTCTGCAAGATCAGCTAAACCAAAATTTGAACCTATAATCTCCTTCTCATCTCCGAAGAGCCAATCCTTGAGCTTGACCACCATCACCCCCCCCTCATAGGTGTTATGCAACTCAAAAGTCACTCGATCCGGTAACTCACCCGGGTAAAGAAACATTCCTCTGGCTGCCGGCAGGGCATGAGTGCCGAGTAAAGTTCGACGGAGAAAGCGAAAGTTTTTATCTTGTTTTGGCGCTCGCAAAAAGAAGATCCCATACCACTCTCCTTTCCACTCACGCCTCGAAGGTGAAAAAACCGGAATTTGGGCCTCCAGTGCCCTCATACCGTGGGTCGTGATGCTGGCCAACGATTCGTTCTGGATTTTTTCCAACCGGATTCTTTTCCTAGCTTGAAGAAACGAGAGAATCGACTGCAAACCGCCTGAAGTTAAGTCCGGAGCAATCATGGCAAATTCAGCAGTCTTGACCCAACGAGCCGTTTTATCTGAGGGGTAAAGCCAGCTTAATAAGCGTTGAGCATTTTCTTTCATGGTAATCTTTATCTTTATTTCGCCTTACTTCTGCATCAAGACACTATTGCAAAATCAGCGACAAATATTTATAGCGCAAACTGGTCGTTTCTTTCATTTTTCCACATCTCTCTTTCCCGAAACTCCAAAAACAACACTGGGTACGAAAAAAAACCGATAGGCAACACTGAGCTAAAAATAAAGTTTTAATCTGATTTATAAGGCCTTTCAAGCTATGTTTTGTTAACATATTCTCCAAGCATAACTACAAATTACAGATTCTCGTTCACATAATACACCTTTTCTATAGACTTTCACAAGCCTCACTTGTTGTGAAAAAACGGCCGTGATCACCAACCTGAAACAGCAGCGGTGATCATTAATGAATACTTTTGATCTCTTTTCAGCCACTTCATGGTGAGTAAGGTGATCTCTACTCGAGGAAAAAGTGCTATTTTTTGTGTAAAACTCGCAACACAATACTCCCTTTGAAAAGCCGAAATTATAGTTGCAATAGACCTTCAAAAAACCATAAACTCAAGCCTGAGTTCGTGATCTAACACCAGTGTCTAAATCCTCTGGGTTACACACGAAAAAAAGCTATGCCACGGCAGCCTGCCCGCTCCACCCTCTCCGCCCGCGAAAACACTGCCTTTTCCACAAGTCAGTCGTTCAATACGCCAAACACCCAAACTAAACCCATTAATTTCGAGAAACTGCTGGAGAAATACCTTAACAGCTTAGCGGCTAACGGGACGGCCGACGCCACCATCAGAAATTATCGCAGTGATATTGCCCAATTTCTCTCGAGTGTACCGGATCAAAACTCCCTCAACTCTGGTGAACTACGAAAACAGCTTGTGGAAAAATTTCTCCTTTCCCAGAGAGAAAAAGGCCTCAGTGCAGCCACAGTGCGCCGGAAATTAATCAGCACCACCCAATTCCTGCAGTGGGCTGCCCAAACCAGTACCCCTCCTGCTCGGGCGACCACTCGATCAATCACTCAGCCAACTACTCAACTGACTACTCAACCGACCGCCTTACCTCAGAGTAGCCCTCTCCCCACCGTTCCGGCCGGAAAGCCAGCAGAAGTCTATCTCATTCCTCTGGCCATTGAAAAAGTTCTCAACCAATACCTGACTACGCTCAAATACAACTCGGCTTCTGACGCCACCATCAGAAACTACCGCAGTGACATCAAGCAGTTTGCTGCCTTCATCAGGGAAAAAACCATCGACACACTGCTGGTCCTCAATAACCTCAAGCGGTTCGCCCTCTCCCAGAAAGAAAAAGGACTCAAGGCGACCTCAGTTCAACGAAAGTTGACCAGTATCACCCAATTCGCCCTCTGGGCACAACGGCGTAAATTGATCCCGACCGCCAGCAGCGACTGGTCATCGACTGCCTTAGACAGTGTTTTTTTCCCTACCTCAGACAGCCCGATTGTGGTGACCGCTCCCACTCCAGACGAAACAGTAAAACTGGGCAAACGGAAACGGCTGAAAGAAGGCTGGTTGGCCGGCTTAGTGCTTTTGCTGTTGTTGTTTGGCAGTTCGATCGGTCTCTACCTAGTCCAAACAGTCCAAGAGCTGCGGCGTCAGGCCGCGGAGACCACTGAAGTCCCGACGACCGCTGCTCAGCAAATTGACTACTCCACCCTCACTCAAGTACTCGAGGGAAATCACGCCATTCCATTTAGCGGCAAACTGTATAAAGACACCGGCGAACAAGTAACAGGTACCACGGTGGCATTTTTTAGTCTGTTGGACGGACCGTCTGATGAGGCCGAGGTCGTTTGGGAATCAGGCGCTTGTCAAGTCAAGACCGATTCTCAGGGTATTTTCAATATTAACCTGGGTGGAGGCACCGGTAGTGGGACTGACAATAGTGAGTGTGGACCCCCACTCTCCAATGACGTCTACTACGGCGAGAGTAACCTCTGGTTATTGCCAACGATCGGCGGTCAACAACTGGCTCTTTACCCAGTTAAAACGGTTTCTTACTCCGAAGACTCACAGCTACTGGACGGCGCACCACTTGGCAACCCGGTCATCAATGAGTCGGTGCTCTACATGAATGACCAGGGTGAAGTGCTATTTGCTGACGAACCAACTTTCAATGTGCCAGCGGGAAATCTCACTTTGGCTGGCGAAAATCTGTATTTTGTGACTGAAGGTAGGGGCGATATTTTGGCAGACAGCAGAATCATCGCTCCGAGTGCCATTTTTGGCGGTGGTGAACAATCACCACTCATCCTACTTCAGGGCGAAGAGAGCACTGCCCCGCTGTTGGACCTGCGCGATAGCCAAGGTCAACAGTTAGGGGTGATCGATATCCAGGGTCGACTGGGGCTGGGCACCACCACCCCGCAAGGACTAATCGGACTGGGAGGTAACGGCGCCTATATCAGCGCCGATAATAACAACCTGGTTTTTTATGATACTGCCACCGGCACCGTCAAAACTCTCTCCGACTTAGCGGCCGGCGGCGTGGACACCAACTTCTGGTCTCAATCCGGCACCTCGATTTACTACACTGGCGGTCAAGTAGGAGTCGGCACCAGCAGTACCGAACAGACCTTAACTGTGGGCGGCAACATCCAGTTGGGCACCACAGACGCCGACCGATATATCTACTTTGACAATGGCACTAGTGCCAACAGTGGTATCCGTTATAACGCCACCAACGACAAAATCCAGTTTAGCCATGATGGCTCAACTTGGAGTGATTTGGGTACGACTGGGGTTACTTCGGTCACTAACTCCGACGGTACGCTGACCATCTCGCCCACCACCGGCGCAGTCGTGGCCTCACTCAATCTCGGCCACGCTAATACCTGGACAGCCACCCAAACTTTCGCCGGTCTGACCGCTTCCGGGACCGTCACTTTCTCAGGTCTGAGCGCTGGTGTCGACAACACAGTCCTCGTCCTCAACTCAAGTAACCAACTGGTGACCGATGAAATTGATAGTCGGGTTTGGGGAACTACCCTCGTTGACGGAACTGGGACCGCTGATTATGTAGCCTACTGGTCTGATACTGATACGCTGGCCGCGGAACAGTACTTGGCCACTGCCCGAGGTGGCCTGGGTGGGAATGTGACGGCCCTTGGGGCTGGAGAGGTGTTGTACTCGACCGGCACTACTGCCTATGACTCACTGGCAGCTGGTTCTAGTGGGCAACTCTTAACTTCTGGTGGGGCAGCTGCTCCTTCTTGGAGTAACATCGCCTCCCTGCTGACTGCTGGTGATGACATTGTCTTCATTGAAGACGGCGGCGATGTGGGAGTAGGCACTAACGCACCTGAACAAGACCTGACCGTGGCCAGCAACATTCAACTGGGAGTGACTGACGGAGACAGATATATCTACTTTGATAACGGCACACTCAGTAACGCTGGTTTTCGCTATAACGCCACCGGCGATCAAATGGAGTTTAGTAACGATGGTACCACCTGGACAGCTTTCAGCGACCTGACTTCCGGCCTGGTTACCTCAGTCAGCAACTCTGATGGCACCTTGACGATCTCACCCACCACCGGGGATGTAGTAGCTTCACTCAATCTCAGTAACGCTAATACTTGGTTGGCGCTACAAACCTTCAACATGACCTAGTAGTAGCCAAAACGAGCGGGAATGTTGGCATTGGCACTACCGCCCCTGATACTGCTTTGGAAATTAACCACGCCACCGGCAACAACCTGCGCCTAACGTACAATGACGCTGACGGTAGCGCTCTCAATTACACCGATTTTACCCTCGATAGTTCCGGCAACCTGACTATTAACAGTTCCGGCACCCAAACTACTGTGAGTGATACTTTAGTGCTGGGTACAGCTGGCGCTGGTACCACTGACAGTGTGATTGTCAGAGAAGCCGGCGGTGATCTGGCTGCTCGTTCTATCGACTCCCGAGTCTGGGGTTCAAGCCTAGTGGATGGTTCAGGAACGGCTAACTATGTCACTTACTGGTCAGACTCAAATACTTTAGCGGCCGAACAGTATTTAGCTACCTCCAGAGGTGGGCTGGGTGGAAATGTGACGGCCCTTGGAGCTGGAGAGGTATTGTATTCCACCAGCACTACTGCCTATGACTCCCTGGCAGCTGGTTCTAGTGGGCAACTCTTAACTTCTGGTGGGGCAGCTGCTCCTTCTTGGAGTAACATCGCCTCCCTGCTGACTGCTGGTGATGACATTCTGCTCCTTCTTGGAGTAACATCGCCTCCCTGCTGACTGCTGGTGATGACATTGATATTACTGGGACGACTACCGCCACGGTTGCCCTGGAGGACGATATTGATGTCAGTGCTGTTAGGGCTTCCTCCGTTAATGGCTTGTATCTGTATGACGATGGTGGCAACCTAGGCTTGTTTGTAGCTGACCAGGGTGATGTCGGCATTGGCACTGACACGCCAGACTCAGTTCTGCACGTGGATGTTGGTGCTCAAGATAAAAACATCAAGTTTTCCGCTGACGCTACCTTTAGTACCGGTTTGGATCTTTTTAGTGGCACCCAATACTCGCAACTGATGCAGGAAACGACTGGTGAGTTGTCCCTAAAAAACCGTAACCAAGACGAAAACATCCAGTTTCTGGTCAACGACGGCGGGGTACTCACTACCGCCATGACAGTTGAAGGTTCCAGCAGCGAAGTGGGCATCGGCACCAGTCTTCCAGAGGAAAGATTAACGGTCAGCGATAACATTCAACTCGGGATCACTGATAGCACTCGCTACATCTACTTTGACAACGGGACCGCCAATAACGGCGGCTTTCGCTATAACGCCACTAGTGATGTCATGGAATACTCCGATGACGGCACTACCTGGACTGCCTTTAGTGCTCTGACTTCTGGCCTAGTTACTTCTGTCAGCAATTCTGATGGCACCTTGACGATCTCACCCACCACCGGGGATGTAGTAGCTTCACTCAATCTCAGTAACGCTAATACTTGGTTGGCGCTACAAACCTTCAACCAACTCGCTGGCGATTGCTGATACCGATGTGGCCCTGACTGGTGCTTCAACCAACTTTACTGCCACCGGCAACTTCTCAGTCAACACCGATGATCTAGTCGTTGAGAAGTCAACGGGTGACATCGGGGTGGGTACAACCGACCCAAGTTCCAGATTAGATGTCCAAGACACCGGCACAGCCAAAGCCAACGCTGATCTTTTTGAAATCACCAACGATGTTAATGCTCTGGACATGGATGCCACCGAAACGAGTATTCTTTTCAACCAGTACTACTATGACGCTGTTACTCCGGCCGTCGCGGATGCTGGACGAATTACGGTCGGCACGGAAACAGATTGGACGAGCACAGCCACTACTCAGGATGCTTACTTGTCTTTCCAAACCGCCCTTGATGGTACCTTGACTGAGCGATTGAGAATCACCAGTGCTGGAGTATTTGACATTGGCACAAACACTTTCTCTGATGGTAATTTCACCGGTAACTGGAGCTTTAACTCCGGCAATCTCTCTGGTATCGCCAATTTGACCGCCAGTGGCACCATCGAGTTTTCTGGTCTTGGCACCGGTACTGATAACACGGTTGTTATCCTCAACTCGAGCAACCAACTAACCACCGACGAAATTGACTCGAGGGTGTGGGGCACTTCATTGGTCGACTACTCCAGCTCTACGGCCAACTATATTCCACTTTTCTCTGACGCTGACACGATCACTAACTCAGTCTTGAGCCAAAGTAGCGGTAACATCATTTCTGGTGGAGATATTCAACTATCTGACACTTACACCCTTGAGGTCGGCGGCCTAACCGGGGTGGCCTACAATGCCCTGGCCAACTCCGGTGAAGCCCCTGAGGAAGCCGCCATCTCCAGCGACAATGACCTGTATGTG
>LCLP01000004.1:0-38330 GCA_001002135.1 Candidatus Pacebacteria bacterium GW2011_GWA1_46_10
GGCGCGGCCTCAACTGCCGGAACCACTGGTGCCGATGGTGGTAGTGGAGCCGGACCCGACGGAGCTGGTGGGACGGCCGAGGGTACGGCCGGATCAGCCGACTCTGCCAGAGGCAACAACACTCTTTCGACTCTCTTCATGGGTGGAGGAGGAGGAGGCGGTGGTGGTGGAGGCGGTGGTGGTGAAAGTGCCTGCGCCTCAATCAGTGCTAGCGCTAACACCGCTGCTGGTGGTGCCGGATCTAATGGAGGAGACGGCGGTATTGGCGGCGGCATTGTAGTTATTTCCGCAAACACTCTCACTAATAACAGCACAATTAGAGCTAATGGAGGAACTCCTTCAGATCCCTCAACTGCCACTGCTGGAACTGATGGGTCAGTCGGCGCGTCCGGTGATCGTGCTTCTGGAGGTGGAGGAGGAGGTGGTGGAGGTGGTGGTGGCGGCGGTGGAGCCGGAGGAACAGTTTGGCTTATCAGTAGCAATCTCACCGAGGGCACTTACCAGGCTACTACAGGAAGTGGAGCTACAGGCGCCACAGGTGGAAACGGCGGCAGTTGTGCGGATGTCGGAGCTTTGGATGCTGGCGGGGGCGGGGGCGGAGGTAAAAACGGTACCGGAGGAGGTTCTGGAGCCTGCAACCTCGGAGCAGGAGCAAGCGGCGGTGCCGACACCGGCAACCACCAACGCCGACGTAGCCGAGTACTATGTTTCCGGCGACCCCTCAATCGGCGCGGCCGATGTGGTAGTGATCGGTGAAATCGGCACCACCGACATCACCGAACCCGACGGCACTCAAAAAGTTGTCACTGAAGCCGTTTTACATAAAGCAGACAAACCTTATGATCCCCAGTTACTTGGCATCGTCTCAACCGAGCCTGGTTTTATTCTGGGTTCAAGCGATACTGCCTCCAACTCGGCCAAACGCGCTGTGGCCTTGACTGGCCGGGTGCCGGTCAAAATCTCCCGCGATTCGGCCCCGATCATGATTGGTGACGCCCTGACTTCATCAGCCGAACCCGGCAAAGCCATGAAAGCGACCGAAGCGGGTCAAATCATCGGCAAGGCCCTCGAACCCTGGGACCCGCTAAACGGCGGCGACCGGATTATGGTCTTTGTCTCTTTGGGTTGGTACGACCCTCTCATTCGTCTCACCGATACCGGAGACTTAGAAATTACTCCCGTTGACAATACCGCCACCGACTCAGGCACGCCGACCACAACCAGCCAATACCAAATAATTGACGGCGCCGGGAAAATTATCCAACGAGTGGCCGCTTACGCTTCCGCCGCCATCGCCAATCTCAAAACAGGCTACATCGAAACCAAAACATTGGTCGCCGACAGCATTGTCTTGGCCGGCCAAAACCTGCAAGACTACATCCAAAGTGTCGTTGACCAAACCATTGCCGCTCTGCCGGAAAATGCACTCGGTGGTAATACCAATCTCATCTCACCTATACCAGGCGAAGATCTGACTATCAAACTCAAAGAAACTGAAGGCGGTGATTCCAGCAAGCTACAGGTTGTCAACGAAAGTGACGAGGTTGTATTGACCGTCGACGATAAAGGCAACCTCACCACTCTTGGCCAAATCACCGCTGAGAGTATTGAAGCGACTGGTAGCTCCGAACTCGGCGAACTACTCGTAACCGGTGATGCCACTGTTTCCGGCACGTTGACAGCGGGTGATATTGACGCCACCTCATCTCGACTCGCCTACCTTGAGAGCCAAATCGCCCAATTTGAAGAAGTCAAGGCTCGCACCTTGGAAGTGACCGAAGCCACAGTCTCCGGCACGCTTTATGCTGACACCATCAATAACTTTGACCAAATGCTCGCCAATGCCTTCACTCAGCCGTCACTGATCAATACCATCCTCGGCAATGTTCAGGAAGTGAATCCGTTTGACGGCTTTGACCTCAATACCGCCAACGCCGAAGACCTTAACCTCGAGTTGTCTGACCTAAGCCTAGATGTTGAAGACATCGCTATCAACGCCTCCGCCATCTTTATCAACGACTACTTTAAAGTGAATGGCGCGGGATACGTGGCTGGCTCACTTGGCGTCGGCCAAAACTTGGTGGTCGGTGATGGTATCCAGATCGGCAACGGCGCCATCGCCTACCGACCCAGCGTCATCGACGAAAGTACCGTTTTGTACATCCAACCGGAACGCATCGGCACCCTGTCGTTCCTTGGCAACTTGATGACGCTGAGCGCTGATGGCACCGTCAGTATCAACGGTGACCTCCGGGTGGCCGGCGACGTTGACATTGCTGGTGAAACCAAGGTCGGGACATCGCTCCTGACCAACTTGATCAAACCATTGAATGACGGGCCAATCCAAGTCCAACTGGGTAGTGAAGCCAGCGGCTCCGGCCAGCTCAGTAATTCACGGTTTGAAATCGTTGACGAACTAGGGACACCAGTCGCCACCATCTCTGCCTCAGGTGAAGCCAACTTCTCTGGTGGCGTGGGGGTAGGCACTGGCACAGTGGAGACCTCAGAACCTGGTGTCTTTCTGACCACCAACACCGCCGGCAAAGCTTACTTGCCTACTGGCTCCACTGAGGTCATCATCAAATCAGACAAGCTTACCGCCGATACGCTCATCTATGTCACTCCACTTGGCAGTACTAATAATCAAGTCCTGTACGTCAAGCAACAGGTGCCAGAAAACCCTGATACCTTGACCAAAGAAGGGAAATTCGTCGTTGGTCTCGACTTTGCCCTCACCCAAAACGTGGAATTCAACTGGTGGATTATTCAGTAGCTACTCACACGCATAATATGCGCCTGTGACTGGCGAACTAATACCACAATGAGCCGCACTTTCATCAATCTCTTGGTCGGAGGCGTTTTCTAAAATTGTATAGAGAGTGTAGTCTTGACCACTGTCAGTTTGGGTATAACTAAACTCATCCGGCAGGTCTTTCATATACGTCACTCCATCCCCACCCGCCGTCATAAAACTACTGGTACAAGCACTCGTTTCCGGTGTAGCCACCGGACCACAACCCAAAATGGCGCTATTCACATCGCTTTGTGGGTAAGATTGGTAGTCGTTATAAAACAAGCGCAGGGCGTTGCGTAACTGCCCAAGACTGGCCTTGGCCCGAGTATCTCTGGCCCGCTCACGCATCCCCAGCAGGTTAGGCAACAGAATACCAGCCAAAACGCCAATGATGGAAATCACCACCAGTAGTTCAACTAAGGTAAAACCAGTTTTAAGTTTAGAGTTCATAGTTATAAGTTTAGAGTTAATAGTAGAGAGAGAACTTTCTATCAACTATTAACTATAAACTATTCACTACTCCGTCACCAACGTATGCCCGGTAGTGGGATAGGTATTCGTACTGGCGATGCCGTAATTACAAGTGCCAATCACACAATCAGTACCGGAGTAAACCATGACCACGTCGTTAACATCCTTCGTCAGTTCTCCATCCTGTTCATTTTCCAAATAGGCGTATAACTGAAAGTAAGTGCCATCCGAAGAATCATAGTAATAATTGTAGCCGCTCGGATCAGTGGGTAAAACGTTCATATACAAGGCCCCGTCGGTCGGATTATCCGGATCAGTAAAAGGATTACTCCAAGTCTGACCGGCAATGCCAGTGTTACCGGTGCCAGTCGGATACTCCCCATGGTCGTTGTAATAGGCCTCTAGTGCTTTGGTAATGTTCAAAAGGTCTGCTTTTCGGCGAGCATCACGGGACTTTAGCTGCGAGGTCCCAAAACTGGTAATGCCAAGCACTGTCAGGACCCCCAAAATCGCGATGACGATCAATAGCTCAATCATCGTAAAACCCCGCTTGTCGCCCATCCGCCGGACGAACAAAGCAGACAAGCTACGCCAACCAAATCTTCTTACCATACTATTAACTATAAACTATTAACTATCTACTTACCTTTCACAGCGTAAATACAACGGCACTTCTTCCTCTGTACAACCGCCGGTGCACCCACTGACCGCAAAACACGCTGCATAAGACTGGTATTCAGTAGGACAATCACCATCCAGTAAAAGAGCTTCCGTGTAAAACACACACACCCCATCCACGCCAATCACCCACGCCCCCTCCTCGTCCCAGTCACCGGCAGCCACCGACCCGCCCATGGCAATGCCGTAGTTGTAACTGGGGTCATCGTAATAACAACCGTTGGTTTTGTCACAACCAGAACTGGCAATGTTCGGGTCATTCGTATTCTCCAACTGCACCAGCACCCGGTATCCCCGACACGCATCGCCGCCGAAAGTAAAATACCTGTAGGGTTGATCATCGTACGGATCACAGGGAATTTCCCGCAAGTACGGTAGCATCACACTACTCCCACACTGGGTAAAAAGGTTAAAGTCAGGGTAACAAGCGTTGTCGTTATAGTAGTCCTCAAACGCTACTTTCAGTTTTTCCAAATCGTCTTTGCGCTGTGCATCCCGCGCACGACTGAGCTGGCGAGCATAACCAGCGTAGACTGCGACACTCAGTAAAGCGATCAAGGCAATCACCATCAGAACCTCAATCAAGGTAAAACCTTGTTTGACGGCAGACAGACCACTATACCATTTTCTCAAGTAAAATCCACTTTTCTTCGGGTTTTGATTGCCTCTCATAGTTTTTCCTAGAGAATTCACCCTTGACTGTTAGACATTAGCTGTTCACCATAAAATTACTGACTATTTTCACTATAAACTATTAACTGTAAACTATTAACTACCATGAAAAACCTCGCCGCTCTTTTTACTCGCCTCACCAACTGGACACTTTACGGTTTACTGCTCCTCTCGCCGCTTTTGGTCCTGCCGTTTACCCGCAACCTGATCGTTGATACCAAACTGCTCTTGATTTTCGTTGCTTTATTTATCGTACTGATCACCTTTGCGATCAAAACTCTTTCTGAAGAACGTTGGGAGCTGGCAGTCTCTCCGCTCACCTTTCCACTGGTGATGTTTGGCCTGGCCGTTTTACTGTCTACACTTTTAACGAATAAGTACCCAGTTGAAGCTTTTATGAGTCAGGGCGGGGCGCTGCTCGTACTCGTTTTCGTGGCCCTTTTCGCCGGCTCACTTGTTAAAGGCGACCACACCCAACCAGTAGTCAGAGTACTCGGTTTTTCCGGCGCGCTGCTCAGTCTGTCAATGCTGCTACAATACTCTGGTTGGGGACCAACGCGGTTGATCAACAGCACTTCTTCATTTGAACTACCCCATACCTTGCTTTTTAATCTCAGTGGCTCATCTTTTGTAGCCATTCAAGTTATTGTCTTGGCGCTGATCGGCTCGATCGCGTGGAGTGTTTCACGTAAAACTTGGGCTTGGCCGGAAATTTTACTAGGAGTCATCAACCTGGTTGGGCTCACAATCGGCGTGTGGTCAATGCTGCCGGGTCGAATAGCTCAAGTCGTCATCCCTTCACTGCAAGCCAGCTGGACTGTACTGCTGAGAAGCCTGGAATCTTGGCAAAGCGCCCTGATTGGCCAGGGCCCAGCCGCCTATGCCAACGCTTACGCCCAGTTCAAGCCGCTCTGGACTAATGGTCAAGTTTATTGGCAAACCAATTTTGGCACCGGCACCAGCGGGCTGTTCACCCTCCCGGTAACCCTTGGTCTGCTTGGTTTACTAACCTGGATTTTCCTTCTCACTCAAGTCATTAAACAAGCTCGAGTCGGCCAGAAAAGTGCTCGCCCACTCTGGTGGCTACTGACTGCCTCTTTTGTCATGCAGATCTTGCTGCCGCTCAACTTAGTGGTCATTAGTATTCAAATGGCGTTACTCGTCTTTTGGGTAGCAGCCAACCAAAGCCATTTTTCCCTCCTGCAATTTAAATCTGTTCGGCTCAGCACCTATCCGGCTAGACTCGAGTTCATTAAACGCTTCACCAGCAAAAACAACTGGTTTATCAGTATCTCAGCCATCATCTTACTGTTAGCGGCGATCGGGTTGGGGTACGGCGTTGGTCGTGCTTACGCGGCCTACCACTTTATGTACCGAGCCAATCAGGCATTGACCGCTCAAGACGCTATCGCCACCTACGACAACCAACGTCGAGCTGTGGCTCTCAACCCCTACATTGACAGCCTCCGACGTGACTATGCTCTCACTAACTTGCAAATAGCCCTAGCGCTCGCCAACAACGCCGAGCTCACCGAAGAACAACAACAGCAAGCGGTCCAGTTAATCAGCCAGTCCATCAGAGAAGGCCGCGCCGCGACCATCTTGGATCCACGCGACGTCAACAACTGGCTCGCCTTAGCACAAATCTACCGCACTCTGATCGGCGCGGCCAACGAGGCCGACACTTGGGCCATCAACAGCTTGGCCAACGCCGTTCAAGTCAATCCAATCAATCCGATCACTCGTTTGGAAATCGGTCAACTCGCGCTCGGTGCTGGCAATGCCCAGGAAGCAGCTCGCTACTTTTTGCAGGCGGTCCAGCTCAAACCCGATTTACCAATTGCCTATTATCAACTCGGGCTGGCTTATCAAGCTCTCAACCAACTGGAAAGTGCTCAAGCAGCCTGGCAGCGCGCGCTCGAACTCCTGCCCTCCACCAGCGACGACTACCTGACTTTAAGTCAACAGTTGGATGAACTGGCGGAAACTATTGAGGCCTCCAAAGGTGCCGGTGTGACCGAGGAAGCAACAACACCCGACAACACTCCGAACGTCACTGAACAAAACGTCCAACAACAAGAAAGTGATATCGTCACCCCTGGTGAGGATGCTTCACTTTAAAACTTTCGACTAAAACTTTCAACGCGCTCTTCACTCACTCGCGGCATTATTCCGTAAAAATGAATATATCAGTTTTGATATACCGCAAAAATAATAGGTTTGAAAATTAACTCGAAAATTGATTGAAAGAAATAACTAATCATCAAATTGCACGTTTGTTGTCAGAATAATCTTCTACTCTGTAATTGAAGAGTTTTTTGTAACATTAATTAATAGTCAAAAAAATGATATATCAGTTTTGATATATCGACTTTTTAAATATATATGCCTGGAAGTAAATTCAGCGACCCATTTTCAGGCTACAGCGGGAGAACAACCTCAGGGGAAAATTCACTGGAGATCGACATTGCTATTTCGATCGACACGATGAGATTCTCTCGCAATTGGAGTCAAAAAGAACTTGCCAAGAAGCTTGGCACGAGTCAATCAGCCATTTCTCGCCTGGAAAGCGGCTGGAGCACGCCGTCCATAGCTTTTCTTAAAAAAGTGGCCACGGTTTTTGACAAAACCTTACGGGTGTCTTTCCACGAGAAACCCCAAATTCCTCGTGAGGGTTTTTAACCCTTTACCGGTAAAGCAACTAAAGGGAAGGATCGACAGTTCACCCTTTTTAAATCTTCTCGTAACAGCCGCAATTAGTGCCGGCGAGTAAAGATCAATTTTATTTAAGGCAATCAGTGATGGTTTTTGTAACATTTCCGCGCTGTATGCTTTCAGTTCTGCTCTCAATTGCTGACACTGCTGCCACACCAGCTCTGCCTTTTGACTATCACTCAAACTGGCGTCCGACACTATGTTATCCTCGAGGAAAAGCACAAAAATGAGCTCCTGGCAGTGCTCAATATGCCGCAAAAAATCGTGACCCAACCCTTTACCCTCGCTCGCGCCCTCGATCAAACCCGGAATATCCGCCACTACCACATCACCACCGCCAGGTAAGGCCAACACACCAAGGTTTGGCTCCAAAGTAGTAAACGGATAATCGGCAATTTTGGGGTGAGCGCGGGTTACCTTGGATAAGAGGGTGGACTTGCCGGCGTTGGGGTATCCCACCAAACCGACATCAGCCAACAACTTCAACTCCAGCGTAACTTGTTTCTGCTCGCCAAACGTGCCGTACTCTGCCTCTAAAGGCGTTCGATTGGTCGAGCCTTTGAAGGCCACATTGCCTCTCCCACCAAAACCTCCTTGGCAAAGGACAACCCGCTGACCTTCTTTGGTAATCTCCAAAAGCTTGACGCGCTCCGACAAGGCTTGGACTTTGTCTTCGGCACGCTGCGGCGCGTTTTCTGTCGGTTTTTGAACACGATATTCCTTAAACTCCACTTCACCTCGAGTTAAAACGTGTTCAATGGCGTATTTTTCGCGCCGTTTCCGACTGGCAGCGTTCTCCGCGGTCAACCACACCGCCGTCCCCAACGGCACTGCCATCACAGTATCAATTCCATCAGCGCCATGTTTCTTAACCCGTCCACCTCTTTCTCCAGGTGTTGCAGTGATTTCCTTTTTGCCAGCAAAGTGCCGGAGGGTATTAAAATGCGTACTGCCAACCAGGATCACATCTCCGCCGTCACCACCATGTCCTCCATCCGGACCACCTTTGGGCACATATTTTTCGCGGCGAAAAGAGACTTTGCCGTTGCCACCATTACCGGCACGCACCAACAAGGAAACGAGGTCAATCATGGCGGTATTATCTCACGCTTACGCGACTCTCTTATCATTCAAAACACGTCGGCGCCTCCTCCGACTCATGAAAAATCTATCCAATCTGGTTTACCAACCACACTTAACCAATAACGATTTTTCAATGGTTTTTCATGACAAGAGGAAATCGCTTCAGATGTAACGATTTTTCAAGAGATCTTTCACAGTAAGAAAAGTGCTTCGAGAGTTACTTCACACCAAGTTTCACCCGCAGTTTCTCCAACATCGTGGTAGTTAGTCGCGGTAAATCATATTCGTGACGCCAACCCCAATCTTTCCGAGCCACCGAATCATCAATCGAGTTAGGCCAAGAGTCAGCGATGGCCTGGCGTGAATCTGATTTGTAACTGACTTTAAGTGGCAAGTGTTGCTGAATCTCCGAAACCAACTCTGCCGGAGTGAAACTCACTCCAGCCAAGTTGTAACTGGTGCGGATAGTGAGCTGTTGAGGATCGGCCTCCATCAGTTGGATAGTCGCCCGCATCGCATCAGCCATATAAATCATTGGCAGCATTGAATCAGGTTTAAGGTAGCATTCGTACTGGCCGGTTTTCAGAACCTCGTAAAAAATGGCCACCGCGTAGTCAGTTGTCCCTCCACCAGGCAGCGCTTCAGCACTAATCACCCCGGGGTAACGAACGCTCCTCACGTCGACTCCATATTTCAAAAAGTAATACTGACACAAGAGCTCACCAGCCGCCTTTGTCACCCCATACATCGTCGTTGGCGCTAAGACAGTGTGTTGTGGTGTCTGATCATGCGGTGTGGTGGGACCAAAAGCGGCGATGGAACTAGGCCAGAAAATTTTTAGTTTGTGCTCTACCGCCAAGTCCAAGACATCTTTAAGACTCTGAACATTCAGGTACCAGGTGTAGCTAGGATCTTTTTCACCCGTGGCCGAAAGGAGTGATACCAGATGATAGACCGTGTCAATCCGGTGTTTTTTGATTACCCTGGCTAAAACAGCTTTAGCTGGAAGTTTGGCAACTTCATGTCTTGCCGCAAATCCAGCCGGCTGAGACTTCATATCCAGCGTCACCACATTCTCTCGGCCGTATTGTGCTTGTAGCGCCGGGACCAACTCACTGCCGATTTGACCTAAAGCGCCAGTTACCAGGATGTGTGCCATACATTTGCCTTCCAAAACCTCTCTTACAGTACCCTCACTTTAGCGTAAAAACGAGCTGGGATCCAACAGTGCTCCCCCTTGGCGAATCTCAAAGTGCAAGTGTACACCAGTCGAACGGCCAGTTGAGCCCATCTGACCAATCACATCACCGCGGTTGACCCGTTGACCAACCTGAACCTGAACTACACTCATGTGGGCGTAAAGCGTCACATACCCGTTGCCATGATCAATGATCACACGGTTGCCGTAACCCGAACCATCAGGCCAACCAGCCACCGTCACTACTCCCGCATCAGCGGCCAAGATTGCGCCGCCGGCGCGGTTACTGATATCAAGAGCCTTGTGATAAAACCGATAGCCCTGGCTGATTTGACCAGCGGTCGGCCAAATAAAGGCACCAGTCGCCGAGACCGTGCCGGCATCCGGCGTCAAGACCCCTCTGCGAGTAGGTCCTGCCACAGCCGTCACCGCCGGCGGCACGCCATCCGGCACCATCACATACTGACCCACCGCTAACTCAAATGTTTCATCATTTAAAAACTCATTAAACGGATAGTCGACAATCACCTGGGCCTGCGAAGCCTCCGTCAAACCATAGCGTTTGGCGATTGAGTAAATCGTTTCACCACGCGCCACTTTGTGCCGCACCCCGTCAACCGGCAAGATCCGCAACTCCTGCCCAGGTTTAATGGCTGATTTTTCGGTTAAATTGTTCTCCCACAGAATTGTTTCCACCCGCAGACCATAACGAGCCGCGATGCTCGATAAAGTCTCACCTTCCTCCACCACGTGAGTGATGATTTCACCTCCCCGATATTGGGCGACTTCTTCGGCTTGCAAGGTGTAAAAGTCTGGCGCGTAGGCAGTGGCGGCGTTGAGGATAGGCCCAACCCCACCGGTGCCGCCCTCACTCTCCTGGCGAAAAACCAACGGCCCGATCGTAATTAGTAAAAACACCAAGGCGAGCGTGCCAAAATGCAAAAACGGCCTGGCATAGCGACCGCGCTTTTTGTACAAGAGATCAACGAGGAAGTCCTTCCCCACTTCAAAGCGGGAAAACCAACCATACCCACGATTTTTGATGTACGTGCCCAAAAAGCTGGCATATTCCCGCAAGTCACGCTGGAGTTGTGATTGTTTCTGAAGAGAAAAGCGATTAAGCATAAGCGCAAGATACAGAAACTTCATTGTATCAACCGCTCGGACGACTCTCAACCAAACTTCAGCAAAATTACTTCTTAACCCGCCTTGAGGCTAGCTAAAAACGCCTTGTTAGAATCAGCGCGCTTGAGTTTCTCAAGTAATGTCTCAGTCCGCTCATCTTTATTAAGCATGTCGAGCATCCGATGCAAGGTAATGATCGATTGGTACGTTACCGCGTCCATCATCAGGTCATCGCGTCTGGTACCGGAGCGCTGAACATCGATGGCCGGATGAATACGGCGCTCAGCTAACTCTCGGTTGAGATGCACTTCTTGGTTGCCGGTTCCCTTAAACTCTTCATACACCAAGTCGTCCATGCGCGAGCCGGTGTCAACCAGCGCCGTGCCCACGATCGTCAGCGAACCAGGTACTTCAAAGTTGCGCGCCGCCCCAAAAAAGCGCTTCGGTGGGAATAAAGCCGCCGGATCAAAGCCGCCGGACAAGGTTCTCCCAGAAGTCGGCATGGCTAAGTTGTAAGCTCGGGCCAGACGGGTAATCGAGTCAAGGAGAATCATCACGTCTTTGCCACCCTCCACCAGGCGTTTGGCTCGCTCAAGTGCCAACTCGGCCACTCGAACCTGGTCCTGCGCCGATTCGTCAAAGTTACTAGCCGCCACCTCACCCTGGCCCTTCGTAATCTGCTCAATGTGACGACGAATGTCTGTCACCTCCTCCGGCCGCTCACCGACCAGCACTGCCATGACGTGAATTTTCGGCTCATTTTGAGCGACACCAGTGGCAATATGCTTGAGTAAAGTGGTTTTCCCTGCCTTGGGTGGTGACACAATCAAACTACGCTGACCTTTGCCAATCGGCGCAACCATGTCGATGATGCGCAGTGAAAGCGGTTCTTTACCGATCTCCAGCTTAATCTGTTCATCCGGATAAACCGGTGTTAGATTGCCGAATTTCGGCCGGTCAGTTTTCATAAAGTCCCCAACCGACAGGTCATTGACCTTGTCAACTTGCAACAATCCCCAGTAGCGCTCATTTTCTTTCGGCCGTCTGGCGGGACCTTCGATGGTATCGCCTGGGCGGAGTCGAAAACGGCGGATCTGAGAGTTGGAAATGTACGTGTCTTTGTCATGCTCGGCGAACGCCACGCGCAAGATACCGTGTCCTTCACGAGAGTTATCCAAGATCCCACGAATCACCTCTGTATCCGCTGACGGCGCACTTCTTATTGGGTGCGGCGCGCTGGTGCGAGGAAACGAAGTGGTTGGCTTTGAAACTGTTTTCGTATCTGCGGAAGGAGTTTGGGGGGTTGCTGGGGTTGATTCTTCCGCTGACTCAACCGGTTTACCGACCAACTCGTCGGCAGAGAGTTTAGTTTTGGTTGGCATAAAAGCCTACTTTCCTTTCGTTTTTATAATTTTTCCAAAAATCATTCCTTCACAACATTTCACAAGTGAATACACAAAAATGGTTTGGGAAACTTTTTGTCAAATCTTAGCCAGAGAATTCTTAAATTGAAGAACGGGCGTATTATGACAAACGACCTCCTGTTTGTCAAAGCGCGTCTGTTACAACACACTCAGAGGCGTATCACCCGCCGGCGGCAATAGCTTGGCGTAACGAAAAATCCGGATGGGCGAATCAAGGTATTTGCAGGTATAGAGAATCAAATCAGCCGTGTAATCGGTAATTTCCATCCCCTCTTCGCCGGCATAAATCTCATAGATGTACTTGCGTTTGGCTGAAATGACCTCGACCGTATCCCCTGGCTCTAAGTCTGGCAGTAAATAAAATGAGTGATATTTCCAATAGTCATCTTGCCACCACCACTTAAACCCAAACCGATGGCCGGCCACAATCATTGGTGTGTCTTCGTCACCCGGCTTACCAAAGTTCGGCGCCAGCCACAAACCAGTTTTCAGGGCGTCTTCGTAGTTCTCCGTTGGTTGTAAAACCGATCGCACCCCGATGCGCGGAATAATCAGCCAATCTCCCTCTGGTAAATTTTCGTTATACGGTGGTTTGGAAAGCTCTGAAATCCGCTGTCGCTGTTCTTTTTCCAACTTCTCCCGATCGATCTGTAGTTGAAAATTGCCACTCAACTCTTCAGTCTGCACTTGGTTATCAGATGGAAAAACGGCATAAAAAACCCTGGGGCCGAGCCACGCCAAGCTCACAACTGTAGTTAAGATAATCACCGTATTCAAGGTGAATCTAATCACTTTCTGTGCCGCACTGTCAGCCTGTCGTTGCACCCGTTTGAATCTTTTCCCTAAAGACTGAAAAAGCATTTTACGACGCTTATACGCCCGCCGTTTCTTGGGAGGTATATGACCAAGCCAACCAGCTCGAATACCGGTAAAACGGGTGAGCACTGGGGAGGCTCGAAAAACAGTCACTTCTTTTTTTGTCATACAGTGAAAAAGTATTCTAGCCGAAAGAGCTTTAAACTTCAATATTATGGGATTTTACCAGAGGAAAATTTATGAGTAAAATGAGAAAGCACCAAGTAAAAAGCGCTGAGCAGAAGTTCGGCAGCCTGCCCAACCGACCGAACTTCAACCCAACGCTTCAGTCTTTGACCTACTATTATACACCCATTTATAGCTATTAGTAAATAGAAAGCTACAGTAATATCATATTTACTCGAACCGCTGGAAGTGATATGTTTACTGCAATCTTGTTGGGCTAGTCCCAACCGGAAGTAGCAATATTATTCGTGGTTTACCAGCGGTAATGTTGCACCTTAATCCACTCTGTTTGTAGTCTGCCTACCATGTTCAGACGCTATAAGCAGGTGGATTTTTTAGCTTACTCCACTATAACTCCCTTTTTTTTACTTTGTCAACCTATAATTTATGACAGCTAATTTATATAATGTCTTATATAATTAATTTTTGATACTTTATAGAGGAGAAATAAAAGTTTTTAACATCACTACCCTAGAAAGCGTTCACTCAGGAAAACTTGGGAAAACTATGCTTTTGCCTGGTTTCCTCTCCTTAGGGTATACTATTAAGCAATGACTCCACACACCCTGCTCGAGTTGAAGACCGGCCGTGACGCCGAGCACACTCCAGAAACTGCTGTCCAGCTCTTTTCAACTCTGCCCAAACTCTACGACAACCTGCTGTATCGACTGATTGGCCGCAAAGAGCGCTTGAGCTTTGAGATCTATGTCCGGAATCAAACAATCCGGTTTCTCGTGTTTTTGCCAACAAGACTGACTGAATACATGCGCGGCACTATCTTGGCCAGTTATCCAGAGGTCATGATCTCCGAGTTACTGACCGATCCCCTAACTGATTTCTTTGATGACCAAGGCAAACTAACTTCACCTGAAAAGGTCAAGACTGGTCGGCTGAGACTGCAAAACGCCGAGTACTTACCACTAAAAACCTATTTAGATTTTAAGGAAGTTGATCCTTTGGCTTCACTGCTTGCCTTCCTATCCAAGAGTCAACTCGGAGATCTTGTCCACATTCAATACGCCTTAAGTGACGATGGTGAGTGGTGGAAACAGCGCGGCTGGCGCCAGATTAGTGGTAAGTCAAGCGATGATGCTTCGGCCAACTATCACCGTCAAAAATCACTCATTCAAGAAAAACTAGACAACAAAGCTTTACGTGTCTCGATCAAAATCGCAGTGGCCAGTGACACTAAAGAACGCAGTGAGCTGATGCTGGAAACACTGGCCGCGACCTACAACTCCATCTCCAAAAGTGAGGGTAATTCACTTATCTTACGCCGTCACTACATTATGCCTGAGTACTTTTTAAGACAGATGATGGTTCGCGTCCGCAGCTGGTGGGGCAAAATGCATCTTTCTTTGACTGAATTGGCCACTTTGTACCATTTGCCTAATAAACAACTCGAGGTCATTCCAAATATCGCCTGGGGCAAGAATCTCTTGGGCGAACCGCCGGAAAACTTGCCGATTGTGACCCGTGACAGCCCACCGGAAATTAAAGACAACACCAACGTTTTCGCACAGACAACCTACAAAAATCAGCTCGTGAAGTATGGCCTGAAGCGCACTGATCGGCGCCGGCACATGTACGTGATTGGTAAAACCGGCACCGGCAAGTCGACGCTCCTGGCCAACATGGCGATCAATGACCTCAAGAACAACGAGGGTTTGTGCGTGATCGATCCTCATGGCGACTTGGTTGAAACATTACTCAATTACATTCCGGCCCACCGTATTAATGACGTCATTTACTTTGACCCGGCTGACCCCGAGCGCACAGTGCAGATTAACTTGTTTGAGGGTGAAAACTTAGTCCATCGTGAATTGATTGCTTCCGGTATTATCTCGATTTTCCATAAGCTCTATGAGTATTCCTGGGGTCCCCGTCTCGAGTATATTTTGCGTAACGCCTTGCTCACCTTACTAAAAAGTGATGGCGCGCGACTATCGGACATCCTTGAATTACTGACCAATCGTAAATTCCGCGACAAATATGTTGAGAAATTGGACGACCCGATTTTGAGAAGTTTTTGGGTCGATGAATTTAATAAAATGCAGGAGCGGCTACGCACGGAGTCAATCGCCCCAATTCTCAATAAAGTCGGCCAATTTGTCTCTTCGCCGCTAATTCGCAATGTGGTCAACGCCCAGAAAAGCTCGTTTAGTGTTGAGGAAATCATGGCGCAGGGGAAAATTCTCTTAGTCAATCTTTCCCAGGGGAAACTGGGTGAGGATAACGCCACGCTGTTGGGCGCAATGATGATTACTAAGATTCAGCTGGCGGCCATGGGTCGGGTACACAGCGCTGAAGAATCACGGCGTGACTTCTTCTTGTATGTCGATGAATTCCAGAACTTTGCGACAGAAGCTTTTATTAAAATTCTCTCTGAGGCACGTAAATATCGCCTCAATCTAACGCTGGCTAATCAATACATTGCCCAGATCCCCGAAGAGGTCCAAAAGGCCATTTTCGGCAACTGCGGCAGTATGGCCAGTTTCGTGATGGGGGCCGAGGACGCCGCACTCTTCACTAAAGAATACGGCGAACACTACACGTCGGAAGAACTCGTTTCCCTCGAGAGGTACCAGATTATTAACAAGCTCTCAATTGATAATTTGGTGAGCTTGCCATTTCCAGCCTTCACTCTACCACTGGCCAAAAGCAGTAACCTCAATCGGGAAAAAGTGATTCGCGTCAGCCGCGAGCGGTATTCCAAAAAGCGACAGTAAATTAAGCTTTGCAAGTTTATCTCTTCGTCAAAGTGACTCCTTATTTTTATAGTTCTTTAGTATCCCTCAACTTGAACAGTCATTGCTTGAGACACCTATCTCTCTCCAAAAATGACTCTGAATTTTTGTAATACAATGTAATACAAATTTGAGGAGTCATTTTCAGCAAGATTGGTATTGTGCGCGACAAAGAATTAGAGCAAAGCGAGTGTTTTTAGTACCTCCCTGACCGTCCGAGCATTCTCGCGGGAGATGATTTTGGTAAAACCCAACCGGCGAGCTTCTTTGATGCGGCGCTCGAGGTAGTTAACCTTGCGAATCTCCCCGAGCAAGCCAACTTCACCAATAAAAATGGTTTTCTGCGGTACTTTGACACCCCTCATCGAGCTGGCAATGGCCACTGCCAAACCAAGATCAACCGCTGGCTCCGTCACTCTAAAGCCACCGGCGGCACTCAAGAAAACGTCGTTGCTGCCCAGCGGTAAGCCGGCGTGCTTCTGCAGTACGGCACACAGCACTTGAATCCGCGAAAGTTCAATTCCCCGCCCCACCCGGCGCGGCATCGCCAACTGCGAATTGGTCACCAATGCCTGCACTTCAATCAACAGCGGCCGTGTTCCTTCCATCACACAGACCGTAGCGCTGCCTGGTACACCGCCCTCTTGATGTTCTAAAAACAGTTCGCTCGGGTTAGGCACTTCCTCCAAACCATACTCCACGTGCTGAAAAACACCCACTTCATCAGTGGCGCCGAAGCGATTTTTGAGAGCTCTGACTAATCGTAATTGGTCTGACCGTTCCCCACTAATCTCAACGACCGCATCCACAATGTGTTCAAGTACTTTGGGGCCGGCAATCGCACCCTCTTTCGTCACGTGCCCAATTAAAAAGACGGGAATATGTAACGCCTTGGCCAACTGGGCAATTCGTTCAGTCGACTCACGCAGTTGCCCCACACTGCCGCTCGCCCCAGTCAACTCTCGCGTGCTCATAGCCTGGATACTGTCCACTACCACCAGTCGCGGTTGTTCGGTCCGCATCGCTTGTAGTAGTTCATCCACGTCGGTGGAAGTGATAAAAACTAAGTCTTTGAGTTTTTTCTGCGCCGTGAGCGCCGTCATTTTCTTTGTGGACTTTTTGTGCTCGCTATTTAAGAAACGGTTGATTCGTAATGAAATTTGCCGCGGGCTCTCCTCACCAGCCACATACAAGATCGGCCAACGATCCTTCTTAGCCGGAGAATCAACCAATAGATTGACCGCCACTTGCGTCATCAGTGTGGACTTGCCAATGCCCGGCTCGCCGCCCAACAAAATAACCCCACCCGGTACCATCCCCCCACCCAACACCCGATCCAACTCCGTCAAAGAGGTGGAAAACCGCTTTTCGCGGCCTTCCAGCGCCTTCACATCTGGAAAAGCAGTCAAGATTTCACTGCTCGGCCGCAGTGGTGACTTAGCTGCTATGGTTTCAACCGTTTCCTCAACCAGCGTGTTCCACTGCCCACACTCTGTGCACTGACCCTGCCAGCGAGGATAGGTGACACCACACTGCTGACAAACAAATTGAGTTTTGGTTTTTGCCATAGGAACAACCAGTCGCCCAAAAAACTATTAACTACCAACTATTAACTCTCAACTAACTAACACTCAGTGTATCACCCTCGATTTTTTGCTTGATCAAACGAGTCGACGACACTCCCTTGCGGTGCTGATACACCACTTTGACCATCCCACCAAACTTCTTTAGCACCCGTCGTTTTTCTGCCAAATGAGGACTATGACTGGAAACAGCCAGAATATGCGGGCGGAACTGACCAATCAACTGCTCACGTACCACCGAGTCACCAAAGTTCTCCGGTAAAACAAACACCTCGTCGGCGAGCCGCCATTGCTTTACATTCGCTAACCGAGTGAGTTGATTGTTCACAGGACGAGCGGGTCCCTTTATGGTTCTCACTCGCTGATCTGACTCCAAACCAACAATCAACACATCGCCCACTTTTTTCGCCGCTTTGAGAAAGTTTTGGTGTTCCTGATGCAAGACATCAAACACACCAGTCACCAACACTATTTTTTTACCCAGCGACCGCCAGTAGAGGCTTTTCCAGGCAGAAAAAAGGTGTTGACGAGTATTGCTCGGGTGAAAAAAGGCACTGTGAAGGTCAGCTCTCTGCCGTCCGTGACGCAGAGTCCGGTACCCAATCTCGATCATAAACGCCAGCCAGTTGCCCACTGCCAGTAAATCAAATTTTTTGAATTGGTAAGACAGCCGCTGATTTTTCGGCATCGACCAACTCACCAACAACTTACCTACCCAAGGATTGACCAATAAAAACCGCTGACGAGCGTGATAACGGTTAAACACCCAGCGCATTTGTAAAATCTCATATGCCTCGTACACCGTTTGTTTGGGCGGCGGCAGTGCCAAGCGGGTCTCATCCAACCAAAAGTTAAGGTCCCAACTGTGGCTCATATCCCCATCAGGCAAAGGCAGTCTGTGGCCCATTTTCCAGGCGTAAAACAGCATCAACAGTCGCGCTAGCCACATCCGATTTCTTTGTGTCACCACCAGAAAATCAATGTCATCCTTTTCCGTGGCTCCACCGGCCGCGTGTGAGCCAGTAATAGCGACTGCTTCTATCCACGGGATTCGCCGAACCACTGAAACCAATTCCAAAATGACTGGCTTTTTCTGTCGCTGATCAACTCCTGCCTGCCAACGCCTGGCAAACGACTGTTCTCTCCCGAAAAGAGCATAGTACTGATGACTGTGAATGAGTATTTTTTTCTTCACCAGACTGCGCAAAGTTTTGGCCAACTGCTCCTTTCTGGCCAAAGGCGTTGACTGCCAAAGGGTTTTACTCAGAGAAAAACTCGCATCCACGGTACGCAAACCTTGGTTGGTTAACAGTCGTTCATAGATTTCCGAAAAATGGAGGGGGTGATCAAACTGAGCGCTGTACGTCACTGTCGCCAAAACGGCTTTCTCTGCCTTGTTAAGCATGGTCGTATTCTAAATGAGGGTAGGCGCATGAGAAAGAGCGGCTATAATCTCCTCATATGGCAAACATCGTCGCTGTCGGCGGCGGGACTGGTACACCAGTCGTTCTCAGAGGTTTTAAGCAAAACCCCGCCCACCATCTTACTGCCATCGTGGCGGTCACTGATTCCGGCGGCTCCACCGGCCGATTGCGCCAAGAATTTGGCTTTCTACCAGTCGGCGATCTGCGACAGTGTCTGGCGGCACTGGCCGAAGAAAATATCTCAGACGAAATGTTTAATCTGCTTTTCTACCGTTTCAGTGGAAATGGAGGGTTGAAGGGTCATAATCTTGGAAACCTGATCTTGACTGCTTTTGAAGACATAAAACAATCACCAGGTAAAGCAGTGGAGACAGTCGCCAAACTCTTCCACGCCCAAGGCAACATCTACCCTGTTACCGAAACCGTAGCTGACCTGGTTGTTGATTACGAAGACGGCAGCCAGCAAACCGGTGAGCATCTCTTGGATGATCACACTCGCGGCGGGAAAAAAATCGTTAAACTTACCCTCACCAGACCCAGCCAAATCTATAGCAAAGCCAAGCTCGCCCTAGAAGAGGCTGACCTCATCGTGCTCGGCCCCGGCGACCTATATGGCAGCCTCGTCCCTCATGCCCTGGTTAATGGCTTTAATGAGGCGCTCAAACAATCATCAGCGCCATTCGTTTACATCGTCAACTTAATGACTCACTACTCTCAAACCCACCACATGACTGCCAAGGATCATTTAGACACTGTCGCGGCCTACTTCCAGCGAACTCCAGATGTAGTAGTAGTCAATAACGGCCCAATCTCCGATGAGTTACTCAAAGCCTACGCCGCCCAAAAAGAGTACCCGGTGAAAGATGATTTGCCAGTTAATGGCACCACTAAAATCATTCACGGCGACTTTGTGTCACAAGTCAAAATCCAGCTCAACTCCAACGACGAAGTGAAACGCAGCCTCCTGCGGCATGATGAGAATAAGTTGGTGGCGAGCCTGGAGAAAATTATTTCACCTCACCGTACTGCCGCAACACCTGCGTCACCCCTTGATCCAGCGTCGTGAGCACCTTCTCCATCTCCTCACCCGTCAAGACTGCCTCCACCGCCACCCGATAGTAATCAATGATGTTGTCATTAATACCATTATCGTGCGTGGCTGAACTCAAATACCACCCCTGGGCGTGAGGGGCGTCTTTCAAGACTGCGCCCACATAGGGGTCGCCTTGTAAATCAGCAACCAAGTCAGTTCTGGAGTATGGTTCGCCAAAAGCCCGCACTTGACTTTGAGCTGAATATAATTTTTTCATCACTTCAGCGCTGGTCAAATATTTCAAGAAACTCCACGCCTCCGGTTTGTAGGCACTTTTTTCATTCACCCCCTCTGCCCAATAACTTCCCCATGTCACTACCTCTTCCGACAACTGCGGCAAGGGAGCAGTCGCAAAATTGAGGCTAGGATTAAGCTCCAGAATCTCGTGAGCGCGCCAAGAAGGGGCAAACATCATCGCTGCATCACCTCTGGCGAAAGCGACCGTAGAGTTCGGTAACGCGCTGCTCCAAACACTGTCCTCTGCCACAAAGTTGGTATAGAAAGTGAGCGCATCTCTCACCTCAGTAAAGGCTGGTTCGGCTGGGTCGCCACCATTTTGCAAAATCAGCAGTGCCAAAATATCGGCAAAGTGATCGACGTTGCTGGTATTGCCGATCGCCAACCCCGCTCGTTGAATACCACTGCTGCGGCGCTCCGCTTTATCAGCCGGCACCGTCAGTTCATTGGCCAACTGTTTGAGTTCTGCCCAAGTGGCCGGCGGTTCTACCCCCGCCGTTTGCAAAATATCTTTGTTGTAATAGAGCACCAGGCCGTCATACATAATCGGCAAACCAACCAGTTTGCCATCCACTTGCAGTTGCACCGCAGCAATCGGGTAAAACGTACTTTGAAACTCATTGGCATTCATCACACTTGAAGGCAAAACCGCTAAATCAGCTTTGAGCATCGGCACCCATGAGGCGTGGTAACGGAAAATATCCGGACCGTTACCAGAGGCGATCGCGGTTTGCAGCCGCTCGCGATAGTCTTTATGCGATTGAACACGATAATCAATCTTCACTCCAGGATTAGCCGCTTCATAATCGGCAATCACCTCTTCCAATACAGAGGACGGTTCCCACAGTCCCCAATACGTCAGCACTTTTTGTTGAGCTGGGGTAGGAGTAGCACCCCCACCTTGTTGTACCGGCGTTCCCGAGCGACCAAAAATACGTGTCAATAAGAGAATAATCAAACCAAGACCTAAGATCGCACCCAAAATAATCGTAATCCACTTTTTGGGATTGGCTTGAATTTGGGCAAAAATCGGTTGCTTTACCCCTGGCTGAGTCGGAGTTTGAGGGATTCTCGGGGGTTTGGGTGGTTGACTACCAGCGGCCGCGGGCGGCGTGGCACTCGTCAGTGACGATTGAGCCGGTTTGGGGGCCAGAGCCGGATTAACACCCAAGGCTTTGTCGGTCGGTTTATCTTGAGGTGACATATTACCGGCTTGCGGCAAGGGAGCGGTTGGTTGTTTCACTTCGATCGGTTTGACTGGCGGTTTGGCAGTTGGCGATGGTGAAGAAAGTGCTGATGATTGGCCTGGCCTACTACCAGGTAATGGGATGTCTCGACCACCCAGTTGCACCGGCCGTTTGGGCAGCTGCGGCGAAGAGGGGGATGTTTGAGCGGCAGGCGTGACTGGTGTAGTAGATCCCAAAGAGGGAACCGACGCCGATGCACCGGGTTTGAGTGAAGCCGGCGGAGTTTGAAACACGGTCTTATCTCCACCACTTTTTACAGGCTGTGACGAGGATTGTGGAGGAGTCGGTTTTGGTAAAGTAGCGTTCATATAAGGCAGTTAAAAGTCGTCTCTTTCCTTCATTTACTCTGGTCAGTTACAATGGTCATTATGGAGGGTTTTTTCACGCCTAGCAAGGGAGTTTTTTTTGGTATTCACTTCGCCGACGTTCACTTTGATGAGTCAACCGAGGTTGACATTGTTAATCTTAACTCGCCAACGCCCAAACAAATCGTACGAATCGTCGGCGTTATTCTTTCACTGATCCTCCTGACTACTTTTACTGGTTTTGTGGTCGATGCCAGACGACAGTTCCTGCCCGGTACCACCTTAGAGCGGGTCGCGATCGGCAGCTTGACGCCGGCAGAGGCCTTGACCAAAGTCCGGCACGTCGACCTGCAACCAATCAACCACACGATTGAGCTCACCGCACTTGACCAAACAGTGGCTTCTTCTTCGGCACAACTGGAAGCAAGCTATCACTACGACCAGACACTCACCGCCATTTTACAAAGCCAGCAAGCTGACTTTTTTGGGTGGCTACGACAGCTTCTCTCTAATAACCAAGCTGAATTGGCCTACCCGCTGCCGGTCACCTACAACCAAGATAAGTTGAAACTGCTGATCCAAGCCCTCAAAGCACAGGTCGATGCTCCGCCCCATTTCCCCAGCGCCAAACTCAACACCTCTGGTTTGACTGAAAGTCTGGTCATCGACACTGGCGAAGATATTTTCACACTTAATGAGTCAGCAACCCTCCAACAACTGACTGAAAAACTAAGTCAAGTCACCAATCAAACCTTGGCTCAAAACAGCGACCAACCAATTAGCGCGGCAGCGGTACTTGATCCAGTCAGCCAACAACTGACTCCCGAACAGATAACTCAAGCGCATGAGCGCGCGGGCCGACTAGTGGGCGAAAAACTGGTCTTTGAAAAAGATCATTTAAAAAGAACACTCAATGACACTCAACTGGTGTCATTACTCACTTTCCCCGATGGCTACCAAACTGAAGCGATCAACGAGGTGCTTTACCAGTGGGCGCAAGAAATCAACCGTGTCCCTCAGAACGCCGAGTTTGTCTATGACCCAGAAACACTAGTCGTTTCTGTCTTTGTCCCAGATCGCAAAGGCTTGGAACTAAACACGGCCATGATGGCGCAGTCAGTGGTTGATGGGCTGAAAGAGCTCGAGGGGACTGATACCCAAAACTTGAACGACGCTACGCTAACCAAAGAATTAGCATTGATTGAAACCGAAGCCGAAAAAACTCTGGCGGAAACCAACAACCTGGGGATTAAAGAGCGGATTGGCTTTGGCGAAAGTTACTACTATCACTCCATCCCCAGCCGCGTGCACAATGTCTCGCTGACCACCAATAGAATTAGCCTCACTCTGGTCGCACCCGGCGAAGAGTTCTCGTTTAACAAAACGCTGGGCGAGGTCTCGGCTGCCACTGGTTTCCAACCGGCTTATGTCATCATGAGTGGGCGAACAGTGTTGGGTGATGGCGGTGGCGTCTGCCAAGTCAGTAGCACCCTATTCAGGGCGCTCTTGGATTCTGGACTGAATATTACCCGCCGGCTCCAACACAGCTACCGGGTGAGTTACTACGAGCTGGACCGCCAACCGGGCTTTGACGCTACGGTCTACGCGGGCAACGTTGATTTACGCTTCATCAATGACACTGACGACTATGTACTCGTTTACGGTCAAGCCGATCCTGACGGGCGAACGACGGAGATTAAAGACTATCAATCGTGGGACCCTCGCCCCCCACTGCCGACACAATATATTCCTGACTCAACTTTAGCGCCGGGGCAACTGAAACAAGTAGATTGGTCTGCGGCCGGCATTAAGGCCAAATTCACCCACATTGTCCGTGATAAAGACGGCAAGATTATGCGCGAGAACGAATACTACTCTAATTACCGCCCATGGGCGGCTAAGTTCTTGCAAGGGGTATAAAAGTCTGATTAAAGTATTGTATTTTTACTACATTTATACTAAAATTAGTTCATTATGAATAAAGTTCAACTCACGCTCACTGATGAGGAGGCGTCTATTTTGTCTGAATATGGTGGTCGATTCGGTTATAGCTTGCCAAAAACGATCAGATTTCTTATTGGCAAAGCCGTAGAAACCCATTTAGAATCAAAAACTCCTGTCTATCGCTTGAGTGACAGCGGTGAAGCGAAAGGTCTCAAGGCTTTAGAGGAAGATCGACAGGGTAAAACTATTAAAGTTACTAATTTCAAGAAATTTTTTAGTCAATGATCGAGGTCAAATTCACCCGATCTTTTAAGAAAAGATCACTCAAACTCAGTAGAAGAAACCAGCAACTCCAAAAAAATCTGGCCAAACAATTAACTTTATTTGAACAAGATCCTTTTCATCCGTCATTAAAAACTCACTATTTAGAGGGTAAACGAACCCACCAGCTTTCTATTTGGATTCAAAATAACTTAAGGGCACTGTGTGTTAAAAGGGATGATTATTATATTTTCTTTGACCTCATCAATCACGATCAATATTATCACTAAACTCATACAAAACCCGAAAAATAGATTACTTCGGGTTGACTTTTCCTAAAAATCCTCTGTAAACTTACCCTATGAAAATCATCTCAATGAAACAATTGCGTCAAAAGTTTGACCCTATTCGTAAGGGTTTGGAGCGCGGAGAGACCTACTTATTAATGTATCGGTCCAAACCACTGGGTGTGATGCGCCCTTACTCTCCCGCCACTGATGCCCAGCATTTGGGGGCGGGCGATGAGACACCCACATTGGCAGCTGCGCCGAAGCTTCAGGGCTTGCCTAACCCAAAAACCATTTCGTTTGGTTCCACTTTTTCACCTACTTTGCCAACGGAAAAAACGCCAACCAGTCCAGCCACTGCCCCAACACCAGCCGCCACTCCCTTCACTCGCCAACCTGATGCCCAACCGACCGAACACCCAACCAAGCCGCTGGACCGCCTCGGCATGCGTAAAGCGTTTATTTGAGTCTTATTTCTTCTCCACGTTATACAGTGGACCAACAATCTGAATATTGGCTGGCGCCCGCAAGTTAAACCAGTCTTTAAACTCCGAACCGCTAAACGAGTGACCGCCAACCGTCACTTGGTTGGTAATGCCCGCGCCCCAGTCAACACTACTGATGCCGACACTGGAAACATTGGTTAAAGGTGAAATGCCGCGGTTCTGCAGTTCTTGTCTCACTCGTGCCTCATCCCAAATCTCGCCGCCGTAAGGGTGGGGTTTATCGGTTTGGTACAAATGTTCTTTCGTACCATCATCAGCCCGAGCCAGTAAAATAACGTTCACGATATCTGCCACTTCTTCGCCTTTCAGCCAAGCCGATTTGTTGTATTGACTCCGATACCCTTGTGCTGAATACATGCAGGGCGAATCTTTGTCGTAGGCTTTACTTTGTAAATCACCAAAACTGCCAACATCACCGTTTGTGTCACGCAGGCGTTTGGTCCACAGGCGCGCTGAGCCGCCCCAAACATCAGCATTGGTAAAAGTGTACCCACCCGCCGTGGAAGCATACCAAGCCGTAATTGGCTGACCACTAGACACCATCGTCTTACCAGCTGTTTCTTTGACTGCTTGTTCCCACGCGCCGCCTTTATTGCCTCCTTTATATACCTGACAAGCTTGAGTGGTGCAAATTTCTTTCTCGCCGTTGTTGGTATAAGCCAACGCATAAGAGCGAGCCGCAATTGCCTGAGCTTTCAAAGCCTCAAGGTGAAAAGAGTTTGGCATTTCATAAATACCCAGTAGATATTGTTCCAGGTCCATGGTGTCGTACCCCTGAACCTTAATCTGAGCGCTCCGATTCTCAAATGAAAAATTGGCAAAATATGCTTGTAAAATCTGCTCGTGACTCTGACCAGTCTTCGCCCGGCCGTCAGCGCCATACTGGCTCATCCCCACTCGGTGCGGAATACCGGCAGTAAAAAAGGCATACGCATTGCCAAAACCAGGATCAATATTGCGATCGTCAACGCAATACAACGGCCCAGCACCAAGGCTTGAAGGGAGGTTCAAACTCCCCAGTTTTTGGGCAATTAACTGTTGCTGACGAGCACTTAATGTAGCAATCTTGCTCGCCAAACTTTGCTGGTACTCTTTCGCTTCATCAATCTCTCCCTCGAAAAATGCCGCTTGCTCACCAAGCTGCTTTTCTAAGGCAGCTAACTTCACTTGGTCATCTTCCAACTTCACAATTTCTTCCGAGAAATTACGAATCATTCGGTTGTCTTGTTCTTGCACTGAGCTGCTATACGCCAGTTTTTTGGTCAAATCACTGGCCGACGAACTGGTGAGTAATAACATTAAGGGCGAGAAAATGCGGGAGCGCTTATACTGCTGAGCCACCCGACCAGAAAGCAGGGCATATTGCACCGCTACATCCTGCTCGCGCTGTGCTATTTGCTTTTTAGCGGCGGCAATACTATTGCGCGCACTCTGGATGCGATTCTCTAGACCCTCTAATTCCTTCTCTAGCGGTTCGGTGGCTGCTTCAGACATCTCTTTGAGACGTTGGAGTTCTTCAATTTGTTTCCCGATATCATCAATTTCATCCGCTCGTACCTGTAAAAAACCAAGTTGGGTAACACTGAAAATGGTTCCGAGTAGGATTAAAAAAGCAGCTAGAAAAAACATCCCGCGCTTCATAACCTCATTATAGCGGGGCTCCCAGAGCTTCCAACCCCGAATACACCCCAATTCTTCTCTTTTTTTCCAGAGCAGGCCTATGTAAAATAACCACATGCGAAAAATCGCGATTCTGGTGTTAGCTCTCTTTGTGTTTTTATCTTTACTGCCCACCCAAGTCTTGGCGGCGGACAGCTGTTCTCTGATCGGTGAGCCAAGTGGTTTTGATATTGAACTGGACAACCGTTCTCCATCACACACCGTCAGTTTTAACCTTGGTAACTACGCCAACGACAGCTACACCTTAATAGCTGGCAAAGCCTCAGGAGCACTCTTCAATACTGCTCTTGACGCCAGAACACCAAAATTCACCTTGGGTCAAAACGGTACATACTCCAACAATGATGGGACTTTGACCGTCCAAGACACCACTGTCACTTGGAAAATTACTGATGAAGCCACGCTCTATAACGCCGGACTATTTGGCGACAAAGTCGTTTACGTTAAACTCTTTGACGATGGCGGCTTGGTCTCTTGGGGGTATAAATGTACGATTGGCTCTTTCACCGTCACTGAAGAAAGTACTGGTGAAGTGGCAACCTCCTGCGAACTCAAGGTGTGGCAAGAAAGAGGCGGGGAAGAGTGCGGGGTTGAGACCTGTATGGAGAACGGTGGTATCAAGACCTACTACGAAGCCACCAATATGAAGACCTCAGACGGATCGCTGTGGGGTGGCTGGGTGACTGCAGTTCTCGGTGGCCCAGGCGGCATTTATCCTGACCAGACTAAGCAAGCCACTAACGGCGCCGTCAGCGGCGAATTCGAGGCCGAGGGAGTGGGAGAGTACAATATTGCCGTTGCCATGGGCACCGGCGTCCCATACGTAGAGTACCTCTGTCCCAAAAGAACCTTTGAAGCGGTCGACGACTGCAATGATTCCTGTACACCACCTGGTGACCTTTATAACCCAGGCACATCAGGCCCAATAAGCTTTGAACTGTGTGAGCAAGTGACAGAAGAAACTAAAGACAAATGTACGGATTGTTTTGGTGATAATGGCATCTGGACCGCCATCGGCTGTATCCCCATCGAACCAACCAGTATCATTCAAACTATCATCACCCTTGGTCTCAGTTTGGGGGGCGGCATCACTCTGCTGCTTATTCTCGCTGGCGCTTTCAGGCTTTCAGTCTCGGCAGGCGACCCAAAGCAAGCCGAGGAAGCCAAAGAACAAATTACTTCGGCTGTCATCGGTCTGCTTTTTATCATTTTCTCGATCGTCATGTTACGATTTATTGGCGTCCAAGTGCTGCAACTGCCGGGATTTGGAGGGTAAAACGGGCTTTGGAGGGTAAACCATGAAAAAATTGACTTTTTTACTGACTATCGGGGTAACCATCGGTCTGTTTACTCTTTCCTCGAGTTCAACCGCAGTTAACCCCGTGTTTGCCCAAACTGGTGACTGTGATCAAATAGACTGCCCGGACGGTTCATACCGCGCTCCGCTGCCAGGCAGTCCCGGCCGCTGTGAATGCGTGCCGGATGTGGGTGGGAGTGATGAAACACTGGGCGGCGGGAGTAGCGGCTTTGGTTGTTCACTCGACGCTGACCTCTCAGTGACCGACGCCGTCTTGGACTGCTTTAATCCTTTAAAAATTAGCAACTCAGAGCTGGAAGAAGAACTTTCTACCCCAGCCGGGGTGATCAGTCGAGTCTTGAGTTTCGCTTTCCCGCTGGCCGGCATCATTCTCTTTCTGATGCTGGTGGTCAGTGGCTTCCAAATCTTGATGGCCGCCGGCAACGACAAAAAAATGCAAGCCGGTATGCAACGAGCCACTTACGCGGTCATCGGCTTCATGTTGTTGTTTGCCAGTTACTGGATTGCAGTACTCCTTGGTCAAATTCTGAACGTGAAACTTGTTTAGCTAAACTTTGAAATTTTTTTCAAAAAAGAACCAGTTATAATGATGATCGTGAAACAAGCTCTCTGGAGTCTAGTCTTTCTGTTTCTGGCGGGGTGGTTGATGCACCCCTCGCTCATTTCCGCCGCCACCAGCGACGATGACACCGGTAACTACGTCAGAAGAGATCCGGAAGATTACAACTTCCTGCCGTTGGTCCTTGATCCAGGCAGCTCAACCGGTAATACCGGCACCCTGCGAGATACAATTTCCTTCAACATGGTCTACGACCAAGGGTATGAAGTGCAGTGCGCCAAACCACAGTGGTATATCACGCCGCAAGTTTTTGGTGCGATCAAAGAGTATTTCGAGCTTTACAGCGACCCTGTCCTTTTGAGCGGCCCCGCCTCTTACAATATCGATTTTTCTCAAGGTACTATTCCCTTGTACCGGGGCGATGAGGATTTGCTGGACACCCAGAAAAACTCTTCGTTCGAGGGCTATTTTGGCGCCAACTACCTCAAAGATTCCCCACCAAAGCTCAACTCCTCTGGAGTCACTAACTTACTTTTAAATCAAGACGGCCAATGCGTGGTGAAATACGCCAACCTCGACAGCTTATTTGGAGTCGACGGTGGTCTGTGTTCCAAACTGAAAGATCCTGACCAGTGTGCACTCGACCGAGAGATCGACGGCACCAGCTACACCACCGAAACGCTTTATAACGCGCTGACTGAGTTATTCTCTATTACCAACGACGATGGCACAAAAAATGTCACCTGTGCTGACATCACCGGCCAATGGCGACCAGAGCTGGAACAAGAGTTCGACATCACTCCTGAGCAGTTCAACAACGAAATCACCCCGGCCGTCGACGCTCTGCGGCGCATGCCATTTAACCTAGACGTGCTCTACCGCCTAGCATTTCTGGTCATTTCACCACAACAAAACCCCACCAACGACGGCGGCGTTTTTAGTTTTCTGCAAACCCAAGCCCCACAACCAGTTCCTAGTTCCACCATAGTTGACGATGACACCCACGCCCCAATCGTGATCGGTTTTAAAGTACCATTTTTGGCTACCAACTCCCTTTTTAGTTTGCCGGCACTGCGTGACTCGGCGCTGGTAACCGCCCTTTCCATGAGGACAATCGAGTCGCTCCAGCGCGAACAAGCAACTGTTTTGGAAGAAAGAACCGACTTTATCGAAAAAATCATTGCCAACAAACAAACCAAGCCGGTCATCAACTGTGACGGCATGCCTCAGTGCACTGGGAATGGTGATAGTCAACAGTTGTTTGCCGCCCTGATTGACATTATTAATGGCAGTGAACAAACCTGCAGCGGGTTTAAGGGTCCCTACGAAAACGCCGGTGACCTGGGATCACCGGCCGCCGCCAGCGAAGAAAAAGAGTTCCAAAAACCCTACTTCTCAGAAGTTTTACCCCAAGTTAACTCAGCCGGTTTTGAGTGGACACTGCTGGTAGCCGATCCCAACGTCCAAAGTATAGCTAGTCAAGAAAAAGTGCCGGTCACCGCTCACCTGATTACCCCTTACGGCAGTAACTTGGAATACATCACTCAAACTCTCCAATCATATTTCGATAACGAACAGTTTCAAAAAATAGTCGAAAATAACTGTATCGAGGACTTTAACGGTGAATGTGGCCTCATGCCAGAATACTTTACTTTTAGCGGTATTACGGCCGACCTAGACAGTGAAGCTGACAGCTACAGTTTTGTCACCAATCCAGAAGAATGTGAAGAAATCGAAGACCAGGCCGAAAAAGAGCAGTGTCAAACCAAGTCGTTTGGTGCCAATCTGACCGAACAACCACGCGAGCCTTTGAGGATTATCGGCGCCCAACTAGGCTGGATGATCTGGAAACTGCAACAAGACATTCGCGGCATCGGTTCCAAAGCCTATGAGTACATCAAGGAATGCAAACGCACTGAGGACCTTTTCCTTGGCCGTTGTATCGGGTATCAGGGTCAACCAGGTGGCAGTGACTCGGAAGCCGCCAACTCCTGCAACGACTACCAAGGAATCACGGTGGATCTGCCCACCATGCCAGAATTGGAACAAAAAGTCTGTAGTATCGCTAGAGGGAACGACCTGGATGCTCAATTACTTTGGGGAATGATGCAAGTGGATGGCAGTCCTTTCTTGCGACAGATTCTCGCTGGGGAGACCAGCATGAGTTGCGGTGACCTGATTACCAATAGCTGTGGCGCTTCACAAATCGTCGGCATCATCGTCCCACAGTGCATTGATCCAGTAGCGTGCCCACAAGCAGCAGCCTGGGCACTGGATGAAGGACCGGCCGGCCAACAGTACCGCGAGGAAATTACCCCTGAGGTAGCTTGTAGTGTAGACGGCTCTTTAACCTATATTCTTCAAAAGCGGAAAAGCGAGATTGCCTTCCTTAAGGCGGAGTACCAAAAGGCTAACGGCAGCGAACCTTCAACCAAACAAATTTATTACATGATGGCGGGCCGAAACTATGGTTTACCGGTCGAAACACTGGTCAAACCGGCTTGTGAAGGCGCTCCACCCGTCCAAGGGTGCGGCGGCGCCAATTACTGCCAATGCGTCATGGATACTTTCCCGTTCAGTTGTCCATAAACTTAGTTCGTGATGAAGGTATTTATTTACCAGAGCGACCGGCGCGTTTACCGGCTTTGCCGACTTTATAAGCTCTTTCCGGCATAGCGGGGCGTGGCTTTTTAACCACTGGGTGTTGACGTGGTGAGTGAGGTTTATTTGCTGACGGACTGACTAGTTGAGGCTGGTCAACCCGCGGCTGTTCTAGATGATTGACTCTTCTGGCACCCAGCTGCAAGAGCTTGGCAATCACTGTAAAAGTCTCGGCAGTGGCTGTGCGAGACTGGAGGTTGTGAGTCATCGACTCAATGCCAGCTAAAAGGTCAGTGGCTATGTCAGCGTTCAGAGGAATCTCTAAGCCCTCCAAAATATCCACCACTGATTCGCTCATACTACTGGTGCCAGACAGGTCAAACTGGACGTTCCCTAATTCTGGTTTAAACGTGTGCAATGTCACTATAAAGGCTGATGAATACAAATTTTCATAGCCAAAATAGAGCTGATTCAAACTCTCCAAGTCATAAACGCCAACCAGAAAAACTAGCTCGGCATCCGCGCCGGCGTAGGAAAAATTGATGGTCGACTTATCCAACGGTTGGTAACCTTTTTTGGGTTTGATCGTGAGGTAAAACTTGCCGCTTTCCTCACCAATGTGGTAACTGACCTTATCGACAGCGTTTTCGTTGTAATCAAAATCAATCACTAAGTTTTGTTTGCCAAGCTTGGTACTGACATTTTTAATCGCTGTGAAGTGACGATTTAACAGATCCTTGGGCGCATACAGACCAACCTCTTTCCCTAATGCCGCTACGCCCTGGTATAAAGCGCTGGCTACAGCCAGTTGATCGTCAGTTGGTTTGGGTCCCACTATCACCGCGACTGTTTCCGCGGTTTTGAGGTAGTCTTTCAGCGAAGAAAGTTGTTCCAGTGCAATCATTGCGAGCAGTATAGACCAACTTTGATTTGTTTTGAAGTAGTTTACTCAAATCAGCCATACTTTTGTTTTTGCTGTGAATCACTAAGAAAATCTGGTTACCTGGACAACATAAACTGTACGGATATTTTCGAGATTTGAGAACAAGAAAAATAAAAGTCTGGCTGATGAAAAATCTAGCCAAAATAAATCGTAGTTTTTTTCAAGAATCTCGCTTACAATAAGAAATCAAATGAAACTCACCAGGACACTTGCCCGGGTTTTTTGTGTTTCCCTCCTTTTCTTGGGATCGGCCAGCCGCGCCCAGGCTGCGTTCTGGGACCTCTTCTTTAATAACACCAGTGTTGAAGAAAACGTTGATGATACCATCGACGCCGTTACTCAATCTGAAACTGAGGGCATTCCCTCTCACGAAAGTTTTGTTGATAACAACTTACTCAATGTCCAAACGTCGTCGTTGATTTTTGTGGCCGGGCCGCCTGAATCTGCCACTGGTGAAGAGTCAACCCTCACTGAAGAACAAAAACGGATTGTTTACAAACGATATGGCGGTGGAGCGATTGGTGCGGTCGGCAACGGTATCGCCGCTCTATACACTCCACCCGCTTCATCGACTACCTATGTCGCTGATCTGCTTCGCTCGGCTCACATTGTGCCTCAAGCTCAAGCCCAGGGTTTGGGTTTTGCATCATTGGATCCGATCCTGGGTACCTGGAAAATTTTCCGGAATGTAGCCTACCTTTTCTTCGTGGTGATCTTTCTTATTATTGGTTTCATGATTATGTTCCGCCAAAAAATTAATGGCCAAACGGTGGTCACTGCTCAAC
Source organism: Candidatus Pacebacteria bacterium GW2011_GWA1_46_10 (assembly GCA_001002135.1). Lineage (GTDB taxonomy): Bacteria > Patescibacteriota > Microgenomatia > UBA1400 > PJMF01 > UBA10119. The sequence goes on from LCLP01000004.1 coordinate 32,722, forward strand.
AAGCTATTCCTGGGATTATTGTCTCGCTCATTTTCGTGACGTTTTCCTATGCCATCGCCGGCTTTATGATCGATCTGATGTATTTACTGATGTATCTGATGATTGTTTTGTTTAACCCACCAGAAGGGACAGCGATTTTGGACAACAATATTTTCGACGCCATCTGGTATATTCTGATCGGCAAAGGTGAGGGGGTCTCTCTCTTTAGTAGTGTGAGCGGCGCCGTGGAAAACTTCACCAAGGCGTTCACTGGTAATTTAGGTGCCGCCAGTGGAGCACTCGGGTGGCTGGCGGGTATCACTGCGGCGCTGGTGGTCGCGGTCGCTATCTTAATTGCCGCTTTCAAGATTCTCTTTGAACTGCTGAAAACCTATGTCTCAATTGTTCTCTCCATCGCTCTGGCCCCCATCACTTTGATGTTTGGGGCTATTCCGGGTCAAAATAGTTTCTTTAAATGGTTAAAGAGACTAGTTGGTAATTTACTGGCCTTCCCAGTGGTACTGATGACTTTTATCATTTACCACCTCTTCACCCAAAGCGCCGTTGAGGCAGGTGGCGCCGCGACGGGCGGGTTTATCCCACCCTTCTTACCCGGCCGCGGCGTTTCCGGTGCCATTGTGACCCTGGTAGGCATCGGTATTTTGCTCATCATTCCGGAAATCATTCAGCAAGTCAAAAAAGCCTTCGGCGCCGAGGGTGGAATAGTTGAAACACTTGGTGGACAGATGATCCAACGCACTCGCGAAGCAGGGAGAGATACTCTTCAGTATGGTTGGCCTACTGCAAGAGTTACGGGCGGCCTGGGTTTAGATGCCTATCGTGCATACCAACAAAGAAGCTCTAGAGGACCTAAAGCAGTGTTGTCGGGTTTTTGGGATCTAGCAAGAGTTAATACTCCAATCAGAGCTGGAGAAGCATACGATCAGACCCAAGGACTTCTTAATATAAAGCAATCTTTAAAACCTTCAAATTTTGAGCATTTATTAGACAGTGAACGCAGAGAAAGACGCAAAGAAAAACGAGGAAAAATCGTAAAGAATCTATCGGATATTACAAATTAACCCCATCTTAAGGTTAATAAAAATTACTAGTGTCCTGATGCTTTTGATTTATCCTCGGTAGTGCTCTCACTAATTTTATCCCAATTCCAAGGAGCCACTGTTCTCATTTTTTCTCCATGTTCATCCCTTTTACCAACATCCCAAGGAAGTGACGTCGCCACTTGCTTTTCCCAACTCACTGGGTGTTCATTATGAAAGCGCCACAATTCACCCCGATAACGTTTTTCCTCATCAATAATATCAGCTCTTAACAATGTTCTAAGTTTCCTCTCGCGCTCTCTCCTAGTATGTGCTTCAAGATAGTTTCTAACATAATCTTCCGCATACCATGGTAATCCATCAGCTCCGCCAATATTTTTAAGTATCACTTCCTCTACTACGTGCCATACTTCTCGTTGGTCGTGCCTTCCCTCAAATTGATTAAGTAGCCTGTGAATATACCGCATTGTAAACGGCCCAAAAATGAGATGGTGTTTCCCAGGAATAAGCTTTGCTTTACCTATTATATCTTGGCTAAAGTGTACTATCTTGTCTTTAATGTCTTGTATGCTGAGAGGCTCAGACGCAGGCGCGCGGAACTCTTCGTACATATCCTGCAATCTGGCGAATGCCAATGTTATATAATCATCGGGTTTGTAGCCGCCATGCTCGAGATTAAACCTACCAATAACGTCCAAGGAGTCCCCGTACCCTAGTTTGCTGTAAGTGAGAACAAATTTCTCTATGTCTGCTTCTACATTCTCGACCCCGGCCGATCTTAATTCCCTTCTTATCAAATCAAGTTTTTCAGAAATTAAATCATAAATTCTTTCTAGTTCCGTCAGCTGCAATGTTAAATCATTCTTTTCATTGGTAAGGTCACTAATTCTCGCTGCATCAGTAGCAGGATTAAGTCCTGCTATTTCTGTGTCAATATCTCCAATTCTAGTTTGAACATTTAATAAATCTTCAGCGTATTCATGAGCCTTATCTCTCAGTTTTTCCTCTGGCTTTTCTAATCTTTTCTTTATTTTACGACGGGCCAGCAAAGCCTCTTTTTCTTGGTCAACCCTTAAGATATTTATAAGCAGCTCGCCGGGCATCGGTAACAAGCTGTCATTAAGATCAATTTCACCCGGAGCTAATTTTCTAAACTCTACAGTTCCATCATGGCGAATAACCTTTGGGATAGGATTCCCGTCAGCGTCAGCGCGGTACTTCTTGGGGTCGTCAGGGTCATAGTCATATTGAACAATCACCATTTTTTCCCTAAGGTAGTGCACCCACTCCGGAATCTCTCCCCATACCGTTTTTCTGAAAAGATTTATTATATTCCACAATCTCTCTGCTTCTTTTGGTCTAGCTACTGCATTTCTCAAGGTTCTTTGGGCTCTTTTGTATTCTGGTTCGGAGATTTTTTCTCCGTTGGGTTTTCTCCCTCCTGATTCATAAAGAGAGACGTTCTCTTCTGCCTCTTTAACAGCCCAATCTTCTTTATGCATATAAGACAATAGTGCTTTTGGTATATAAAGCAATTCTTCAGAGGTCGCATCAGCCAAACTGAGAGCGTAGCGGTTTCTGCTGTACATACCAGCCGCCCATGGTGCAACAACAAACAGTTCATCTACATATGGTTCGCCCCGTACCTGAGCGAGAGCCAAGCCGTGTTGGCGAGTGGTTCTATGCATAAGGTGTGGGATAAAAGCATGAGATTTTGAAGATTGTGCCCATGCATATTTAACGAGCTTATCAACCAGTTTTTTTGGCAATTTCGCATAAAACTTTGCTTCCAGGTGTTTATAAAATTGTCCAACCTTATCGTCTTTTAATCGCAAGTAGCTGAAGTCACCATCATGGTCACTTCCCTCAGGATCACGATCCAATCCTCCAAACTCTGGATAATGCTTAATTCTTTTCACAATGTATTCATATACTTCCAAGGCATCATAATTAATCCCTGACTTATTCAAATCCTCTGCAGTAATATCGCTGTCCTTCCCCATACTTGTTTTTTCGGGCTTTTTTATAAATAGAGCACGAGCCATTCTTACGTAAGGTGCTGTTTTTTGTAACATTTCCTCTGAAATAGCACTCCACCACACATCAAAACCAACTAACCCAGAGTCACCTGTCCCGGTAATAGCTGCCAAAACCCGAATCATCCTCAGCCAAGAGACTCTCCATTCATCTACTTCTTTTGTAATCTTTTGCAGAAACTCGCTATTAAGCTGTCGGGCTCTATCTTCCGCAAAATCTTGTGTAACATCAAGTTCCTCTGCAATTTCATCGATGATCATTTGTTTAGGAGATTTTTCATCCTTTCTGCCGGCAATAAATCCCATCGCCGCCAATTCATCAGGGTTGAGCTTTCCTTTGATTTTGTTTTTGTAAGACTCAATCAATCCATCTAAAACGCTCATGGAAAAATCAAAGTCTGCTTTATCTGTAACAAGCACACCGGCTATCGTCGCCCCAGGCTTAAAACGCAGGGCAGGGTACTCTTTTTTAAGAATATCTATTTCTTTCTCAATATCCAAAATTCTTCTAACCGCTGCATGCCTTACATACTGATCGTCAAGATTTTCCTCTTTCAAAGTTGAGTTTTCTGGGTTGGCAGTATCAACATTGAAGAGTAAATCTTCAAGCTGCTCAAATAGATACTCCATCGCAACAGAAGAGCCCTCTACATCAACCATTAGCTGGGATAAGTCGAGTCTTCCAGTTACTTCAGTTTTAGCCGTTTCGTACGGGAAGTGCTCAGTCATAAAGGCTATTTTAGCACCGCCTTCCTTCTGGAAGCAATGTTTCTTTCCACTTGATTCCTTAAAAAATGTCTACATTACTAAATCAGGGTTTGGCGCACCGATATCGGTATGAGTCTCGATGAGTTTAGTAGCTTTAAGTTGTTCTGCTATATCAGAAACAAAATCAAACACTCCATATTGGGAAGCTTGAAAAGCCGCTATCTCTTTTTCAATACTGGCCAGTCTTTCTGCCAATACTGTTGCCATCCCGCCAGTTTTTTCTTCAGCAGTCGGTCCTTCTGCTTGAATGGAGTCAATGTTTTGGATTGCTTCAAGCGTATTTTTCCTTTTCTTTTCAAGCTCATTAAGTCTTACAACAAACAGCGTCAGCAACTTTCTTTCAACTTCTCTTATAAATTCAAGCAATGAATCTTGCGTTTGATACACTTTCTCAAGAGTAATATCATGGGCTGTTGAAAGCTTATTGAGAAGATCTATGTACACCGGCGTGGATAATTCAACGATTTCTGGATTTGGTAAACCGAAACTGTCATACAAAAACCGCCAAGCATCTTCTTCTTTTAGCGCGGGGACAAGTTGCTCCACTAAAAACTCAATATTATCAGTTAAAACTCGAAACCAAACTCTTTCACTCTCTGGTAAACTCGTAATTAAAGCATCAGCGTTTCGGATTTTCCTCTTTTTTTCTAAAGGAAACAAGCCATCACCTAGTCTAGTTTGGTCAAGTCGGGCATTAAATATGTCCTCCGTGGTCACTGCTTTTGTTATTTCTGACATCGCCAGCCTTTCTTAATACAAAATTACTACTAGCTGTAGTGTTTACAGCAAGCTTTTTCTTTGTTGGTGTTGGGGAAATAAAAAACTCCCCCTCTGGGGAGCATCAGTTGGGGTTAACCTTCCCAAGGTTGATGCTCGTCAAAGATTACTTGCTGAAGACCGGACTTTTCTTATGGCTTTTAGCCAAAGAGCTCACCGTTGCGGCACAGTGGCGGATTTTCACCGCCTTCCACAGCAGAAACTAAAGTAACAAACTTTTGGTGGCCGCGCAAGTTACAGTTGTTGTTCAAAAAGGGGTGAATACTAAATATGTGAAAAGAAAACATTCATTTGCCCTCCAATACAAAACAAGAAAAGAGCTGGCAGTGGCCGTATTTTCTCTTGGCAATTTTGTTGGCGGATCATTGGCTATCGGCCAAGTATTTGGTGGCGGAGCCTTTTATCTGGCCTATTTTATAGTTGGTATTTTTTTAATTTTTGTGTTGTATACTGCTGCAGTATTTCTTATGGAAACAAAATGAAAGAAGCTATCATTAATTTCCTCGAGACACCAGGAACTGCTCTGCTCGTTGTTGGTGCGGCAGTTGCTCTTTACGCCTTGTTTATTATCTTATTTACCGGCACCAAAAAAGATTAGCCCCTGTGGTTCAGTTCAGCCTGACTATATAATCTAGGTCAATGGCCGATACTGATACTCAACCAGAACTCCAGACAGACCAGGAGCAGGCCCAAAATCCGCTCAACAGTCCTATAGGATCATACGTCCTCAAACGCCTAAATCCTGATGCTGATCCAGCCGAAGTTCGTCAGTTTTTTGCCCAGCTTGACGGCATCAAGGAAAACGAGGTTATCTCTGCTAATTTTAATTCTTTGTTTCAAAATACTCCTGGTTTTAACCTCCGCTACACCAAGAGCTCATACTTCGACGGCGAGCACCCAGGGGAAATGTACTTGTTCAGGAGCGACCTGGCACTCATTATGTATGATTGGCTCTCCCGCCAACCAGAGTTAAAACAAAACCTCAGTA
>LCLP01000004.1:38349-44742 GCA_001002135.1 Candidatus Pacebacteria bacterium GW2011_GWA1_46_10
ACCTCAGTACCATTTTGAACGCTCGCAACGCTGATCAGCGAGTCGCCAACGCCCTCACGAGTATTGCCAATTACTGCCAAAACATCGGCGCCAGAGATCGAGTGGAAGTTGATGAGAGTAGAGAGCGAGAGTTCAACAATCTTCTCTCCGAGGAGCGAGTGGTTTCGGAAACCGCTTCGTTCATCATTGATTACCTTGATCACCCAACTCAGGAAGTTGTTAAAGAAAAAGCAGCAGAGGCTGAGACCAAAGCAGCCAAAGCCGAAGGAGCAGGCGTCGTAGTCGCCGAGGGTGAAGCGGCGCCGACCGCCGGCGTACCCACACCAACAGCAGCTGTCACAGCTGGCGGCGGAGTAGAAACTGGTGAACTAGGTGGTGAGCTAGTCCCACCAGTAATCACCCCGGAAACCCCCCAACCCGTCGACGTTTTAGCCCTCAAACAAAAAATCTTCAGTCGTGAAGTCAGAGAACAAGTCGTTCGCTTCACCCAAATCAGTCTCACCCAACTGGAAATCTTCCATCGACTCCCGCCAGGCAGCCTGCAAAACTCCCCTGAACTGCGAGAGGTATTATCACAAAAGGCACTAGCCTTTTTCACCACCACCCTCTCTCAAGAACGCTTTGACCTCCTATTGAGCTCACCCGAAGAGCGCTTCCGTTTCATTCGCCAATTTCTATGGCTGACTCAAAACGATGTGCGGGTCAGTGCCACGATTGAACGCCATCTGTACAACGTGGTACTCAAAAACGCTGATCCAGCCACTAAACAACAAATTGAACAAGCCCTCATTGCAGCAGAAAAAGGTGAAGATAACCCCTCTGAGCTCATCCGTAACTTAGCAGAAGACCCAGCAGTCAGAAACGTCGTCGAGGCCTTGCGACAAACTAATGCCTTTACTTCAGAAAAAGCCGCTGAGAAGTTCCAGCAAACACTCCTCCAAGACTTACAGCAGTACCTCCTGGCTGTGGGTGTTACCAGCGACAAACTCATTCTGGCGCGCGAAAACATCTTGAACGTCCTGCAAGTTTGGACACAAAACGGCGTGGCCGCCGACATTTTGACCGTAGTGGACGAGCCGCGATTCAGAGAAATTTTTGGTCCCGACATCCCTTATAACCCTCAACTGCTGGAAAACCTCAAAACCTTTTGGATTGTTTGGCGAGCAGATTTAGCCAAACAAACTGACAATATTTTACTCAGCAGTGAAGTGCGCTTCGCCAGTCAGGAGGCACTAGACTTACTGGATAAGAAAAATACTCAAAATATCAACGAAGCCCAAAAAACCAAGCTTTTTCAAGTTATCGTTTCTCAACCAACTCAGCACCAAATCGAAGACGCCAATCGCGACCAAACCACCATTCAAACCGGCACGAAACTCGGTGACTCGCGCCAAATCGAAGACAACCTTAAAGAAAACCAACAAGCCTTTTTACAATCCGTTTGGGACAGCTTGTCCAGTCAGCAGCGAGAAACATTTTCACAGTTTTACGGTTACGAAATAGTCACCCTTGATGCCCCAGTGGAGTTTACAATCCACAGCTCCTTTATCGTCGGTGAAGAATCGCCACTGGCGTATTATGCCCAAGTCCCCGGTCAGCTTGGTGAAGGAGCTGGGGCCGGCTACATGCCGGATAACGCCCTCATTCACTCTCCCCTGACCCGGGTAAACACCCTCCACCAACAACTCGGTAAACTTGGGGACCTGACCAAACTGGCCAAACGATTTACCGGCCGATTGGCCGGGAGTAAAACAGGCGAACAGGCGCTGGAAAAAATCGCTCAGACCGCTGGCTCTAAATTACCCGGCGGACCGGTCACTGGCTGGATTGCCAAACAAGCCGTCACCAAAAAAGGTCGAAAAAGACTGGCACTCATCGGCCTTAGCGGCGGACTGTCGCTCCTCATCCCCCTGCAAACAATCGGCGGCTGGTTGGGCGGACTGGCTGGAGGAGTGATCGGTTGGTTCGCTGGCGGAGCACTGGGCGCAGCAATCGGCGGCTACCTCGGCAGTTGGGTGGGTTTCGGGGTAGAAAGCTGGCTGACTGGCGCTTGGAACAGCGTTTTCGGGAGCGGGGGTGGCGCCGGAGCTGCTGCTGGCGGCGCGGGAGCAGCACTGCCGCCCATTCAAGCAGCCGGGGCGGGGGCGGGCGGGGGCGAATTGGCCGCCCAAGCGATAGCTTCCACCGGTACTCAGGCCGTACTGACTACCGTTGGTATCGTGGTCGCCGGCACACTTTTTAGCCACATGGTGGTCAGTAACGCGCTGCTGGCAGATTTTCCGCAAGTTGATCCCCTCACCACCACCGTCCCTGGCGCAAATGCTAAACAATCCGAATACGTCACCATCGAAAAGCGTATTTTTATCACTGGCTGTCCAGAAAATAAATGTGAAAACCCCGCCTTCCCAATCACCGCCGAATACTCGATTGTGATTCGACCAAAAGACGACTATGCCATCACTATCCGTGAAGTAACCGACACGCTGAAGGTTAATACCAGTGAAAAAGCCTGGGAAGAAGAAGGAAAAAACCCACCCGATATTCCAGATAGAGTAAAAACCATCGATGACTTTCCCGAGCTTTATGACGGCCTCACCATTGAGCCCGGCTCGGAGTTTGCTTTCTCGTACACTGAAACTTTCGATGAAAAATACAATCACTCCAGCATTGTCAACACCTTTGAACTTGCATTTGACTACAACAGTCAAACTTCAGGTGAAACCGGTTCTGACAACGCCATCACCGGTGAAATCATCTATGTTGGCAACTACGACCAAGGAGCTGGTTGCTGGCCGGCCAGCGGCACAGTCACTCAACTGCCAGGTGGCAGTTACTCACACACGAACGCTGACGCCTTTGATATTGCCAATGTAGAAGGCACGCCGATTTATGCCCCATTTGCCGGTACCGCCTGCTCGCAAAAGATGGACTATAGTATTTATGGTAACAATGTCGTCTTGGCGGCAGATGACGGCCGGTCGTACGTTTTTGGCCATATGCGCTCAAAACCATTTGAGGGTTGTCGAGAAGTACAGCCTGGAGCGGTGCTTGGTCCAATGGGTAGTACCGGAGCTTCCAGTGGCAGCCATGTGCATTTTGGCCTGATTGGCGGTTACAGCGGCGTATCAGTCCTCGCCACTCTCATGCCCAACGGCACATCAGTCCAAGAAAATGACCCTGTCAGGAGCTGTTATGACCAACTTTAAATTTTTTACCAACCGTTGGCTCATGGGCCTCTTGACTTTCATCGTCGTCGGCCTGGTAGTAACATTCATCCTGCGCCTACTGACACCTGCTCAACCCGTAGTGCCAAAAACTGAGTTTATCACTGAAAATCAAGTGGGCGGCTCCAGCCAGTTTGCCAATCTTCGTTTCACTGGTTCTTTCACCACTACCATCACCGAGCTTCCTCTGGTTGTTATTCAACCAAGTCAAACCACTCTCGATTACGTACGGAACCAACTCATTAAAGAGTATCAGTTAAATCAAGTAGTCGGCCTGGCTGGCCTTTGGCGTGGGGAAACGCACACCCTTTCATATAATGACGGCGCTGATGAATACCTTTTTTACTCACTCTTTACGCCTAAGGACACCCTGCTTGCTGACACTAACCGAGCCATCGAAGTAGCCGAAACTTTTGTCAGCAAAACCTTTCCCAATGTCCAATTGGTGAGTCAAAGAAACGCCGTACAATACTTTAGCGGCCTGTTAGAACTTGAGGAAACCACCCGTGATAAAGCGGTCGCACTGGCAGTCCCCTTCACTTATACGGTCCAAAACGTACCGATTTTCCTCGGCCACACCAGCTCTCCCCCTCTCACCGTCATGATTAACAGCCTGTACGAGGTACAAAAAGTGACTTTCCAACCCAACTTTATTGATTTTGTGCCAACAGAGCAAAAAGCGCGTTTAATTGACCTTGGAACAGTGCTCGACAATATTAATAGCCGCAACGAAGCCTCTATCATCAGCGCCTACAGCCACACCGGTCAGTTTTTTACTCTCGAAGAAATCACTAGTGGAACGCTCACTGATGTTCAGCTGGAGTACCGCGCCGACTTCACCACTGGCCTAGCTTATCCTTTTTATCACTTCAGTGGCGAGCTCAACACCGCCAATGGCTACGCCATTCAAGCCGAAATCATCGCGCCCGCAGTGGAAACTAAATAAATCAGAACTACTCTTTATTTTTCGCTGTGATCGCTGAGTGAATCCGGTTGTTTGAGAAACACCACTAAGTATGAACATTCACGAGATTCGTGAACAAGAAAAACAAAGAGTAGTTCTGATAAGATAATTGTATTGCCATGAAAGAGCACCCCATCCCGCAAGACGTCACCGGCTACAAATTTCATATCGTCGGCAACATGACCTTGAAACAATTCGCTGAGGTTGGAGCCGGGGTGTTGGTGGCAGTCATTCTCTACAACACTAATTTACTGGCGTTTATTAAGTGGCCACTTATTATGCTCTCGGTGGGTTTGGGCGGCATGATGGCTTTTGTCCCCATCGAGGAAAGGCCGCTCGATCATTGGATCGTCACTTTTTTTCGCCGACTGTACAGTCCCACCAAATTTTACTGGCGCAAAGATTCAACTATTCCTTTTGCGCTCAAACCAGAAAAAACCGGGGAAAAACCGGCCGAACCGCAGTTTGAGATTGATCTCACTCCTGCCCGTCAACAGCGAATTAGAGACTACCTCGCTTCTGTCAGCCAACCCACTCCCCTCAGTGAAACTGACCAAGCAGAAAGCGCTCAGGTTTCAAAAATCCTCCAAACTTTTGACGAGGTGCCGGTAGAGGTTGTTCGCTCCAAACAAATGAAGATTAAACCCCAACTCACTCCACGAATCCGTAAACTTTCGGTTTCACAGCACCAGCCAGCCGAAAAACAAACTGTTTTCCAAACTGAATTAACAACCACCGAAAAAACGCCCGCAGCAAAAAACCTACCTCTGACTAAACCACCAACCACTGAGTTGCCTGCCAAACCTGAGCTCGAACCAGTCGCCACCACACCAATCGAAGTTTTTGCCGACGAGACGCCGCCAATCGAAAACACCTACACTGCTCCCCAACAATCAGCTGCCACCAACGCCAAGCTTCCTTTCCCGCAAAAAAACCTTTCTCCCAATACCATTATGGGTATGGTGTTGACCCCAGACGACAAACTCGTTGACCGAGCGGTGGTGACCATCAAAAACCTCCAGGGAAAAGTAATCCGGGCACTCAAAACCAATTTGCTTGGCCAGTTTTTTGCCACTACCCCACTGCCTAACGGCACCTATGTGGTGAGCGCAGAAAAAGAGGGTCTTTCATTTCCGGAGCAAACCTTTTCTCTTAATGGTTCTGTGCTACAACCACTCGAACTACGAGCGGCGTAATTAGTTCGTGGGTTGCGAGTCTTTCACCGAAGCGAGTACTCTAGTACTATGTACAGTACTACCCATGACTGAAAAAACCGAAATTTCATCTACCACTCAAGTTTTTTTAGACATTTTTGATATCACCAACAACGTGGTGGTTTTAAAAAACGGCACAGTGTCCATAGTACTGCTAATCAGCGCCATGAATTTTGGCTTACTCGCCGAGCAGGAACAGGACTCCGTTATTTACTCTTACGCGGCACTCCTTAATTCCCTCAATTTCCCTATTCAAATCGTCATTAACTCAAAAACCAAAGATGCCACCGCCTACCTTCGTCTATTGGAGATCCAGGCTCAACAAACTCCTTCTCAAGCTAAAAGAGACCTTATTCAGCGCTATCAAACTTTTGTCGGCCAACTCATCAAAGAGCGAAATGTTTTGGATAAAAAGTTTTACGTGGTCATTCCAGCCTTACCGATCGAGGTCGGCATGATGACCCCCCAAACCTTGCTTCCTGGTAAACAAGCGCCGCAAATCACTCAAGAACAGAAAGCAGCCGTGATCGAAAAGGGCATTGGCATCCTGGAGCCGCGCCGCGACCACCTAATTGCCCAATTCAATCGCATTGGTCTATACGCTCGCCAACTGGCGACCCAAGAGATCATTGAAATCTTTTACAACAATTACAACCCAGAAGCCTATGAGGGTCAGCAAATCACCGACAGCCAAAACTACACCACGGCCGTGGTCAATGCCGGCACTGTCACTCCGCCTATCGCATCACAAACCTCCATTGAGACTACTACACCTGCCATGCCTCAACCAACCGAACCGCCTACCACCACAGCTCCAGCACTGGAAGAAACAACAGCCCAAACGCCAACCGAACAAACACAGCCAGCCCCAGCGGAAGAAAACGAAGTAAAGATCGCTGAAACAAATAAAGCTTCTGCAAAAGACCCCAATCTGGCCATTTCCCCAGTGATTTTGCCAAAAACAAATACTGCCGTCACCAATACTCCCGCC
>LCLP01000005.1 GCA_001002135.1 Candidatus Pacebacteria bacterium GW2011_GWA1_46_10
CGCATATGAACTTGCAAGCGAGTTCAGCCAATTCTATCGCGATGTCCGAGTGATACAAGACGACTCGTACAATAAAGGTGCAATCGAGCTCGCGCTTCTCGCCCAGTCCACACTCGCCCAATCTTTGAAACTCCTCGGCATCTCCGCGCCCGAGAAGATGTGAACGAAAAATACAAAAACACATCCTTTTTTCTAAAGACGAGACATGGTATATTACCAAAAATAGACAATTTACCTTTTTGTATTTGTTCTAAAAAATGATTCTTAAGAAAACTACTTATCGGACCATCAAAATAACGACGCTTTCAAGTGTTGTTTTTCTCCTTTCTGCTTTACACGTGAGCGTGGCATCTGTTACTCACGGTCCTTTCGTTGGTGCTACCACAGACACCACTTCAAAAATATGGGTGCGGTCCGATAGTGCGGCCACAGTTAAAGTAAACCATAAACTCACCACCGACACAGCTTATGCAACCAGCACAGGCACAAGCCTCATTTCCGGAAATGATTTTACTGGTACCGTAAGTGTTACTGGACTTACTGCAAGCACTACCTACGATTACCGCATTCTTATTGACGACGTTATACAGTCCGGCTCAACGGGACAGTTTAGCACTATGAAAACTGCCGGAAGCGCATGCTCATTTAATTTTGCCGTTGGGGGAGATATGGCTATTGCCTATACTCCATTTAACTTCTCTGTATTTTCACAGATCACCGCAAAAAATCCTGATTTTATGATTTTTGTCGGCGACCAGATCTATGGTCCAGAAACCGGAACACAATCTTCTTTTGAAACGTACCATAAAAACAATTGGGTGGATACATATTTTGCGACATTCGGGAAAAACCACCCAATGCGCATGATATGGGACGATCATGAGCTCGGAGTAAGCTCAACGGGCGATTGGAGTTGGGGAAAAACGGGGCAATATGCCGCAGGACGAGCCGCATTCAACGAATACCAAGCGGCTCTCAATGGAGACCCACTTGTATCGGGGGAACTCTACAACACATGGAGAGTGTGCGACACTGATTTTTTTATGATTGACGGAAGAACACACCGAAGCGAAGACACTGCGTTTGAAAGTAGTAATACCACAATGCTTGGCACCGCACAAAAAGAGCACCTCAAGTCGTGGCTCAAAAACTCAACAGGAACATTCAGATTCATTGTTTCTCCGTCGCCATGGCCGAATAACATTGCGGGGCTGGGTGACAGCTTTGAAACAGCACGGGTTGAACGGCAAGAGGTCTACGACTTCATAAAAGCTAACAACATACAAAACGTCGTTGTGTTTAGCGGAGATCAGCACAACGTCGTTCTGTATAAAACAGCACTTTCTCCTACAAACAATATTTATGAATTTAATGCCACCCCGCTTCTCAATGGTATTCAACGAGTTGGAGCCACTGAAAGTGCTACCGGTTCTTCAACGGTCGTGTGCACGAACAGCACCACCGCTAATCACTTCGGCATGGTTGCCGTTGACACAACTGTTAGTCCTGCGCAAGTGACCTTTAATGCATATAACGATACGGGAACGAACGTGGCATGTATCAATCAAACAATTACTGCGACGATGTTCAACCCAACCCCGGCAGTAATTTCTTCCGGGGCAAACCAAAGCTTTACTGTTGGCGATGGCACGACAGCAATCAGCACCGTTACGGTTACCGACGCTTCTACCGCAACTATTACCGCAACAAACGACATCCGCATTCGCATTCCCGCAACATTCAATATGGTATGGGATACCACTGATACTACCGCAACGATCGGAGGGGGAGCATCGGCAAAGGTGAGCAGTACGGTGAGTTATGAAAATAGCGGCAAAACGCTCGTACTTAACGTAACCAGTAATTTTTCTGGGAGCGATTCGATCACCGTTTCGGGATTATCTTTCAAAACATTTTCTGATGTATCAGTTCCTGCGAATCTTGCCTTAGACGCAGGAAATGATGCAGGTGGAGAAGCAACCGACGACAAAACAATCATTATCAAACCTGCAAGTGGAGCGGCACTCGTAAGCAGTGCTAACCAAGTGTTCAGCGTAAGTGACAGCACCACGGCAATCCAAACCATCACCGTGATTGACGCAGGAACTCCCACGGTTACTGCTGTAAACGACATCCGCATCCGCATTCCTGCGACTTTCAATATGATATGGGACACGACCGATACCACGGCGACAATCGGAGGCGGTGCGTCCGCGAAGGTGAGCACCACAGTGAGTTATGAGGATGGAAGTCAAACGCTCGTGCTCAATGTTACCAGTGATTTCGCAGGCGGAGACTACATTACTGTCTCCGGACTTTCGTTTAAAACTTTTTCAAATGTTTCAAGTGTCGATAATCTTGAACTTGAAACGGATAATGCGGGAGGAACAGCAGATACCGACAGTAAAACTATCCGCATCGTAAGTGCGACAACACGAGTGTGGGATGGTGGGGGCAACGACACCATTTGGTCAAACACTTCGAACTGGAGTTCAAACACCGTGCCCATAGCAGGCGACACCGTCATCTTTGATGGGACATACGTGGGAACAACCACCGTTGATGTAATTGCAAATAACCTCGCATCTATTACCCTCGACACCGGTTTTAGCGGCGGTGTTGTGGAGTTTCCTCCTTCTGTGGTTGGTGGCAGTACAAGCTCACTTACACTCACAGGGAATCTTACCGTGACAGAAGGGACAATGATCTTTGAAGGAGATAGCCACATTGACGGCGTGTCGGGGACTGCCGTAAACGATGGCACGGGCTATACCATCACCGCGGCAAGTATTACAGTGGGCACAAGCGGAAAAATATCTGCCGATGGGGAAGGGTTTGAGCAAGGAATCGGACCTGGGATGACGCTTGGAGATTCTGCTGGAGCGTCGGGAGGAAGCTATGGGGGACTTGGCGGTGCACAAAGAAATTATGCGACACGACCAACCACGAGTGCAATATATGGGAGTGCAACAGGACCACTTTCATTGGGGAGTGGGGGAGGGTATACGTTTACTAATAATGCGGGCGTTGAAAATGGCCGTGGTGGCGGTGGTGGAGGTGCGCTTAAATTTAATATATCCGGGACAATGACGGTAAGTGGAATAGTTTCTGCAAATGGAGATACAGGGACACAGCGTTATGGGAGCGGTGCCGGCGGGAGCATTTGGATCAATGGTGGTACAGTTGCAGGAGCAGGAACTATTTCCGCCGCAGGTGGTGCAGGTGCGTCTGCACTTGTGGGTGGTGAAGCTGAAGGCGGCGCCGGCGGCGGAGGAAGAATCGATATTTCAAACACGACAAACAGTTTTACCGGCACCCTCTCGGTACTCGGCGGTGCGCAAGGTATAAGAGCACAGCGCGGCAACGCAGGCACCATTGCATTTCCCTCCGCGCAACTTAGCAACTTCACCCTCTCAAACGCATTAACGTTGGGCAACGATATTTCATATACATTCGGCACATTAACGATCGCAAGCGGGGGGACGTTGACACTAGATAGCAATCCAGCTACTGGCGCTGGCACCGGCGGGACAATTTCTGCGACAACACTTACGATCAATTCTGGCGGTACACTTACGGCGAATGCAATGGGATATGAAGGGAAAGATTCTAATGGTCCTGGCAAAGGTGTCCAGGGCGTCCCCGAAGGAAGATCGTCAGGTGCCGGATATGGGGGAAGAGGCGGCAATGTTGGAGTTGCATACGGTACGGGTGTCGGGGGTGCAACATATGGAACATCCACTTCCCCCACAGCGCTTGGGAGTGGTGGTGGCGGAGCATCTACTGTCCACGGACAAGATGGAGGTGGCGCAATAAAACTTACGGTAACAGGAACACTTACCGTGAACGGTACACTTTCTGCGAATGGCGAAAGTGATACTAATGAATTTGGTGCAGGCTCTGGGGGAAGCATTTGGGTTTTGGGCGGGACTCTTACGGGGAGCGGCACTATTTCAGCAAACGGAGGGAACGGTCTTACTGGCGGCGGAGCAGGCGGCGGGGGGCGCATCGATATCGCAAGTACCACAAATAGTTTTTCTGGAACGATTTCAGTTGTAGGCGGCACCGAGGGATCTTTTTCCGGTCGTGGAAAAGCTGGCACTATTATTTTCCCCTCATCTCAACTTAGCAACTTCACCCTCTCGAACGCATTAACATTAGGCAACGATATTTCATATACATTTGGTACACTCACAATCGCAAGCGGAGGGACGTTGACACTGGATGGGAATCAAGTAACTGATAGCGGTAATGGCACCGGTGGAACAATAAACGCAACCACACTCACAATTGATTCCGGCGGTACACTTACGGCGAATGCAAAGGGACACAATTGCACATCAGGTCCATCGGGGGGTATGGGACAAGCAGGAACTTCAGGCCGGCATGGGGGCGGAGCGTATGGCGGAGCCGGAGGAGTTGGGTCACCCACCTACGCATCTCCTGCGGGTGGGGTGCCCTATGGAAGCACAACTACTCCTACTACACTCGGAAGTGCATATCTAACTCAAAGCGGTAACTGCAATGGTACTTCGCACGGCGCAGGCGCCATCCGTCTTGTGGTAAGTGGAGCGCTTACGGTGAACGGAACACTTTCTGCAAATGGAAGTACGGGGGGTGCAAGCGGAGGAAGTATTTACACAACGGCAGATACACTTGCAGGAAGTGGAACAATGTCGGCAACAGGAGGAAGTACTGGAGATTCAGAAAGTGGTGGAGGTGGAGGTGGGCGCATCGCACTGTACTACGCAACAAAAACATACAGCGGAACTCCTTCTGTTGCCGGCGGCACGGGCTATGCAACAGGCAGCACAGGGTCTCTTTATGAAGAAGTCACCAACAACACTCCTTCCGCAACACTTGATAACGACTGGAGTACCTGGCAAGGAGGAAACATTACCGCAAACTACAATCTCATTGACGCAGATGGAAATACTTCCAATATTTCACAAACCGCAAACTCAGGAATCGAATATTCAACCGATAACACTACGTGGGCTGACGCAACTGATGGTGGTGGCGCATCGGAAGGATTGACTGGCCTTACCGCTACTACATCACCAGGAACGAATCACGTTTTTGTGTGGGCAAGCGGTACGGATCTTGCATCCACTGAAGACAGCAGTGTATACATCCGCGTCCGTCCCAACGATGGCACTGCGAATGCAACTGCATGGGCGACATCTACCACATTCGGTATCGATAATGTTGCACCGTCGGCAGTCGGTGTTCCAACATTTGGAGCACTTACCTCAAGTTCTATTGTCGTTACTATGCCGACAGTGGTGACAGAAAGTGGTTCTGGCACGTCAACATGGCAAGTGCGTCGCAATAGTACCACCGTACTTAGCGCCGTGAGTACTACCACAACATCAGTTACCGAGTCATCGCTTTCTGCCAACACGCAATACACTTATGACGTACGGTTTACTGATATGATCGGCAATACATCAGGGTATGGTACGAGTGCGACAAAATATACCGCCGCGCCGACTCCTTCAGGGCTTACTGCTTCTGCAGGTGCTTCATCAGTCACGCTTTCTGTTTCATCGTTTACCAACAGCACCACAGGTTCATCGGGATACTATTTTGCAAACAACACCACGGGATCAAATTCAGGATGGATTCAAACAAATAGTTGGGCAAACACCAGTCTTACGTGCGGACAAAATTATAATTATTCGGTGAAATATCGTAACGCGGAAGGCGTTGAAACGGCTACCATCACCGCAACCGCAAGCCCAAGCGCGTGTGGCGGGGGAGGAATATTTGGACTCATTACAACGCTTCCCTTTAGTGTTCAAATTCTGCCGGTGGTAAATGCAACCACCCCGTCTTCTTCGGCAGTAACTCAACCTTCATTTACAAATTTTAATGTATTCATATTTACTAAAACACTCTCATTTGGGATTATTGATACCGAAGTGAGAAGACTCCAAGAATTTTTAAGAAGAGATTCATCTGTGTATTCCGACGGGCGGGTTACCGGATATTTTGGGCCGTTAACACAAGAAGCGGTGCAGAATTTTCAAAAGAAATACGGCATTGTATTGGGTGGAACTCCTGCAACAACCGGATATGGCATAGTAGGACCAAAGACACGCGCTAAACTCAATGACCTTATGCATCAAACTCCTTCTTCTATGGCGGGAGCACAAGAGATACGAGCACAGATCGAAGTGTTACAAAAAACACTTGTGGAACTTCTTGTTAAACTTGTGCGGGAGCTGGAAGTGCAGAAAAAACTTCTCAATACAAACTAATTTTAATGTCTCGGCATCTCTGTGCTGGAAATGATGTAGATTGTGGTTAAATAGCTTACTTGATTTTTAAGTCTATTTCGACTAGTATCTCCAGTAGATAATGAGCCTGATGGTCGGGCTCCAGTCGTACATTTCCAACACTATAAGGAGACTTCGATGAGCAAAAGAAACTTTCGTGAAATGCTTGAAACCCAATGGTCTCGTGGCAATTTTGTCTGTGTCGGACTCGACCCCGAGATTGAGAAATTACCCAAGCCATTTCAGTTCCGTCATACAGAGTATTCTCCACAGACCGTTGAGTCGGAGTTCGTGGGATTTTGTGAACACATCGTCCAAGCGACTGCTGATCTCGTGTGTGCTTACAAGCCAAACTCTGCTTTTTTCGAAAGACATGGTGAACAAGGCTGGCGAGCACTTCGTCGGATCATCGCGGTAATTCACGAAATCGCCCCGAATGTCCCGGTAATCTTAGACGCTAAGCGCGCGGATATCGGCAATACCAACGCAGGCTATGTGGATGCGGCATTTGGCTTTCTACAAGCGGATGCGATTACCGTTCATCCATATCTCGGCCACGAAGCACTACAACCATTCCTGAATTGCAAAGACAAAGGCATCTTCGTTCTCTGTCGCACATCCAATCCGGGCGCAGGTGAGTTCCAGGATACATGGAAGAGTCTTGCTACCATGGAAGCCGGAGAGAAACGCGAAGAATTTTTGCGTTTCGAGAAAAGAATCGGTGATCAGCTTCATGCCGGAGGAGTTCCGTTGTATCAGTATGTGGCATTTCGTGTCGCTGAATACTGGAACAGGAATGGAAACTGCGCAGTCGTTGTCGGCGCTACTTATCCGGAAGAACTTCGGGGAGTGCGTCGTATCGTCGGTGATATGCCGGTTCTCATTCCGGGAATTGGTGCGCAAGGCGGTGATGTGGAAAAAACCGTTTCCGCGGGAAAGAACAGCCGTGGGCAGGGCATGATTATTAATTCTTCGCGTGGCATCATTTTTGCCTCTAAAGAATCAGATTTTGCGGAGGCCGCTCGGCGTGAAACAGAAAAGCTTCGCGACATAATCAACCAATATCGCAACAACTGAAACGAGGAGAAAACCATGTCCGTAAACCAGGAAGAAGTTCGGAAGATTCTCAGCGAGGCTAGAGCGGTCATCACCAACAGCCATGTCGTCTACACGTCCCGCAAGCACGGCTCGGCTTACATCAACAAGGACGCGGTCTATCCGCACACCATGGAAACGTCGCGTCTTTGTAAAATGATCGCCAGGGAATTTTCTGGCGACAATATAGATGTGGTGATTGCTCCGGCGGTCGGCGGCGTGATTCTGTCGCAGTGGACAGCACACCACCTTTTCTCGTTAACCGGCTATGAGGCGTTGGGCGTCTACGCCGAGAAGGAAGTCGCACCGATTCCCGATCCGGAAAACAAAGGACGAGTCTGCTATGTCGAGACCGGAAACTTCGTCATCAAGCGCGGCTATGACAAGCTCGTCGCCGGAAAGCAGGTGCTCGTGGTGGAAGATATTATCAACACCGGCGGTTCCGTCAAGAAAGTGATCATGGCAACACGCAAGTACGGTGGTACGATCGTCGGCGTCGGTGCTCTCTGCAACCGCGGAGGTATCACGGCGCAAGACCTCGATATCCCGAAATTAGTCGTGCTCATGGAGGTAAAGCTTGATGCGTGGGACGAGACGGATTGCCAGCTTTGCAAAGACGGCGTCCCCGTTAACATGGATGTCGGCAAGGGACGCGAGTTTTTGGAACGAAAACGACCATTGTAGTACAAAATGTAGTTAAGGGGCTACCACTTCTCAGTGGCAGCCCCTTTCTTTTTGCAATAAAGAGAAAAAATCGTTACTATAGGGAGATTATTATGAACCAAGAAAGTAAAAAACTCACTATTGCTGAGCGTGAAGAAAAAACACTCAAATTTTGGTCAGAAAACGGCATATTTGAGAAAACGCTCGAAAAAACAAAAGGCAAAAAAACCTTTGTGTTTTACGATGGCCCTCCATTTGCAACCGGCGCGCCGCATTATGGCCATCTTCTCACAAGTTTTATGAAGGACGTGATCCCGCGCTACCGCACCATGAAGGGCAATTTTGTGCGCCGGGTGTGGGGATGGGATTGCCACGGACTGCCACTTGAAAATGTGGTTGAAAAAGAACTTGGACTTGAGCACAAAAAAGATATCGAGAAATTCGGTATCGAGAAATTCAATGAAACAGCGAAAGTGAGTGTACTTCGTTATGACGCGGATTGGAAAAAGATGATTCCCCGCATCGGACGATGGGTGGATATGGAGCATAGCTATAAAACCATGGACGCTTCATACAGTGAATCCATCTGGTGGGCATTCAAAACACTCTACGATAAAAAACTTATCTACAAAGGATTCAAGTCGATGCATATGTGTCCGCGATGTGAGACGACGCTTTCGAATAATGAAGTTGCGGATGGGTACAAAGATATCACCGACATTTCTATCACCGTGAAGTTTGAACTTGTTGACGAGCCTGGAACGTATGTGCTTGCGTGGACGACGACGCCATGGACACTGCCGGGGAATGTGGCGTTGGCGGTGGGGGAGGAGATTGAGTATGTGAGAGTGCGGGTTTCAAGTAAAAATAAAAAAGTATTTTTGATTTCCGGGAAACATGCATGGGCATCCATGAATTATTTCCCAAGCTTAAAAAAACGATTAGAAAAAGAAGGATATAACGTCACGATTATTGACCATAAAGATAGTAAAAATCCACAGCTTGATGAAAATATGACTTATTTGAAAGCTTTTGATTTTTCGGGTGCCCATGTGGTGACGCACTCATTGGGAGCCAGTACGTTCCTCAAATTTCTCGATGAAAATAATACTTTCATTGAAACGCTGACAATGATAGCACCTTCATATCCAGGAAAGTCATTTTCTTCGACTAACCCGAAGTGGATTAAAAAATCTGGCTATATTGGTTTTGATGTAAATTTTGAGAGTATTAAGAAAAAAATTACAAGAGCAATAGATATCGTTTATTCGGTTGACGATGAGATTATTCGGATTCAGAACTTTGAGTTATTGGGGGAAAGACTCTGTGCTAATATGCACAGAGAAGATAATAAGAAGCATTTTTTTGCAAAGGAATATACTAATGAGCCAAATTTCGTAGTTAATTTGGGCGAATACTACATTCTTGCAAAAAACCGAGTTGCCGATGTACTTAATAGTGAAGCATATGAAATAATAGAAGAATTTGCCGGGAATAAACTTATCGGCAAATCATACAAACCACTGTTTGATTACTACGCAAACGATCCCAAGCTTCCAAATCGCGAAAATGGTTGGAAAATTTATCCTGCATCGTTTGTCACAACAGAAAGCGGAACAGGGGTGGTGCATATTGCGCCCGCATTCGGCGAAGATGACCTTAAGCTTGGAGAAAAATACGATCTCCCGTTTGTTCAGCACGTGCGGATGGATGGAACATTTGCGCCGGAAGTTAAAGATTTTGCGGGAATGCCCGTGAAGCCGAAATCTGATGATGAAAAAACGCGGCTCTCCGCAGATATCGCCGTCATTAAATACCTCCAGGAACACAATACATTTTTTAATAAAGAAAAAATTGTCCACTCATATGGACGTTTCGGCAAATGGCTTCATGGAGCGCGCGACTGGGCGATCTCCCGCTCACGATTCTGGGGCGCGCCGTTGCCCGTATGGGAATGTTCTTCTTGCAAAAAAATTCACGTAGTCGGCTCTATACAAGAGCTTCAGGATAATATGGAAGTACCAGGGAATCGGTATATTTTAATGCGTCATGCACAAGCGGAGAATAACGTACATGCTGTAGTTAGCAATGATCCAAGAAATGGTTCAAGGCTCACGGAAGAAGGAAAAAAACAGGCAATAAAAACAGGGAAAGGTCTTAGGAATAAAAAGATCAATACTATTTACTCATCTGACTTTTATCGAGCACGAGAAACAGCAGAAATT
>LCLP01000006.1 GCA_001002135.1 Candidatus Pacebacteria bacterium GW2011_GWA1_46_10
ACACATTTCCAATGCCTAGGCATTGGAAATGTGTCAGAGGAGATGTGTGATAAACTGAACTAAATTCATATATTTTATGCGGGCAAAAAAATCACTCGGTCAAAACTTTTTAACATCACGCGGAGTTACGCGAGATATTGTTGCGGCGGCGAACATTACTCCAAATGATGTCGTGCTTGAGATCGGCCCCGGGAAAGGATTCCTTACCGAAGGTCTTCTGCAAAAATCTGGAAAAGTTATCGCTGTGGAAAAAGACGACCGAATGGTTTTATATTTGAAAGATAAATTTGCGCAAGAAATCAGAAGTGAAAAATTAAAACTTGTGCACGGCGACATTCTTACTCTTAATCTCACCGACTATAAACTAAAAACTAATGACTATAAACTTGTCGCTAACATTCCTTACTACATCACCGGAGAAATTTTGCGAACATTTCTTTCCGGAGACTTACAGCCGCAACGAATGGTCTTGATGGTGCAAAAAGAAGTCGCTGACCGGATTGTGGCACGTCCCTCCAGTCGGCGGGCGGGGACGGGCAAAGAAAGTATTCTTTCGATGAGCGTGAAAGCATACGGCACACCGCGTTATATACAAAAAGTTCCCGCACGATATTTTTCTCCAAAACCGAAAGTAGATTCCGCGGTACTTCTCATAGAAAACATTTCAAAAAATAATTTTGCGGGTGCAGAAAATGAGAAAATGTTTTTTGAACTCATGAAGCGCGGATTCGCACACAAGCGAAAGATGCTTTTGGGAAATTTAAAAAACTTTTATGAACCCCAAAAACTTGAGGAGGGTTTTGAGGGGTGCGGTATCGCATTAACAGCACGCGCGGAAAAACTGTCTCTGCTCAATTGGCAATGCTTAAGTAATTATATTAAAGAAATTTAGACACCGAGAGATGAGCCGACTCCGATGGCAGGAAGCACGTTCGTCACATTATAGTTGAAACATGCTATCACAACCCATATACTACAAACACCTACTCCTTGGGGAACAGAATAACCAAGGACCCAATACCCAAAACCAAATGGAATATACAATGAATAATTTGCTTTGATTGAAACACCAAACGCACTACCCCACGCAGCATTATATGGACCTGGGGGACCAGATACAGGTGCTATAGTAAATGCGGTAGAATAGCTACAAGCACAAGGGATGGATGCAATAACCTTACCGCCAAATGCCGGTCCAGGGCCCATACCACCACCCCCACTAGCGCTTCCCATAAAACTACTCCACTGACTATCGGCGGCTCGTTTAGCAAGATCATATTGGGACGGTCCGCGTCTCCTTGCCTCGGCAACATTAATGGCAATGATGTTCGAAACAAAGCCTGTGATTTTTTGTAAAACCGGGAATCGCTCTTTGGTGTTCATCGAAACCGTTGGTGTTGATGTACCAAAATAATGAGTCGTGTCCATGTCGAGACTAAATTCTACCTGGTTACTCACCCCATTTTTATTTGAAACAGCGATAAAGGTGGGGATGACACGGGGCTTGCCGGATGGGAACGCGCTTTCCGGGTGAGCAATCTGGATATCGTTCAAATCAGCAATATAGTCTTCAAGTGTTACCCCCTCTTGCTTCATTGCGTCAACTCCCAACATATTGTTTATCATATCGGAGTAAAATTTAAATTCGATCGTTCTCCCGTCTTTTGAGGGAAGGTTGTTTGAGGTAAGGAGTGTGGTCTGGATGGTGTTGTCGGTTGGCGTAAATCCTTCACCGCTTATTATGATCGTTGTTCCATTAATTCCACTGGTTGGTGAAAGAGAGGTTATTTTTGGCTTAATGGCAGTAGTTTGACCAGTTGACCCCTGTGATGACCCCCCCGTTCCTGTTCCTAGCCCTGAAGAGATTTCGGCGCTCGATGTTCCTTGCATAGTTGCCGTAATTCCGGCACTTACCGCCGCTTCATTGAGTTTTTTACGTGTCATTGGTCCCACAAAGCCCGTTCCTTGAGCTAATTGGATAGGAAAAAGGATTTCCGGGGCATACTTCTCTTGGAATTTCACTACTGCGCCCTTAGTAAGCTCGCCAAAATAGGTTGTTTCTTCCCCTGGTGCGCCCGGACCGCTTTCTGCGAGCTTGGTTTCTGGCAAACTGTTAAGAACTTTTTGGAGGATTTGCACATCTTCCCCTCGCTCACCAACCCGTAAGTTCCTTAGAAAGATTTCCGCGGTTGATTCACTGGGTGTATTTTGAGCAAGGGCGGGAATCGCAAAAAGAAAAGCAAAAATAAAGAGGACGAGGTGTTTTTTTTTGAATGAGTAAAATTTCATCCCGTTAGGGGTCGCGGAGCGCGTATGAGAGTATTTTTTATGCAAAGAAGACATAATTATTATTCCTTAATTTTTCATTCTTGTGGTTAATTGCGACCGCACCTTACCTCTAACGGGATCATATACCATTAAGAATACTACGTTTGAAAAATTATACCCCATTACTTTATCCACAGTAAGATTTGTTGTGTTATACTAAATGTGTACGGTTTTGATATAATTAACTAAGAAAATTTTGAAATATCTGCCAAGTAAAAAATTGACTGCTGTCATACTTGCTGTCGTGGTGATAGTGGGTGGAGTATTTTTGTGGAATCGCTGGGAAAAGAACAAGAAAGATGTTTTGGTGTTTGAGAGGGAGAGCAGCGGACAAGATGCTGCAAAAATCTTAGCCGAAACAGTCTCTAGACAAGATTCCGACAACGATGGTCTCCCTGATTGGGAAGAGGCGCTTTGGAAAACAGATTCGCATAACCCCGATACTGACGGAGACGGAACACTGGACGGCGAAGAAGTGAAACTTGGTCGAAATCCCACCAAGAAAGGGCCAAATGATGTGTTAGAAAAAAGCATCGCGAAGTCTGACGGGGTCCCAACTTCAACATCTGACCTGCAATCACTCAACGAAACAGATATATTTATGCGAGAACTGTTGGGAAACTATTTTGAACTCAAGGGATCTGGAAACGCCAGCAGTCAATCCATCGAAAAACTTGCAAATTCTATGGCAGATGACCTTACGTCCAAGGGGGTTCCTCCTGCAAAAACTTACCGAATCACCGACATACTGAAGAGCGATGACTCAAGCTCCTCGATGAGAATATACGGAGAAAGTGTGGGAACCATATTCATAGAGCGTTCCTCAAAAGAAAGCGAGCTGTACATTCTTTCACAGGCGCTTTCTGGGAACAACACGGGTACCATTGAAAAACTTACTCAATTTGAAAAAGAATATACCGCAATGATCAAAAAACTTCTTTTAGTAAAAACGCCTCCGTTGCTCGCCTCCACTCACTTGGGGTTTATTAATGAGTTTGGGTCAATTGCATCCGCGGTTGGAGCAATGAGTAACACATTGACCAATCCAATCCTTGGACTTTCGGGGGTTTCTCAATACCAAAAAAGTTTAAAAAACATAGAAGATTATATGAACTATGCCGGCTCGGTGTTCAGTACTCACGGTGTCGTTTTTAAAAAAGGAGAAAACGGCTATCTTTTCACTTCACTGTTTGAGCGATCGCAATAATTTGAATAGGGTTACATGATGTCATTATCAAAACACACTATCGGCATACACATAACATCGCTTGTTTTGGTGTTAGTATTTCTTTTCTCTCCTATCATTCCGCTTTTCGCACCCAGCAAGGCTTATGCGCTCAATCCTGCGTGTGAAATTCCTTCGTTATCAAATCTTCTGAAGGTCCCCGTGACGGATTCGGCATCAACGTCATCGTGCGACAAAGAAACGGTATTTGGCTGGGATTCTCTGGGACAGGCGATTCTCAAGGGTATTTTAAGTACGCTGATAGGTAGTATGACCACGTGGGTAAATAGCGGGTTCAATGGCAGTCCAGTTTTTGTGGACGATCTTCAGCTTTACCTCGAGGATGTGAAAAACGTCGTTGCTGTTGAGTTTTTGTCACAACTTTTAGGCGCTGATGCATGTACGTTCTTTGGTGATTTGAGGGTGTTGTTCGGAACACGACCGGGAATCGTCGAGGGATTCAAGGCCGAAGCGCGCTGTACTTTGGATGATATTGGAATAGACGCGGAAAGGTTTTTTGATGATTTTCAGGAAGGTGGTTGGTTTGCCTATGAACAATCGGTGCGAGGAAATAATAATCCGTTTGCACTTTATGTTAACGGACAAGATGCATTACATAGAGCACAAAACGAGGAGGTTCAGCAAAAAAACCAGCTTCTTGGTTGGGCAAATGGATTCTTGGATTTCAAAGACTCGAACGGAAAAACTACTACGCCGGGAGCAATGATTTCGGCACGGTTGGGTACCGCGGTCGGAACCGATTTGCGCCAATACGAGCTTGCGGATGAATTTGACGAGCTTTTTGCCGCACTCATAAACCAGCTTGTGGGTACATTGTTCGCGCAATTGAGATAATACTATGCTGAAAAATTTTATTATAACACTGGCAATGATAGGTACACTTTGGAGCACCCCAATATCTTTTGTGTTCCATGGTGAAGTGCTTTCAAGTACTCGAGGGAGTGTTGCGCACGCAGAAATACTTCCTCCAGTATCAACAAAATCTACTGTAGTCCCAACAAATGCTCCAACAGAGGATGATTTCACTGATGATCTTGATTGTACGATTTGGAATGGTGCGGATGGGATTATGGACTGTATTGCCATGATTGGATATGGTATGTTTTATGTTCCAACGAGTTGGGTGTTAATCGCGGCGGGTGGCGTATTTGATGCATTACTTGCTTTTTCATTAAGCCCAACACTTCTCAATCAGGGGTACGTAAAAACTACATGGGGCGCGATACGCGATATGGCAAATCTTGTTTTCATCCTTATACTTCTTTGGATCGCTCTTGCGACAATCCTCAATATTGGTGGAATACAACTCAAACAAGCGGTTGCAAATGTGATCATTATCGCACTTCTCATCAACTTTAGCTATTTCTTCACCCGCGTCATTATTGACGCATCAAATGTCGTGGCATTTGAATTTTATAGTGCCGCGGCGGCAGGCACATCCAGGGGAAATCACGTGAAAAATGTCACTGAGTATAGGGTGTCTGAAGCAATTACAAATGGTATTGCGCCACAGAAACTTTTGTCTAAGCAGGTATTTGACGAGTGGAAGAAAAAAAGTGATTCAGGAAACGGTATTTTATTTTTTATTTTTCTTTTGGGCGGTATAATAAATCTTTTTGCAGCATATGTACTTTTTTATGCAGGATTTTTGATGCTTGGACGAGTGATTGCGTTTGTGTTTCTTATTATCGCCTCCCCCCTTGCTTTCATTGCCTATGCGCTTCCAAAAGGAGGAAGTTTCACAAGTTCTTGGTGGAATCAACTTTTGAATCAGGCGATGGTCGCCCCAGTGTTTCTCTTTTTCTTGTATATTATTATTAAGCTTGCGGGAGCAACAGCTACATTTTTTTAATAAAAACCATGGAAAGTCCATTTGCAAGTCTAATAATAAGTGTGGTTCTCAAGGCAGCGATTATTATTATCGCGCTTCAGATCGCACTTAATAAAACGAAGTCGCTTTCGGGTGCAGCTGGTACATGGGCGACAAAGGCGGGGACAGTTGCGTTTGGTGCGGCTATTGGGACTGCGGCATTTGCGGGAAGACAGACCATAGGAAGGGCGGCAAATTCTGAATTTATGAAAAAACAAGTAGCCAAATTGGGAGATGGGGCCGTTGGACGGACGGCGGATAGGGCATTGGGCGCTGTGGGAAGCGGTACTATGGATCTTCGCGGGCTTCCTGGTGGAAAATATATGGGTCTTGGGGGTGTGAAGTATGGGAAGGGAGGAATTAAAAAATCTATTGACGCCGCAGAGCGGCGCAAGACGGAGTTCGCGACAAGAAGAATGAACGCAATAGACCCAGAAACAGGAAAGCCGCGGGGTGACACACAAGTTAGCGCTATGGAATATGCAACTGACGAGGAAAGGGTGGCGCATTGGAAAAAACAGCAGGAATATGACGTGGCTATGGTAAAAACACACCCGGCTCAAATGAAGGCTTACGAGACGGCAACGCAAAAATACCAGGAAGATATGATGTTCTATGAAAAAGAAACCGCGGAAAAAGCGCCGGAAAACCCCGGTAAGTTTACCATTTCGGCAAGAGAACGCCTCGCGAGACAACACGCGGGCTCTTGGTCAGCTTCCAGTAGGGCGGCGGCGGAAAATATACGGAAAGGGAAAACTGGCAAAGATTACGAAGAAGATGATGAGCGCAAAGAATTTAAGGAGTGGAAAAAAGATAAAAAAGAAGGTGTAAGCCAGACGGTAGAAAAAGAAGCAAAAAGTAGTGAGAACGAGGGCGAGAGTAAGCCGAAAAACACATAAATATTGAATGGTGTTTAGATAAAAAGGTTATGAATTATATAAAAGGACAATTGCGCGACAAACTCAATAAGTTGCCTGAAGATATCCAGCAGGAACTTTCTTCAGATGATTTAGGTTTAATAATCCAAATTATTGGGTCTGATGTTGATATTACCCCCGAGCAATCCCTCGATGTTGAAGACGAGGTAGTAGCTGTTCTCATGGGAACTTCTCACCCGAAAGATTTTATTCGCAACATTCAAACAAAAATCGGGGTTGATGAGGAAAAAGCGCGTGCCATTGCGGAAAAGGTGAATGACGAAATTTTCCAGCTTGTAAAAGAATCCCTCAAGGTTGTTCACAATATCGGGGATGACCAACAACCAACAACCAACAACTTACAACAAGCTCCATTAAGGTCGGAGCTTGGCTCTACTCCAACGCCTCCTGTGGCTCCAAAGCCACCCGCACCTCAAGTAGCTTCAGAAGCTTCAATAGCTTCGTTAGCTTCACCAAACACAGACTCGCCTCGGTTC
>LCLP01000007.1 GCA_001002135.1 Candidatus Pacebacteria bacterium GW2011_GWA1_46_10
AGATTTTTATATTGTTTCGTCGTCAACCCGGCCCAAGCCAGAGATATCTCATCTGTCAAAATGGCAAACTCCAGCCCCTCTTTGACGCCGCGGTTTTCCCACTCGTCAGTCAGGTCTTTGCGAATCTCGATACTTTTGAGCCGCTGGTTGATCCATTCCCGGCTGTATCCTTTTTGAAGGTAAGTTTTTAGAGCTCGGTTGATGGCGAGTTCGGGATCGGCGGTTTCCTCGAGTCGTTCATAACCGACACGAGCAAGCCAGAGCTTGAAAGGTTCGGCTTTGGGGGACGGAATAGATTGAACAATACGAAGCATAACTTGGGTATCTGCGGTATCAGTCAGGCGCATTTTGCCGTCAAATAGCCAGCATTTTCAACCGGTGACATTTTGTCACCACTTCGCTTCCTTCCAGTCGAAGTCTTTCTGCCAATTTGTTCCAATATTTACGAGCCCTCACAAAATCAGTTTGGTTTGTCAGCACTCCAATAACGTCGACAACAGAGAAATACCACAACTCTTTTTCGTTATCCCAGTGTCGGCGAATCTGGCTTCCCTGGAAAATAGCGATTTTCGGCTTTAGCATACTCAATTAAGTATATCAAAACCCGAAGGTGCAATTGGAATTTGCCTTATAGGCAACCTACGAGGATGATCCTTGAAGGTTTACTTGAGACTGGCGAGTGTGGCCTTGGTTTTGGCGTCCTTGAGTGTCTTGCCGGTAGTGCCGGAAGTTAGGTGATCGGCGATAACTTCGTTCCAGACAGCGTCGGCGATGTCGCCGGCTGAGGCGCCGCCGGCAGGGGTTTCAATATAGGTATCGGTGCCCAGGTCGCGGGTATTGGCGGTCGTGTTGTTGGTAATGGTGTTTTCCCCGCGGACCATGGTTCGGAGTACCCCGGAGGCAACATCGACACCATAGGCGGTGTTTTTGTAAATGAGATTACTCTCGATGATATTGTCGGAAATAGTGGTGCCGGAAAGGACGATGCCATTTTGGTTGGCGCTAATGATGCATTTGCTGATGAGAGCTTGACTGGTGGAGTTACCTAAGTTTATGCCGTCGCCAGTTCCCGAACCACCGCAATTTTCTAAAACAGAAGTCGAAAGGCGAAAACGGGCGGAAGAAGTGACGGCAATGCCGTGGCTGCGAGCGGCGCCGATCCAGCAGTCGCGGATGAGAACGTTGTCCCCGTCCACGGTAATAGCGTTTTGGGTTCCGGTGGCGGCGGTTTCGAGGTAGAAACCGGAAACTTCGACATTGTTGGCGGCGATGGTGATGGTCGGGGTAGTGGTGGTGGTAGGAATGAGTTTGGCATTGATGCCGGGTCCGTGGAGTTTGAGATTGGCGGTGGTGATATTGGGCTTTTCGGTGATGGTCACCGAGCCGGAGGTGTGCGAGCTGACACAGAAGATGGTGTCGCCGGCGCCGGCGGTGGTGAGGGTTTGGGCCTTGGCAAAAGTGAGAACGGCCAGGGTGGCGGTAGTGCCGTCATTGGTGTCGAGGCCCGAGGTGGGATTCCAGTAGATGAAACTGCCGACGGACTTTTGTCTACCCAAAAGGGAGGAAATAAGATAGAGAAGGTGGTCGTCGGAGGGGGGAGTGGCGATAGTGGCGGAAGATGACTGGGAAATGACCACCTGGGTGTAGGCGGTAGGGTAGATTGGGGTCATGGAGGCGCCGGCTAAGTCTAAGGCCACCAGGTTGCCTCCGGAGATGACACAGATAACTTCGGGGGGGTTGTCGGTACCGTCGCGGGCCTGGAAGGAGACCTTGGCGTTCTGTAGCTCGGCAGTAATTCCCACCTGGATACCGCCACCCAGGGCTTGTTTGCCAAAGGTTTTGACCAAAACAGGATAAGTGAGGTTGCTTGGTTCGTCTTCCCAGTCCTTGATTTGGTCGGTGAGGCTTTGAATAGTGATTTCGGTTTGGGGAGCCAGGACTTCAATTACCCGGGGACTCAAATAGGGATAAACTCGGATGGCCATACTTCGATTATAATTCAATAAGTTATGAAGCAGCAGCAGGCAAAAGTTTACTATCAGGCGGGGAATGATTTTCTGAAAAAAAGAAATTACCTGAAGGCGATAAAGAGCTACAAAGATGCGATCAAACTCTATTCGGGGTACTTCAAGGCTTATTGCAATCTGGGGGTAACCTACAAAAACGCGGGGCTTTTTCGGGAGGCCGAGGAGACCTATGAGAAGGCGCTAAAACTAAAGCCAAATAGCGGGGTGATTTTTAACAATCTAGGCAATGTCTATATGGTCACGAACAGACTTGCCGAAGCAAAGTTGTTTTATCAGAAAGCGATTGGAATTTATCGTGAGTACAAGGAGGCGTGGTACAACCTGGGTCAGGTCTACTATTTCACCGGGGAGACGGAAAAAGCAGTCGAAACGAGGGTGATGCTGGAAAAGCTCCGACAAATAGTTCGAACTAAAGGGTGTTGATGAAGGCTTTCCGCAATTTGGTCATGGATTTTCCGTTTAATATACATAAATGGGGGATTTGTCAATAGATCCGTAAGGTGACATGACATTCGTTACACTTCTGTCATCGCGAGGAGGCGAAAGCCGACGTGGCGATCTATTTATATGGATTGCCGCGGTCGCCTGAGGCGACCTCGCAATGACGGAGGGGCGTCATCGCGAGGAATTTCTTGAGGTTTTTACCCACTCAGTTTATGTAAAGACGGTGTCTTCAGTTCTAATGATAGATTGGGTTAGGCCAGTATTGTTAATAGTACCGGTAGTTTTGAAGGGGACAATTTGGGTTGATTGGGCGACGTCGACGTTTCTGGCTTCGATAACCACTTCCCGGTCGGCGACGTAGGTGAGGGTGACGACTTCTGATCCAGGAGTACCATCAGTACCTGTGTCTTCCCTAAAGTCCATATATGGGACAAAGAAAGTGTCGCTGCCGTCATAGGTGACAACGAGAGATAACATTTCGAATGTGTCGGCGGTGACGGTTTCGTCCCATCCGGCAGTGATCCCAGCATTGAATAGAGTGGTGATGATCTGGGTTTCGGAAGAAACGATTGTGACATAAGCCCAGCCACCTTCGTTATTGGTGCGGCGAATAATATCGCCAATTTTGATTCCCCAAGTCGAGAAGGTAGCGGCGGAGGCCACAAGAGTTTGACTATCTGAGCCGGCAGTAGCGGTTCCAGTTCTTTCAGTGGGCAAGACGAGTTGACCGTCGTTGCTGCCAGTGCCGCTAGTGTTATTAAAAGATGCATATCGATAGCGGTGTTCTTCACTGGCTGAAGTATCGACGACAATGAAAGTACCTGAGGTGGGCGTGTCGTTGGGGAAGGTAACGGTATCGACACAGTTCATGACAGAACCGCTTTGGATGTTGGTGGTGGCATGGCTGGTATATTGGGCTTTGTTGGGAAGAGTAGTCGAGCCGCTTTCGAGGTAGACTGCGACTCGGTCGCCGACTCTGGTGTTGCTGATCGTCAGGTTAATGGAGGTAAACGGTTCGCGCAGGGTGCCGACCCAGGTGGGGGTGGTGCCGGCGTCGGTAAACTTGATGTTGTTATTGTCAGCACTGCGCATTCCCTGAAGCCAGACACCTTGGGCGCCGAAGAAAGTGGTACCGGCGAGAGTTCCAAATGGGGCGGTTTTGGTAGCAGAATAGGCAGCGACATCAACTGCTTTGATGTACTCTTCAGCCGCTTTTTGAGTTATGGCGGTACCATCGCTGGTATAGATGACCCTAGAGGAACTGCTTTGGCCATCACGGAGGTAGTATTGGAGATAGCCGTAAATATCAGAAAGACTTCTGCCGGTTTCGTAAATTGAGCCGCCTTCGACGAAGACGGTATATTGGGCGCCGGTTGACTGAAGTGAGAATTCAAAGTTTTGACTGTTGTCATCGGTGAGGCCGGAGTCGCAGTCGACGGTGCCGCCGGATAGTTGAAAAGTGAAAACGTCGGCCGCATCAGGTTCGTTGGCAGAATCGATATTACCCAACATCATTGAAGTGGGGGCGGACAAACTATTGGCCCAGATCAAGATGCCGGATTGGGCCCCGACGTTGTAGGTAAATTTCTCGCCAAAGATCAGGTTAGAGCCGCCTACTTTGTTCGACGTGGTGACCATGCCGTTCATATGGGCGACGGTAACGTCATTGTAGCCGGAAATTACTGTGGTGGAGGCGGCGTCAAGGACTATTGATCCCGTTGTGGCGCCAGTAACGGTTTCCCCATTGCTGAAGTTTTTGTAGTAGGCGTCGCGGTTGGTACCGGTGACACCGGTAGGATCGTCTTGGGCGACGACTTTTTTGGCAGTAGCGTCAACTCCCCTTTGGAGTCTCTTGGCTCCCGAGGTGCCGCCAGTTAAGACCTGACCGGGAGTGCTTGGGGCAGTTCCTGTCGTCCAAGAAATATAAGTATCCCCTGGAACGCCATTGGCTAAAGCCTCTTGGACGGTGCCAACAAAAATGGGGTCGTTATCAGCAATAACACCCCTTAAACCTCTCAAGGTTATAACCCCGGTGGCATTTCCAGAAAATTCGGTGACGGCGGTCACCTCGGCGTACCAGGTAGGGGGGGTACCGGAGCCGGTACTGGTATTCTGAATAACGTCGTCTACGGAGAAAGAACCAGCATCTGAGGCGTCATAAAGAAGGTAATATTCACCTTTGGTGATGTTGACCTCGTCGGCTGAAGTTTCGGTAGCGATGGGGGTTCTACCGGAGGTGTTTAGCGTGGATTCAACGAAAGTGAAGGTATCTCCAGTTTGTCGAACAAAGGTTTTTATATTGCCGGAGTCGATGAGAGTGCCGCCAAGTTTGACCGGGATGAGGATATCGATAGAACCGCGGTCCCAGTTGGTAAAGGCGGACCACTCAGCGATGCGGACCCTGACGTTGTAGCCACCACCCGTGACCGGGTGCCTCTGGTAGACATATACCTGTGGGCTGACGTCGGATGGGAAGGAGGCAATGGTGAAGAGGTTGTGATAGATTTCGTCTCCGCTTTTGCTGCCATCTGCATCGACCGTGCCTGCACCAGGCCCAGCGCCGGTGGTAGCAATTGCCGAGCTAGCACCGATTGCAGCCGGGGTACCGCGGGTATCTCTGACCCAAATGCGGGCGCGATTTGCAGTGGGATAGTCGTTTTTGACTGACAATAGGGGGCCGACGGCGACGGCATCGTCGGTGACTTCAGCATCCCAGTCTGAAGAAGCGCCGGTAGTGAAATCGGTAGTTGCGGTAAGGTCCACCATGTAGACTGGGTCGGCAACTGTAGCATAGCCTGAAGTATCAATACCACCGCCGGTGAGGTACTGAAGGATGTTGCTGCCGTCGCCATTATCCAGGAACCAACCATTGACCATGGTGAACGAAGTGGGTGTGTTGAACCGGATCGGGGTCTGGTAGGTAAGGTAGCCAGGTTCGTCGAAAGTGTCCATCAGGTAGGAATAGAAGGCGACGGCGGAGTAGACGGTGGTGCCTGAAGTATGGCGGATGACCTTGGTCTTCGGGTAGATGGTAAAATCGTTTTGGATGGCCATAGTTTTAGTCTAGTCCTTTCACTGTAACATCTGGATTGAGCCTTTTGAAGTCCTTGATGGTCATAAAGTCCTTCCAGGTTCGGTTTTTTCCGACGACTGTGTACTCGACGTAACGATTGGTGCGCATTTTGCCGTTTTTGTCGTATTCGTCATGGGCAATGACTTTCAGGTCTTCTACCTCTCTGGCGGCATTGGAATGTAAGTTGTAGATGGTCATACGTCGATATCGTCGTTAAGGTTCTTCTTTTTGGCCGCTTGAACCTTTTCTCTTAGGGAAAGAGATTTGTTTAGCTCCTCGCCAAAGTCAACAATTGCCCCAACCTGGTGGTCGTAATAAGGGTAGTGGGTGAGTTTTATTTTCATGGACTTCAATGTTAAATATGAATGATTATTTTTTGAATTGCAAGTAGGGTGTTTTTAAGCGGCGACGGTGTCGACGGTCAAGACTACCGTTCCGGAGTAGCCGCTGGCAGTAATGGTCCCCGAAGTGGTGAGGGGTATGTATTTGGTCGCTCCGGTATTGGAACGAACCCTGATGGCCACCGGGAGGTTAACTCCATAGGCACTGTAGTTGTAGGTGGTCGAGATAACGCCGCTGGCATTGGTTTGGCCGTTGGAGATGGGGATGTCAACTAAGTCGTTATTGTCGGTATAGGCGATGGCTAGGCGGTGGAAGCTATAAGTATTGCCAGTAGCCCAAGTATTAGTTGCGCCCCCCTGAAGCGCTGAAGTGGTCAGTTCAGTTGCGCTCACTATCTCATCTACCACCGCCCAGGCACCAGTATCGGTCGTATTGCGAATCGTGTCACCCTCTTGGATATTTACGGTTGTAAAATTCCCAGCGGAATCTATTAGGGTGGTAGTGTTGCCTCCCGCATCTGCTGTTCCGGTGACCTCGGCGTTCAGAGTAAAAGTTTTCGTGGCCGAGGCCCAGCTAGCATAACGATATTCTTGTTTGGTGTTGGAGCTGGCGTCCCAGACGTGCAGCCAGCCAACTTGGGGAAGGTCGGCATCAATTACCTCATTGACAATGAAGTCGGCATCGCCGGCGCTGTTTCCGGCGTCAGAGGAGTAGTTCCACGACTTTCCTGCGGCTGATTTTTGGAAATATACCTGGACGGCTTGGATGGGGTTGGTGGATTCGTCAACCACGGTAAGGGCCACTGTCACTGACAGGATGACATTGGTTGACGAGCCTGCGCCGTTTCTAATGCTTGGCGTGTTGCCCCCGCTGGTTATGTTGATTGTAATCGCGCCGGCAGAGTCGTTGAAAATGGCGGCCCCAAGACTATTAATGTAGTGGGTTTCGGAACCGGTTGAGGTCAAGGGAGTTATGTTAGTGTTGTTGGTTGCATCAAGGGCAGTGGGATGAAAAGAGATTGTGCTGCTTGTAACATTGCGGACATAATAAGTCGTCGCGTCGGTTAGCCCCATATTGACAGCCCCACCCTGTTTCATGTAAATAATGGGGTCTCCCGTTGTATAACCGTGCCCGGTTTTGGTTACAACATCGGTTGTGGCATTGACATCATTAGTCGTATGAAAGCCAAAGACAGTAGGGCCAAAACTAGTGAAAGTATTACCGGTAAAGGCAAAGGGCGAGCCGGTGGTTGAAGTAATGCGGATGGCGTGGCCGGTGGTTGAAGAGCCGGTAAATGTATTGCTGGCAAAAATTACCGGTGAGGCCACCGAAGCCCACCTGTTGCCGGCTGTTACCCCCGTAACATTGATCGTAGAACCGCTAATAACGGTTGAGCTGTTTGTCGTTAGGGTGTCGTTTTCCGCCGGCACTACCTTAATGGTTGAATTAGTTATCGTAGATCCAGTCGCATCAATAGACTTACATGAGGAGAATGTCATCAGATTAAAGGTTGTTACATTCTTTAGAGTAACCTTTGCATTAATGACAGATGTTCCGGAGAAGTCCCAGGTTGCAGACGCACTGGCGGTCGCCGTGAATTCAAATCGCCATGAAGAATCCGACGAGATAACTGAGTTTATTATCTTACAAACATCACCAGCGCGGGCATCAAAGATTAGTCCAAGGTAGTCTGCGTCTACGTGCATGGTGCAATACGCTTCAGAGGCGAACGCGTTGGGCTCTGTCGTGAGCCGGGGGAATGTTAGAAGTAAAGCATCCAGACTAAGAAACAGTGCGCCATCGCCGCCAAACTGAATTGGCAGAACGCAGACGCCGGTTCGGATCAGTGGAATCGGGTAATAATAGTCAACCTTAAATGTGTTTAGAAATTCTGCATTAGTGATTGGAGTTCCAGAGGTGCCGCCGCTCAACTTCGGAACCCCGTAGGCAACAAGCTGATTGAAGTAGTCAGCGCCGACTCCACGAATCTGGTTCTGTGCCGGACCGGCCCTGGAAATCTCCGTAAGCGCAGTGTTACCCATGCTATAAGTTTGGGTTGCAGCATCCCATTGAAGAACAAATACATTGCGTTCGTTCTGATAAGTGTCGCTCGCCTGATACGCGCCCACGTAGTAGAACCGCTGACGGTAGGAGGCGTCCGTGAGGTAGAAAGCAATGCCGGCCAACTCACTTCGCGTACCCGTGTCAACATAGTCCCGTGCCGTACCGAAGGTATACGTCCCAATGATTAGTTTACCTGTTGGAGTATAAGGCGCGATTCCGGTGCCCAAGGTTCTGAATGTCCCGGCAGGCCCGGAAACTGTAGCCGAGTGAATTGCAGGAGTAGAGCTATACGAGTTATGAAATGGATTTCCACCGGAGTCGGCCAGTGCCGCTGCTGCATCATAAGTGCCAATACCTTCACTGGGCATGATCCAGCTTAGAATTGGGTTGGTAGTTGGCGCCGTGGTGGAGCGGATTCTCATCCAGTATCCTGTCACACTGTTTAGTGTTGAAGATTTCCATAGACCGATGATCTTACGATGTGCGGCAGGAGTTAGGTAGAGCGAAGTTACGGTTCCGACTACGTACGAATGGTCAATTTTATTTGTTAGTGTTGTGGTGACCCAATACTTCCAACAGATAAGTGAGGTAGATACTGTGTCCAAACTTGTCCAAGTCGAACCGTTTAAGACCTCGACTACGAAAACACCACCTACGCCCGTAGTGCTACACAAAAGAGAGATAGACGGAAATGGGGTGTTCATGCAAAACGCGATGTAGTCGTTTACCGCTGTCGTATTTGTACTATCAAATAGAGTTAGATCAGCGGTTGCGGCGTTGTTGGCAGCGGTAGTCACATCATAAAATGTGGTTAGCGAGTCGTCGTAGTGGAATACTTTCGTTGACTGTTTCAGACCCATCGCGGGCATGTTGGTGTAAAGTGTTGTATTCGTGGCATTGTTTACCTCACCACGGACAGAAGCCGTAATACCACGGAATGGCGACAGCATAGCAGAGTGAGTCTTGTCTAGATAGGCAGGGAGATACACAGGGGTGGCTGCATCACGGATGGCAACGGTAAAAGACACCGAGTTTTGCACTGTGGAAGCGTGGTCCTCCGTATAGAAATCCCATGTTCCGGATGCGCCCGTGGCCACCTGGGGAAGCATTCCAATACCCAGACCAATAGCGCCTGTGTCGTGTGCGCTTATTGTTCTGATGCCGGGGAATGGAGAAGGCGTAGATAGTGAGTTGAACATCGTCCAAAATACCAGCGCATTCGCATTAACTACGTCTACTGACGCCGCTTGGAACGGCGTTGCTGTGCCAGGATTGGCTCCGATAGTAATGCCGTTGCCATTGCTTACATCAATCGGCGTACTGGCATGTGCGCCCTCGATGTTTATCATCGTCGCCACCCAGGTGGTTGTCGTTGTTGTCGTCGCGATGGTGATTGTTTCTGCAGCGCTGGCTGCAATCTTGTAAAACCAACCAGCCCTACAAGCAGAGGTAGTCGTTCCGCCGGAAACGCTTTGTCCCCCTATTGTCCAACCCGTTGCTGATAGGGCATTAGCAACACCATCACAAACGGCAAATACCAATAGGAAATCACCGCTTACATGTTCAGGCAGCGGCGGGTCGATAGAAAGTGTAGCCACTGTCTCCACGAACTCTGTGATTCCTTTTATTCTAGCCATATTAATTCAGTCTAGGGTGTTTTGCCAAAAATCTCAAGCCAAATTTCCCATTCCTTAGCTCTTTTTTTCCAGGTGTAGCGGGTTCTTCATCGCTGGACTTGGCAAACGAAATCAGTGAGCCGCTAACGGGAAGGGGCGATGAATTTTGGCTATTTCCATTATCGGTCAAAGAAGTTTGGCGGGGGAGGGATAGTGTTTTCCGGGAGAG
Organism: Candidatus Pacebacteria bacterium GW2011_GWA1_46_10; assembly: GCA_001002135.1. Lineage (GTDB taxonomy): Bacteria > Patescibacteriota > Microgenomatia > UBA1400 > PJMF01 > UBA10119. The sequence continues at coordinate 9,796 of LCLP01000007.1, forward strand.
GGATCTGGATAAATGGTTAATATACGGAAGTTATCCCGGAGTATGGAGTCTGGAATCCAATGAAGAAAAATCAGTAAAGATAAAACAACTGGCGGCAAATTATTTATATAAGGACGTTCTGAAATTTAACGAGATAAAGAATTCGGAGATTGTCTTAAGATTATTGCAGGCTCTGGCTTTGCAAATAGGTAATGAAGTATCGTTTAATGAATTGGCCGGCACTGTTGGGGTGAGCAAACAAACAGTGGCTTCGTATATCGACTTGTTGGAAAAAGTCTTCGTAATTTTTAGTTTGAGGCCCTATTCGGGCAACCTTCGGCGGGCCTTAAACAAAAAAAGAAAAATATACTTTTTGGATGTTGGCATCAGAAATGCCATAATCAACAATCAAAATCCGATGGCGATTCGGGACGATGTAGGTAAGTTGTGGGAAAACTTTGTAGTGGCCGAGAAATATAAATGCCAGCTGGGATTGGGCTATAAGACGAACCTGTATTTTTGGAGAACGTATGAAGGACAAGAAGTCGATTTGGTGGAAGAAAAGGGAGGAAAATTGTTTGGTGTGGAAATTAAATATAAGCAAAAAAAGAGAAAGCAACCAAAGGATTGGGGAAAATATAATAACTCAAGCTGGAGCCAAGTGGATGGAAGTAATTTTTGGGAGTTTATCCAGCGTGCCTAGTCGTTGGTTTGCGGAGAGGAGGTTTGATCAATCACTTGGGGCGCTTTTTTGCGGCTGAGTTTTTCGTGGGTTTTGTGGGCCAGGCCGAGTTACTTGATCTGTTGAATAGATAATGAGGGTATTGGGCCGGTGAAGTCAATTTGTCTTTGGATGAGCCCCGTCAGCTCTGGTATTAATTTGGTTTTGGCGTTTACGGTTCCCTTCGGTGTTCTGGTGATTGTAATGTCATCGCGAGCGTCCACCAGCTGGCGGATCGCGTGGCGATCCATATAGATTGCTTCGTCGTCGTGAGTACACTCCTCGCAATGACGAGGGTAGACTGCCACTCCGTCAACTGGCGGATCGCAATGACGGATGTGGGGTTGTTTAATCCAGGTGTGGTAAACCGATATGGGGGGCGTCACGAATGACGATGGGTTGTGTATAATTGACGGGTATGGATAAGATGAGCAGAAGCGTGAAAGATGTTTTGGTGAGGTACGGGGCGGTGAAAATCGCTATTTTTGGTTCTGAAGCTAGGGGGGAGGCGGGGCCGGACAGCGATGTTGATATCTTGGTAGAGTTTGACAAGAAAAAAAAACTAAGTCTTTTCGATTTGGCTGCGGCGCAGAGTGAGTTGGAGAGAGAAATTGGAAGAAAGGTGGATTTGGTCACGAAAGTCAATAAATTCGTCCAAGCATATATTAGGAATGATTTGATACAAATACTGTGATCGATAGAGACCGCGTCTATTTAAGACAGATGTTAGAAGCGATAGAACAGGCTCTGGGATATATTCGGGGGAAGGACCTCTCCGATTTTCAGTCGGACCAAATGTTGCAGGACGCTGTAGTGAGAAAAATTGAAGTTGTCGGTGAAGCGGCCAAGCGATTGAGTGCGTTTTTTGTCGAACAGCATTCGGATCTGCCCTTGATTGAGGCAATATCAATCAGAAACAAGCTGATCCACGAGTATGACGACATTGATCCGAAAATCGTTTGGGATACCGTGAAGGAAGATTTGCCAAAACTGGCCAAGTCGGCCAGAAAATTGATAGATTAAGCGCGTTCCTAAAGGCGTTGA
>LCLP01000008.1:0-4678 GCA_001002135.1 Candidatus Pacebacteria bacterium GW2011_GWA1_46_10
AACAGATGCAGTATTTTTATACAGTGGTGGAACATTTACCACAAAACAAATTGCTGACATTGCAGCTTCAGAAACAAGAGCTGCAATTATGACTAATGCCGGACCGGTTTCTGGATCAATTGCTAATGTTTGTTTTAGAATCGATATTACTGCTACACAACCTGCTGGTTATTACTTTAATAAAGTTAAATACACGGCAGTACCGGTGTTCTAGGTTTGTTAAATAATTAAAATATGAATATAAATAATTGTAAAAAAATATTAGCAACTATGAGTGTTCTCTTGACTTTGGGTTTTGTTACTGATTCAGTTTATGCCCAGGACAGGGTTCCGTTGGTAGTAGCTCCCGCCAGAATGCAACTAAATGTCAATCCTGGAGAAAATTATAACCTTTCGGTTAAATTCATAAACGAAGCTCAACAACCTGTAAGTGGAATTATAAAAGTTGTTGATTTCATAGTAACCAATGACAATGGCTTTCCTACTCTTTTGGATAACCTAACTTATCCCCTTTCTAACCAATATTCGGCCAGTTCCTGGATTACCTTACCTTATGAAAAAGCAACTATAGCAGCCCAGGATATAGTCAGGGTTAATTTCAAAGTTAAAGTTCCGGAGGATGCCAAATCAGGAGGTCATTATGCTGCAGTTTATTTTGAAACTTCAGGCTTAGACCAACTTGGAAGCGGTTCAACTGATCAGTTTTCAGCCACATCCTCCCGTGTTGTCAGTCTTATTTCCTTTAGGGTGGCTGGAGATGTTACAGAATCAGCTTTAATTTCCGGTTTATCAATTCCTCAGTTTTTACAGTTCGGACCGGTACCGGTAACTTTTGAAATTTTCAATAAAGGAGATTACCATATTAATCCCAAGGGCCAGATAACCATTACCAATTGGTTTGGTAGTGAAATCGACAGAGAAACTATTGAAACCAGAAACATCTTTCCTGATGCTAAACGCAATTTTGAAGCAAAACTCGGCAAGACTTGGATGTTTGGTAAATACAAAGTCGACATTGCAGCCTCTTATGGTGAAGCAGGCAAAGTAGCCAAAGCATCACAAGTGGTTTGGGTTATTCCGGTAGTAGTCATTATTATCTTCATTTTATCCATAACTATTATTATCATGCTTGGTATGTACATCTCCAGAAAGCTGACAGGCAGACAAAAAACTTTGGAGCGCAAGTTGGAGATGGAAATTTCCGAACTGGAAAGTTTGAAGAACAAATTCAAGGATAAGATTGCTAAATAATCCTCTCACATAGCATTATTGAGTCAAACTCCAATTTTTGATTGAGATTAATTCACTTTAGTAATGGGAACAACTTGAACTCACGTTGATAATAGTTTTTATTATTTCTTTCGTAGTTTTAGAAACTCCAAGTATTTCTTTTCCATCTTTGAAAGCTTCTTTAAAGTAATCCTGTGAGGCTCTGTAGACGATTTAAACAAGAGGTAACTGAGAATGACTACTGCAACTACTTGGAGCAAAATAACCAGACTTATCCAGCTTCTGAAAAGAAGGTCCCAGAGAAGTTGCCAAAGGGAAATTATTTTTGATAATACCGTCAAAGTCAGAGTGTTACTTTTTGCCGTAGGGACATCACCTACTCTACTGGCTGCAAATATCTTATAAGTGTTTTCTGTTTCTGTCGGAATTGATAGTTCAAAGTAGCCTTTTTCATCTGAGCTGACATCAAAACTCGCTAAATTATAGGCTAGAGCTTCTGCTACTAAATTAAATGATCTATTTTCATCTTTGGCAAAATAAATGCTAACCTTTGAACCTGGAATAGTATATCCACTGGCTGTAACATCCGATCCTTTAACTACTTGACTACTGCTTAGACTAACCGTAGGTGAAAGAAGTACAGGACCTATCTCAATGGGCACAAGTCTCTCCTGAGGTATGGCCGGAATACAGACGGGTTGGGTACTTCTTTTCCTGTCATCTACAGCCTGAATACATAATTCAGGATATTTATCTGAATGTGAATATATTGATGTAAATTTAAAGTATCCATCACGCCTAGCAGTTACCTGTCCTGAAACACCAATTCCGTTCAAAAAAACTAATGAACCTGCAGGTCCGTATCCATAAATAGATAATGGCTTACCTGAAATTGGAATTAATGAGCCTGTGAAAAATGGTGATCCTTCGAATATAAATTCCGATTCCGATTCTGAAGACGTAGTAGGCTTTGGAGATGAAGAAGCAGTTGGAGACGGTGACGGACTAGATGTTGCAGAAGCAGATGTAGCAGTAGGTGTTGCGGTTTGAGATACCACTTGTTGACCTATTGTGACATCATTTGTTACATCCGGAGCTGTTGTTGGTCCCATATTCAGTCAAATACAATTTTTACTTTTTGTGGTACGGTTAATTTATCGATCATTACCTCAACAAAATAAGTACCAGGAGTATTTGAGGAAATGTCAAACAGCGCTTTTCCCGTTTCATCAGTTGTAGCTTGAGTTTTATTTATAGTCAAACCACTATCTTCGTTTCCTACAATCACATCTTTGTTATAAACTCCAAGACCACCATTATCTAAAACAAAAACTGTTATTCTTATAAGATCACTACCCGCTTTTGCTCTAACTGGTGAAGCAAAGATGTAAGAATTATCTAAAGAAATAACAGAATTTATGTTTCCGGTCTTGGCAGACGGAGTCATCGTTAACTTTTGTCTCATGTAAATGACAGTTATAATAATTGTCAAAATTAATATTGCTATTATTGATAATGCAATTAAGATATGTTTTAATGTGTCGTTTGAAACTTTATCTTCCATATATATAAATATATACCTTTTTAAAGTCTTAGTTCAAGAAGTCAAACTTTCGGGATTTTTAAGTAACAATAATTCTTATCACTCGAAAGTTAAGTTTGCCAATTGAGTTATTTTCACTATGTATGAAAACTTTCTGTGAAATATAAATTTTTAATCGATTATTGCTTCATCTTTCCTCATATTCCGCATCTATGCGGTTTTTATTTTATCCGCAAATTAGTTCGGTTATTGATATTTAGTTATTCCGCATTTTTCCGCATATCAACTAACAGCCTCATACTATTATATCCTTTTTTATCTATTTAGTGCTTATATACATTTTTTTTGTATCATATCGTACTATTTAAGTCTATAAATCTACATGCGGTTATTCTTTTATATACATTGTGAAATAATAATTATTTACCGTAGATATATTGACTACTTTATGGCTATTGACAGCGTGGATTGGTATATTAATATTAGTATATACCGTATAATCTGTATAATCTAAGCTTAATTTGCTTAATGCGGAATAAAATAACTTATGAATTTTAACACCACAAAAGAAATTATATTAAAATTTTCCAACTATTTGGTGGCAAACGGCATTTCTCCCCTATCGTTGAAGTTTTACCGATGCGACATCAATCATTTCCTTATAAACGTTATATTATTATCCGATATAACTCCCGAGTTTATAAATTTATACATAAATAACAGTATTAAAAATTCATCGATAAAAACTACCAACAGGAGGTTATCTACAATACGAAAATTCTCCCAGTTCTTAATTGATAGAGGACTTTCCTCGTTTGATTTTAGTAAAGATATTAGAAATGTTTTTTCAGCAGATACTAAAGCTAAATATATATCCGAAAAAATAGCATCCTTCGATTCATTCTTAATAGATCAGAAGATATCTAAAAATACCAGGAGAAATTATCTCTCCGACATCAACAGGTTTATTTTATGGCAAAAGAAAACAGACGGTGGAGTTAAAGAGTATCTTAACCAGTTCTACCTTAACAATAACCGTGCCAGCCATGACAGGATGATCTCTGCACTTAAAAAATACTATGAATTTAAAAAAGAATCATTCCCTCTATCCAAGCTGCAATTCCCCAAATTCTCCCCTTATGGCTATCTCCAGGAGAATATCATCAAAAAACTTGAGAGTAAGCCTACCCTACAAAGCTTGATTTACAATATTTTTTACACGAGGCCGAAGTGGTACAAAAGATATCATACTTATCCAATCGCATCATATGTACATTTTGCCATCTTGGTTATTTTTTCTGCACTTTCAGGTTATTTGATTTACGACAGAGTTTTTAAAGGGGCACTCGCCTATCCTTCAACTCCGGTAACACCAAACAGGTATCTTTCTTTCCAAGGAAGACTTACTAATAATTTGGGTACTCCGATAACTACAGCAAGAGATCTTACATTTAAGCTTTATACAGTAAGTTCTGGTGGTACTGCAGTTTGGGACTCTACAACCTGTTCAATCACTCCTGATTCAGACGGAATTTTTTCAACACTTCTTGGTTCTTCCTGCGGCGGAGCGATCGCATCCTCGGTTTTTTCCGAAAATGCCGGTATTTGGCTCGGAGTTAAGGTTGCCGCTGATGCTGAAGCAACACCAAGGATTCAGATTGCTACAGTCGCCTATGCTTTAAATTCAGAGACGCTTCAAGGATTTCCCTTAGGAACAGGAGTAAGCACGGTTCCATATATAGACTCGGCAGGCAAATTGGCAATTGCCGCTGCTTCTCCCACAATTGAATCCACCTCAGGAATATTCGGTATTACTGGTCAGGCAATGACGATTTCCACAGCCGATACTACTAACGGATCAATAGGCATCAATCCAGATGGTACCGGTACACTGAATCTGACATT
>LCLP01000008.1:4694-10409 GCA_001002135.1 Candidatus Pacebacteria bacterium GW2011_GWA1_46_10
TAGCATCAGCAGCAACAGGTTATAATTTTGTGGACTTTCAATCAGGTGTATCTCCTTCTTCAAAATTCAGTGTTGATAGTACAGGTACTATTACCTCCAGTGGAGACATAACAATTGGCGGAGGAAATATCAATACAGGAAATATAGCATTGGTTATTGGTGACGCGACAACTGACAGTATTCAGTTACAAACAGATGGAACTGGTAACGCTGAGATTGTTTTACCAGATGACTCAGTTGGACCCAACGAAGTATTCACAACAGGTCAAACTGATGAATACTGTCTCAGTTATGAAGCTACAGGCACAACTTGGGAATGGAAAGATTGTGCAGGTGGTACAACTTTATGGGACACAATCGGAAACCCTGCTGGAAATGGTGCAATTGCCTTCGGTTCAACTCTACAGACACTAGACTGGACAGATTCAGTAGCTGACGGAACTTATTTTGGCTTAAACTTTGACAACAATGACTCGACTGCTGGAAATGATTATTTTTGCAGTTTCTACAAACACAGGCGGGGTCGATCTTAACACTGAAGCTTTATTAAGATTACAGCAGTTGGACACAACCACCTCAGGTACTACCCTGGTAGACAACTTCATCTATATTGATGTGGCAGGATTATCAGGTGCAACCGACGGCATCGAAATAACCAATAGTGCCGGTAATTTAGCCAATGGTATAAACATTGTTGATACTGCAGGCGGAACTTTGGATAAAGGAATTGTACTTTCAGGTACATTTACAACTGCCGGAATTGATACTGGAAATTCAATTATTACCAATATTGGTGATGCGGGAACTGATTTTTCATCAACAGGCGGTCTTACTTTAGCCGGTTACTTCCAAACCAATGCATCTGTTGACTTTTTACTACAGGGGAGCGAACAGTTTTTTAGTGAAGCATCAAACATGGCAGACGTAACAACATCCGCAAATTACTTCTCAATTTATGGAAATGATACGGCATCTGGAGGAGACAATGAGCAGACATTATTAGATCTTGTTCAGGAAAACAATAGTGTGGACGTAGTCGAAGGAGTAGATGCCTTGCTTACTTTAACAAATGATGATCCTGACGATGTAGTTAATGACGCAATACGTTTTAATGCCGGTAATACAAATTCACCAGATTTTGAGGATGGTATTGATTTTTCGGCAGCTAATCTTAATAGGGAAATTGTATTTGAGAACGGTGAGGCATTACATGGACAAACTGCTGATACTTTCACTTTTGAGGACGATGATGGAACAGATTATGCCACCCTGAGCGCTACTGCACTTACCTTAACAGGTAATCTGGCAGTTAATGGTGATAATGTCACTTCCGAGGGTTGGTGATACAGGCACACCCGGTTTAGCAACCGGTGATGATGATCTGTATGTTGAAGGAGATTTAGAAGTTGACGGCAGTATATATGACGCTTCAGGTAATGTCGTTGGTGGTTATTGGGTGTTAAATACCGGTAAACTTTATCCGACCACATTAACAAACCTGGTAGGAATCGGTACTGTCTCCCCCATTTCCAGGTTAAGTGTTGTCAATAATCCCGGTGCAGGGAACTATACAGGTACGGCAGCCTTTTTGGTTGATCAATATGAAAACCAGGACATTCTAACTGCATCTGCATCGGGAACAACTAAAATGACTTTGACAAGTGACGGAACTTTGAAGCTTTATAATGCTGCTTCAACGATTTCCAATACCAGCGGTGACATAACACTAGATTCAGCCTCAAATATAATAGGATTTTCGGGAGATACAGCAACTAATATCGGAATTCTTCAAGTGGCCGGTGCCACTGCAGCTACATATTCCAGATTCGGATCAGATACCACAGGCCATGGTGGAGCAATATCAGCAGGCAGTGATTTATTAGTTTCCGGTGATTTGGAATTAAACGGAAATTTATACCTTGATAGCGGAACGATTGCCAATGCGGCAGGCACAGCTGCTATTCTATTATCTTCATCTGTGACTGATACTGCCAATACTTTATCTTCCAGTAACTGGTTTATAGAAAATACAGCCAATGTAGGACAAGCAGCATTAATGGTTAATCAAACAAAATCCGGGGACCTACTTACTGCATCACAATCAGGTGTAACCAAGTTTACGGTTGGCCAAGAAACCTCAACTTCTGACTTGGCCAAATTAACTTCCAACATAATAACCACAGGTAATGTTCTATCCGCTACTGCGTCAGCCATAACCAGCGGAAATATGATTAAGCTTGGTGAAGCAGGACCGCAAAACTTCACAGGTAATGGGATATTAATGGATTTTGATCAAACAGGAGGCGGAAACTTCACCGGAAATTTCCTCAATTTAAAAAATAATGACGTGTCCCAATTTATAATAGACTCAGCCGGCAAACTTTATGATCAATTTGTTACTGCCGGTATCAGAATCGGAGATACAACAAGTGCTGCCCTTTCAGGATTCGGAGCAAGCTCGATCGTGGGAGCCCTAAACGAGCTCAAAAACAGTAATAAAACCATCACCCATAACGATTATTGGAGTTGGGCACAGCATTATCAATCTAAAGCTGAAGGCACGGCCAATGACGGTACCAATACACCGCTGGATGGTCTCTTTTTCGATACTTTCTTAGACTCGACCAAGGCAGATACGGTTACTTCGACCAGTAGCGGTATCATTCAAGTCTCAGATCCGTTTGCGCCAGTCAAACCCGCTGCTCCCTACCGCGTCGGTCTCATGGGTGGTGCCACAATGAACTCAAGTCAGACCGATAACGACGGCCAAACATATTTAAGCAGTAACGTTGTTTATGATATTGATTACTACGACCGCACCAAAGACAGCACACCCGCGGTCCTCATCGAGCTGGGTATCGATCCTAACTGGTACAACGGAGTAACCCTCTCAGTCGCTACCACCAGCGCGACCCTTTCTCAATCAGATACTGTACCGGATGTGAATCCCAATCTGAACACTACATATAATGGGTCACTAATTAAAGCTACCGGGACCTATCCCTCAAACGCCAATGCCAAACCAATTTACATCACCATCAAAACTCCCACAACATTTGACTGGACCAACTACAACGGTCACGCTGCCACCGCAGTAACTATTACTCCCGGCACAGCGCAAGCACTTGGAAGCAGTGGTGTTTCGATCACTTTTTCAAATGTCTTATATAACGTCGGAGATGTCTTTCGTATCGCCTCCTGGTATGTCGAACCTGAGGGAGCCAACCGCGGCGCTAAACAGCAATTTCCGGAAAGGGCGAATATCATTGCTAATTCAGGCGGAGTCGACATTATCGATGTGGATACTCAAAAACTCTGGATTTCTTTTGCTCAAAGCACAAACTACATGATTGGTGTAAGTACCAACAACGATCCTAATGCCGTCAAAATGCTCAATAGCAAACTTTATATTGCGGAAAACGGTTCCGCCGCCACCGGCTTATATGCAATCGACTTCGGAAATGACGCTGCCAAACGGACCAACGCAACAAATACTAGCTTATCTGACCGACCCATCGCCCAAAGAAACTTCACCACTACGTACAATGGCTTAAACACCGGACAAGTACTTATCAATGTAACAGCGCAGGACGTCGATGCCGCGGTTATACCTAACGATACTACCAAAGAAATCACTGTCTCCGGCTGGGGATTTGTAGCTGGTACTACAAATCCTCTCACCGAAAACGTGTATCTCCCTTACACCTTCAACTCTCCTCCAATCATTGAATCCGTAACAATTGGCTACATTTCGGGAGCCAACCCTGTAAGTCTTAGTGATTGTACTAGTAATGCCTATAACTCTAATACCTCCATTTACGCTGTAACAAACAGCTCCTTCACCTACTCCATGAGAGATAGTGCTGGAACACCCGTTGCTGCCACACGGTATTGTTACTCTTGGACCGCGACCGGAAAAGTTTCTCCCAAGCAGGTTGTCGCCGTTGCTACCGGAGTTAGTGGCACAGATGGCGGAGTAACCGTTATCAACGAGACATCTGGTGATCCATCCCGACATTATTTTGTCGGCTCTCAGGATGCTACCGTCCTCTGGTCCGATAAAGTCGCTTTTGCTGACGATGGTACGTTATATATTACACATAACGCCGGCACTACCCTATCAGCCGTATGTACCTACTACGGCATCCTTGGGGTACCGTCTGAAACAATATGGGCTCAGTACTATAACGGTTGTTATTATGTCAATAGCGCCACAGGGAATTGGAGTAACCCCGGCCTAGTCATTAAGGGTGCCAGTGTAAATAGTGATATTAAATCTTTGCAGGTTACCTCGGGAACCTCAACTGTAAGTCCCGGGTCAAATACCTTATATATTGGTACATCGGGTGGCGTGTCCGTCATACAGGAAAATCAAGGACGTGGAACATGGGTTGATAGTGCTGTCGAGGGATCGGGATCAATCAAATATTACACCTATCAATACATCTCCGAAGAGATGGTCGGCGATATCCGGAATATGATGCCTTTTGCCGGCACCGGCGCGCTTAGTGCCGACACCACAGTTCCCAGTCCCGACACCGATGTGACCATCAGAACCAACACTTTCACTACCAAGGGGTCAACCACTGTTCCCACCAGAACGGCCGGTGTCAGGGGTAAAGCCCTCAGCTTTGACGGTGGAGATTATCTTGTCACCGGAACCACCGGTACCGCCGCTGACGACGCGGACTTTGACATCACCACGGGCACTACCATCTCACTTGGCGCCTGGATCTATCCCACCTCTACAGCTGCCAATCAAATGATTCAGAGTAAGTGGAGCAATGGCCCCTTCTTCCTTCGTCTAAATAATGGAACGACCATTGATTTTACTATCTATAACGGCGGCGTTGTCACCATCACTTCAACCATGCCCTTTTCTCTGAATCAATGGCATCACGTCGTGGCTGTCCGAAACGGTGCCAACATGTACATCTACATTAACGGCAATTTGGCAGGCTTCGGTTCAGGCGCGGGTACAGCCGCGTTGTCTGATTCCGCCGCTCCTTTCTGTATTGGCTGTTGGTCACCCAATACCACCACTTTCGATCAATTCTTTAATGGCGTTATTGACGAACCTTTCGTAACCGCAACCGCGCTAAGTGAATTAAAAGTCAAACAAATGTACGAAGTCGGTTACCGTGCGATGCAATCTCATGCTAACCCTGGATTGGGTATTAGCGCTGCCGATTCGAATCAACAGTTTTCTGGAACAACTAATTTAGTTGGAGCCGCGATTCCGGATTATAACAACCAGTATTTATATGTCGGTACCAATAGCACATCGGTCGGCTCGTTGAGCAAGATGCAACTCAATAGTGACACTTTGATAAAACAATATAATGGCTCTAACAATACTCCTGCCGGCGGCACTCTCGTGTTGGAGGAAGATATCACCAGTTTGGGAGTCGGTTACCAACTTGAGGCTGTAGGATCAGCAACAAGCGGAGTTAAATCAATGTCTCCCGATAACAATGCGGCTACATATGGTGCAACTTCAGCTCGCTCTTTCTTATCCAAAACGCAAACTTTATCATCCGCAACAAAACTTGCGTATGTCTGGGCATCCCGGTACAAGGATTCATCGGAAAGTACCAGTCGAATGGTTGTATATGCCTGTAACGAATACGCGACAGCCGCACTCTGTACCAGCAATAATGCTTGGGTTGTCGGAACATCGATTCAAACAGATAGCAGTCAATCCATTCCTGAAGA
>LCLP01000009.1 GCA_001002135.1 Candidatus Pacebacteria bacterium GW2011_GWA1_46_10
TGATTATTTGTCATGGTTCGACTTCGCCCTTCGACTCCGCTCAGGACTTTGCTCACCATCTTCGATGACGATGGCGGTGGCGGGTAGGAGAAATAACAGCAGCTGCATGATGACGACGGAAAATCCCCAGAAGTTGGTCACTATTATGCTGGCCCATCCAGCAAATAGTGCAATTTGAAATTTGAAATTTGAAATTTGAAAAACTCTAGCCATAGCAATGAGAAGGACAATATAGCTTCCCAATCCTAATATTCCCGTGGTGGCTAGGTAATTAAGGAATTCATTGTGGGCTTTGTTGTAGAGCAGTTCCCATTCGGAGGTTTGATTGTGTTCGAGAGGGCGGTATTGATAGTAGGCCTGGGCGAAAGTTTCAGGACCGGTGCCAATGAGGAAATTTTTGGGGTTGGCTTGCCAAATCCGTAGGGCTCCGGTCCAGACAATTTTTCTGATAGTTCCTGATTCAGTTCCGCCAGATTCCAAAGCAGGTCCAGTGCTAGGGGCTAGAGGCTGAGTGCTAGGTAGTACTAGATCGCGGATGGGGTTGGGAACTAGTAGAACCAGGATTAAGAATAAGGAATTAAGGATAATAAAATTTCTAATTGACCTAATTTCTAATTTACCTAAACTAAGACACCAAAAGACGATTGACGAAATTCCAAATGCCAGAAGACCGGAGCGGGATTTGGTAAATAACAAAGTTAAAAACAATGAAATGAAAATTCCAAGGTTCGTCCAATACCTCACCCCTAACCCCTCTCCTAATTTAGGAGAGGGGGAACGGAAGGGGGTGAGGTATGAAAGCGGTACAAAGATTAGTGCTACTATGTATGCTGCCAGCCAATTGGGTTGGCCGAGTGTGGCAAAGATCCGGGTTTGCACATCTTGGACCCAACAGGAGACATTAAATGAGCCGGTGGTTAAGAGGCAGGAGACAGAAACTCCGAAGTGCTCTAAGCTGCCATAAATAGCTACGACGGCAGCAGACCACAGCGCACAATGCACAGCCCTCAAAGCCGATTTGGAATCCATGTTCGAGACAAAAGCCCAATATAATAAGGAATAAGAGAGAAGAGATAAGAGACCGCCGTTCCAGCGGGAATAGTAACCAAACCAGGAAACGTGAGGATCGATAGAAAATAAGAGACTAAGAGATTGAGTGATTAAGAAGATTAAGATGGGCCAATCTAAGAGCGTATGTTTGAAAATAAATTTCTTTTCTAAAATGCAGCGGATGGCCCAGGTGCCAACAATAAGGGTAGTTAAAACATAGGTAAGAATGAGCTTGTTAAACTCAAAGAGTTCAGAAGTATTGGAGAGCCAAACCAGGGGGACGAAGATAAATAATAGAAAATAGAAACTGGAAATTAGGCGTTTTGGCCAAGACATGAAATCAAGTTTACACTATTTTCTAGGTCGATTGATTTTGGAAAACATAGCCTGTAAAATTTGCTGATGACGGATAATCCATACGGGATGTTTAGAGAGGGTTTTAGGGGTTCGAGACAAGAGAGGGGTTACTGGTATCAAGTAGATTATCTTTTGACAAATATTGGGAAGACAGCGGAGAGTATAGGACTACTTCCTACCGACCTTGTTCATATAGGTGGGATATCGATCTTTTTTAGGGGGTTGGAGGTGTTTGGCGCCTCCGCCGTTAATAATTCTAGGGGAACAGAGGATTTAGATATAGTGTCCTGGAGGCCTGGTTCTTTCGACCAGTTGGCGGCAGAGATGAAGGCGAGAGGAATAATTGAAGATATTCAGAAAAGACCTGCTCCTGGCTTGAAAGATAAGTTTTCCTACGACATAACTCTGCCGACAGGGAACAACGTTGGAGTTAATAATGTTGTGCCCATTGATTTATATACAGGTCATAATTCAATAAGATTTAACGATAGAGTTATGACTCCCGATGCAATAATTATCGATCCCCCTGACGTGCTTGGTTCATTGCAGAGGGAGCGAGGTTTAGTTGTAGTGCCAAGTGTTCGTGATACTTTGGCTGTCAAGTTGGATATTGTGGACAGCTCGGGAGTTGGTTTGAGAGAGAAGGATGAGATAGATATTTTATGGATGCTGGGGATAATTTCGAGGTCGGGTTTAAGTTTTGAGCCAATTCTGCGAAGTATTATTGATAACGCGAATCGTTTGTGGGGCTTTGATAGATCGTTGTTGAGGTTGGGGGCGCTAGAAAATCTCTTTTCTGAGGCAGAGAAGAAGACGGTTATAAATAGGGTTAGTAAGGAATTGGCAAGAGACGCGTTGCGAACTGTTCGAGATATGAAGAAACGATTTGTGGATGCGGTAGGTTGATAGCAGTTTGGGGTGGACAAAATCAAGAGGGAAGATTATATTGCGAGTGCTATGTTGGATTACTTTTTTGGCTTACTTTCGTCCTCCATATCTTCCCTTTCACCTTTTCAATACTGTTCGTATACGGCTCAGGGAGCGATTATTGGCGGACATCGAGGAGACCGGAGGGGTGACATATGTTAGATTATTTATTCGGTCTTCTCTCGTATGATGTGGGGATTGATTTGGGGACTGCAAACACACTGGTACATGTGAAAGGCAAAGGCATTGTAATCAGGGAGCCGTCGGTGGTGGCTATGCACAAAAAAACCAAGCAGGTGTTGGCCATTGGCGAAGAGGCCAAAAAGATGTTGGGACGTAATCCGGCCACGATTGAGGTCATCAGACCTCTAAAAGACGGAGTGATTGCGGATTTTGATGCTACAGAGGCAATGCTTAGGCACTATTACGGGTGCATGAAACCGGCCATGCAATCCCTCGGATACCCAAGCCCCGGGTAGTAATTGGCATCCCATCTGGGGTAACGGAAGTAGAACGAAGAGCCGTGCAAGAGGCCGCACTGTCTGCAGGAGCCAGGCAGTGTTTTTTGATTGAGGAACCGATGGCGGCGGCTATTGGAGCTGGATTGCCAATTACCGATCCGGGAGGACTTTTGGTTGTAGACATTGGCGGAGGAACCAGTGAGATTGCGGTGATTTCTTTGGGGGGAATAGTTCTTAATAAATCATTGCGGATTGCCGGAGACGAGCTGGATGAGGCAATTACGCATTATACGCATTACATGAGGCTTAAATATAATGTGTTGATAGGAGAGAGAACCGCGGAGGAGATCAAGATTACATTGGGCAATGCTCATCAATCTGCCTTTAAGGGAACTGACAAGGTGATGGTGATTAGAGGAAGAGATTTGGAATCGGGGTTGCCAAAGTCCATAAAAATCACGGCGGCAGAAGTTAGGGAAGCCATGTTACCAACTTTAAGAGAAATTACTGGTGGGGTAGCAGATTTGATTGAAGAGACGCCTCCAGAACTAGTATCCGATGTGCTAGAGCGAGGGATTGTGATGGCCGGAGGTGGGGCACTAATTGCCGGGATTGATAAGCTGATGAGCGAGGAAACTAGAATGCCGGTGTATATTACCGAAGATCCCATGACGGCAGTAGTCCGGGGCTGCGGAATGGTTTTGGATGACGCCAAGCTTTTGAGTAAAGTTAGGGTTGTAGGAGGGCTACGGTAGTCGTATATTTAGAATATGGCAATTGATTGGGTATTAATGATGGCACTTCCCTTGGTGGCTACCGCAGCAGCCTGGATATTCAATCTAAATTTTCTTTTGACTACTCTACTGTATTTTGGAGTTCCCGCCCTATACTTATCTTTGCGGAAGCCGAAGTTAATAAAGAAAACTTTAATGTTTTGTGTAATGTTTGCTATTCCGCTTTGGGTAATTTTTGATCATTTGTCTTATTTGGATCGATCATGGTTTGTGCCAAATAGTGCATTAAGACTACTACGGAATAGTTTGCCGATTGAAACTTTGGCCTGGTCGTTTACTTGGATGTATTTTGTAATTGCCTGGTGGGAATTTTTTGTAGATAAAGGAAAAGACAGAGTGAAGTTTCCTAAGAGGATGAAATATTTGGTGGCTTTTGTGACAACATTGTTGATTGTGTTTGGTATGTTGTATTTGATAAGGCCGGCCTTACTGCATATACCCTATTTTTATGTAAACTTGGGCATCTTTTTTATTTCAGTGCCAATAGTTGTGGTCTTGGTTCATTCACGAAGATTAATTTGGAAGTTTTGGCCATTAGGAATATATTTTTTGATGGTAGCAGGGTTGACCGAATGGGTGGGATTAACGCATAATCATTGGGTTTTTGGAGGCACAAACTATTTAGGGGGTTTAAAATTGTGGGGAAGTTTCTTGCCCATTGATGAAATTATATTCTGGCTGTTATTGGGAGCACCAGGTTTAATCAGCTGGTATGAAATGTTTGCTGATGATTGGCAATGATTAAGTTTAAGCCGGGAGTATCTTTTGGGGATTTTGTAGTGACGGATGTGATGACCAAACAGCCCAGGGAAAAGACGGAGATGCCGATTGATTACCGCAGAGGATTGGTAGTATGGCTGGTAGTACTGGCGGCGATGGGACTTTTATTAATGCGCCTGGGGAGTTTGCAACTTATCACTGGGGGAAAATATCGGGTATTGGCAGCTGGCCATGTAGTAGGGTATTTGGGTGAAATAAATGAGCAGGAAGTAGGACTGTTGCGCGAGCAGGGCCAGAAATATGAGATTGGCAGTCAAATTGGTAGATCCGGATTGGAGCAGGAATACGAAGATCAATTAAGAGGAATCGATGGCGGTCAGCTGGTGG
Source organism: Candidatus Pacebacteria bacterium GW2011_GWA1_46_10 (assembly GCA_001002135.1). Lineage (GTDB taxonomy): Bacteria > Patescibacteriota > Microgenomatia > UBA1400 > PJMF01 > UBA10119. The sequence goes on from LCLP01000009.1 coordinate 4,697, forward strand.
AGGTGGATCCGCATCAGGAAGTGGTACGCAATTTGGGTAAATCTGACCCCAAACCAGGAAAAGATCTGCAAACAAGTTTAGACGCTAATTTGCAAACGGTTGCATACACTGCTCTGGCGGGGCGAAAAGGGGCGGTGGTGGTAGCCAATCCTAAGACAGGAGAAATTTTGGCCTTGGTCTCTAGCCCCGGTTTTGATCCCCAAAATATTAAAAAATCTTTAAGTGATACTAGTATGCCGCTTTTGAACAGAGCGATTGGAGGGATTTACCCCCCCGGATCGACTTTTAAAATGGTGACGACCATTGCGGCCTTGATGGAGAAAAAGGCAGACAAAAATTTTACATATGATGACAAAGGGGTCATTAATATTGGCAGCTTCGCGTATACCAATTGGTATTTCAATCAATATGGCAAGACCGAAGGAGTGGTGGGGTGGGAAAAAGCCTTGGCCCGGTCAGTGGATACTTTTTTTTACAAGGTAGGAGAAATGGTGGGACCTGATCTGATGGCCGCCTGGGCGAAAGATTTAGGAATGGGAGAGAAAACAAAAATTGATTTGCCGGGAGAAGTGACGGGATTGATTCCCACACCAGCCGCTGACCACTCCCATACAAGTAAATGTGATGACTAATGTAATTGCGGCGGGAGGAAAGAAGTGTGTACCGCATCTTAACAAAGCCCTCAGCCCACAGTGCTCAACCCTCAAAATAGATAACAAAATTTTGGAGATTGTTAAGAGGGGGATGATTGGAGCGTGCAGCAAAGACGGAACGGCCTTTCCGCTGTTTGATTTCAAACCGCAGGTGGCTTGTAAAACCGGAACGGCAGAATATATATTGGCAAGTGGCAAGACTGGGACACATGCCTGGCTGACAGCATATGCGCCGGCCGAAGACCCCACAGTTTCAGTGACGGTTTTAGTAGAAGGTGGGGGGGAAGGCTCTCGCGTTGCAGCTCCCATTGCCCGCAAAGTTTTGGTTAAATATTTTGGGGTAGAAGACAAATTCAATTATGCAGCTGTATCTGGGGTGGGAGAATAGTTTCTTGTTCAAACACACGATCGTACAAATGAGCAAGAGATGTCAAATTTGACGGGGATGATAGGATTAACAGTTGATAGTTAATAGTTGATAGTTCATAGTAATTTTATGGATTTAGTAATTGTTGAGTCACCAACGAAGGCGAAAACGCTGGGGAAATTTTTGGGACCGGACTATCAAATTGAGGCTAGTTTTGGACATATCCGGGATTTGCCGCAGAATGAGGCTAGTTTTGGACATATCCGGGATTTGCCGCAGAAAAAACTGGGGATAAAGACAGACAAGAATTTCGAGCCGGAATATGTGCAGACTGACAAGCAGAAGGCCAAGACCGAAGAGATTAAGAAACTAAGTGATAAAGCAACCAAGATATTTTTGGCAACTGATCCGGATCGGGAGGGAGAAGCCATAGCCTTTCATGTAGCGGAGCTGCTGAAAGGAAATTCTAAATCCGAAATCCTAAATCCTAAATTTTCTAGGATTGTTTTCCATGAAATTACTGAGCATGCCATAAAAGAGGCTTTAGAACATCCCAGAGAATTAGATATGAAACTGGTGGACGCCCAACAGGCCCGAAGAATATTGGATAGACTGGTGGGTTATAAACTGTCGCCCCTGTTGTGGAAAAAAATCAGGCGGGGACTGTCGGCCGTCAGGCGGGGACTGTCGGCCGGTCGGGTGCAATCGGTGACGGTGAGACTGGTGGTTGAAAAAGAAAGAGAAATTGAGGCTTTTATCCCTGTTGAATTTTGGGATATCAATGTAGTGCTAAGTGCTAAGGGCCAAGTGCTAAGTGTGAAGTTGATGACGGAGATAAAAAACCAACTGGAGGCGGATGAAGCGGAACAGAAGTTAGTTAGTTCACAGTTCATAGTTGATAGTGTAGAAAAAAAGGAGTTTAAAAGGACGCCGCCGGCGCCATTTACTACTTCTACTTTGCAGCAGGCTGCGGCAAATAGACTGGGGTGGAGTGCCAAAAGAACCATGCAGATTGCCCAAGGCTTATATGAAGAGGGGCATATTACATATCACAGAACGGACTCAACAAATTTGGCAGCTGAGGCAGTAAGTGCTGCCAAAGATTTTATTACTACTACTTATGGTAAGGAATATGCTTTGGAAACCCCACGGCTTTTTAAGACTAAATCCAAGGTGGCGCAAGAGGCTCATGAAGCCATTCGGCCGACGGACGTAAGCGCGCAGCCCACAATGCTCAGCGCACAATTTAACCGCGATCAGGAGAGATTATACGAATTGATTTGGAAAAGGTTTGTAGCTTGTCAGATGATGGAGGTGACGGGAGTAACTGTAACTGTAACTGTAACTGGAGGGGAATATAAATTACAAGCGAAAGGTGAAACTATTTCTTTTGAGGGTTGGTACAA